>DOCI01000208.1:1656-4390 GCA_003503535.1 Planctomycetaceae bacterium
TTTCATTGGGAACGCGGTATAGTGGAGTTAAACGGGCTCAAATGTCCTGAAGTTCTGAGCATAGCGATGTCTGACGATAACCTTCACCTGGATAAATTTTATGACGGAATCAGTAAGCGAGACGCCAGTGGAAGCCCCCACATTAACGACACGCCAGCGAATGTTTCGTCGCCTTATAGGAGGTGTGTTATTTGTGATGCCAGCAGTGATTACCGTCGCGGTGGTCTACCAAATTTTTTTAATGGTCCATCGATGGATTATCGCACCGGTCACCTTATTTATTATTCCCAGGCATTTTGAAGATGACTATTTGAACGGCTGGTGGTTGGTCACACCCTTCATTTCCCTGTTTGCCGTCTTCGGAATTTTGTATCTGGCAGGCTACCTGTTTCAGACCCGTCTGAGAAACTGGCTAAACTGGTTATTCTCCAATGTACCTGGTATTTCAACAATTTATGTGGCAATTATGGATGTCTTGTATGCATATCAGGGACCGGATGGGCTGAAGAAAATCGATAAAGTTGTGCTCGTCCCTTTTCCTCACGAACGCGCCCGGGCAGCCGGTTATCTGATGTCCCGCTCTCAGGATATCGAAACGGGCGATGAACTGGTTTGTGTTTATATTCCACTCTGCTTGTTTCCACCTTCAGGATACACGCTGATCTACCGCAGTGAAGATGTCATCATCACCGATTGGGAAGCCACAGATGGCTGGAAGATTCTACTCTCTGCCGGATTGACCCTACCCGAGAAATTACCATATCGAATGCCTGCCCCACACACTTCAAAAGTGGTGGCAAAAGATTCCTGAGCTTTAGCAAGGAGCGATTGCCTGGATCCGCTTTCCCGATCGGTCTCTATGCGACTAACAGTTCCATTTCCAATGGTCGTCGACGTATTCAATTTATGACTATTTTCTGGCAGGATTTTGAACTCTGCTTTGCGAATTTGTTCAAACTTGCTAGATTATCCTCTGATTCAACGCATCTGGACAGGGAGGGACGATGTGTTTCTAACATGCTCTATTCGACGTAAGCTGTTTGTACAGTTTGCTTTAGTATTCTTCATACTGCTCATCATGGCGATCGCCTCCATTGTGGGGTTGGTTTCCTATCGTCACGTTGTGACAGATCTCGAGTTCAGTATTAAGGATGCTCCGCGTAAAGCCGACTTAATTGTCGCCATCGATATTCTCTTCGAGCCGCTTCTGTATCATCCTCCCGAAAACGGGAATTACGATCCGGAAAATTTCGCTGCATTTCAGCATCAACAATTTGGCATGGCGTTAAGGCGTTCCAAAGAAGAGATCCGAGATTTTCTAAAATGTCTTGAAAATATTCCCCCAAATTCTTCAATTCAGGCCGACGATTATTCTCTGCTCCGCACGCGAGTCATTGATACGATCACTTTTCTTGAAGAACAGCAGATGGCGGGCCTGTTGATTGATCCGAAACAGCGCCAGCAGCAGGTCGGTAATTTTTTACAGCAACTCAATGCACTGCATAAATTTGTGAATTCTGTCCCCGATCCTTTTGAGGTCTTTCTGCCTCGACTGGCCGAAGCGGAGCGGAATCTGCAGGCTTGTCTGGTCATTGTTATTATCTCATTTATCCTGGCCTTCCTGCTATTCCTGGGAGTTATCGGATGGAGCAATCACTGGATTTTTGAACCGATTCAGGTTTTGCACAAAGCGGCAAAACGGGTTGCCAATGGAGATTTTCAATACCGAGCCGAAATGAAAAAAACCGGCGATGAAATGAACGACCTGGCCGATGTGTTCAATCAGGTCACCGCTCAGTTTCATGAGATCAATCAGGATCTCGATCGCAAAGTGAATGAAAAAACGAAAGCGCTGATTCGTTCCGAACGACTGGCTGGTGTCGGCTTTCTCGCATCAGGTGTCGCCCACGAAATCAACAATCCTCTGCATGTTATTTCTACGATTGCCGACTCACTCGAAATGCAGGCTGCAACGGTTTTAGAAGGATGTCCGGAAGCAGACCGGGAAGTTTTCACAAAATACCTCGGCATGATCCAGACGGAAGCGTTCCGCTGCCAGGAGATTACGGAAAAGTTACTCAGTTTTGCCCGCGGTCAGGAAGTGACACGGTCTCAAACCAACCTGACCGAATTGACAAACGATGTTGTCAGCATGGTTTCCCATCTGAGTAAATTCCGTGACCGGGATGTTAAAGTGCTGACAGTCGATCCTGTTTATGCGGAGGTCAACTCTGGTGAAATGAAGCAGGTTGTTCTCAATATGGTATCTAATGCTCTCGAGTCGATGGATCCTGGTGGTAAACTCGAAATTGAATTGATGCCGATTCGCAGTCAGGTCAATATTATTTTTCGCGACAATGGCTGCGGCATGACGCAGGAAACTCAGGAGCAACTTTTCGATCCCTTCTTTACCCAGCGAAAGGGAGGCGGCGGAACCGGATTGGGATTATCAATTACGCATCGCATCGTCGAAGATCACAACGGCTCGATTGAAGTTTCCAGCGATGGACCTGGCATGGGCAGCACATTCCGAATTCGCATTCCCCGTCGTGTGGATGAATCCATCAGCGAAGAGACAATCTACGAAGAATCCAGTTACTATGCTGCATGAGGGGTGGCAACACTCTGTGGGTCAGGCATTTCCGACATGATGAACGAAGCCAGTTATGTTTGTGATTCCTGTGGCGAAGAAATTGTGATCCCGATCGATATCACAGCCGGGAATTCGCAGGAG
>DOCI01000208.1:4602-4879 GCA_003503535.1 Planctomycetaceae bacterium
GATTGCCCTGTCTGCTGTCATCCCCATGTCGTGCACGTCGAAATTCTCGATGAAGAGAATGTCCAAGCGTGGGCAGAACCGGAATCCGACTGATTGAATTTCCTCGCCCCCAAGGTCCTCTCCGAGACCATAAGATCAGTCCCCTCCCCCTCTGTGAGAGAGTCAGGGTGAGGGAAATAGATGTGAAAATTCTATTGAAGTCGAGCGAATCCGCTCATCAGGCCTTCGGTACTTCTCCGCTGGTGGATTGTTCGGCTTAAAACTTCGGGTTGTGTGC
>DOCI01000248.1:0-323 GCA_003503535.1 Planctomycetaceae bacterium
TAAAGCTCGAAAGAGCACTACTGCACTACTCGGACATCTCGGCAAACATTTGTTCGGCAGCAGCGCGGATTTCATGGGACGACATTTCACGTAGTTTAGTCGTAATTCCCCATTCGTGCCCGAAAGGATCACGAACGCGTGCAAATCGCTCGCCCCAGAACACATCTGTTGGTTCCATTAAAACCGTTGAGCCGTTCTTTTTCATCGTTTCCACCATTAAATCACAATCATCAACGTACAGATGAATCGCAACACTTGTAGCACCAAGTCGAGTTGGACTTGGTGTGCCACCATGCTCCGGGAGTTCTTCACTGATAAAGAAT
>DOCI01000248.1:446-15405 GCA_003503535.1 Planctomycetaceae bacterium
GAGGCCCCTATGCGAAATTCACAGTGCATGACTCGCCCATCTGGCATGTTTAGCAATAAGTACGGAGTTACGCCAAAAACATCTGAATAAAACGTGACAGCTCTCGTGGCGTCGGTGATGGAGAGATAAGGGACAAACTCGCACTTTTGTAATGAAGGCATATCGCTGTTGACAATCGGGTTATCAGATGTGAGGTTGGTGTGACACGAAAAAATAGACAGACATCGCCTTCCGTCCCTTCATGTTTGACATTTCGCATAATACATGCTGATCGATTATTTATCGATGGTGCAATGCGGCTGGGTCGATGACATCGACAGGATGCAATCATCATGTGTGCCATTTTGTGATCAAAGCAGACTTAGTAACTGATAAGCTGCATTGTGCCTGCCTAATTGCTCCGCATCCCGAACGACTCTGCCTGATCCCCCTGCGATTACTCCTGGCTGCTTATGGATTTTCGCGCAAAGCGGACGAGATGCGGATCATGGTGTGGCCGAGTTCGGAAATGCGTTGTTCGACGCCTTCATCGGAAATGCGGGTTTCGTCAAAATCATTGCCTGTGGCATAAACGAACTTCGGCAAAATCAAACAGCGAAAATCGAGCATCAGGCTGTTGGCCAGTCCCATGATGGACATGTAGCTTCCGGTGCCTCCAGCCGCACAGAGAAAGCCGATGACTTTCTCCTGCCAGTTCTGGCCTGTCAATTCGATCAGATTTTTGAGAGCCGCATTTACGCCGTAGTTGTAAATCGGACAGGCGATCAGAATCCCCTCGGCTTCGATGATTTTCTTCGACAATGTCGCCACATGCGGATCGGCGTACGCACCCTCGGCATCGCAAAAAGGGAGAGGGAAATCGCGCAGGTTGATCAGTTCGACCTCCCGTCCCAATGAATGCAGACTCCGCTCTGCGGCTTCTGCCAGGAGTCGGCTTTTACTGGTCGATTTTAAACTGCAGGCGATAACGAGATACATGAGGAATCCGGAATATTTGGAATGCGGAAGTTGAAAAGCGGAAAGCCGGTGGCATGACCAGCATTCCCGATTGATTTTATGCAGTTAAGGGAGTGGTCTCAAGTTAGGCATTTGTCTATCTCCCGGGAAGGACTGTCAATGAGCGCACCAGATCGGCTTAAGTTGAACAGGAATGAACGGTTTGGAATGCGATGTGGATTGAATTGATGGTGATGACGATTGAACAGGCGGGTGAATTTTTGGCGAATCATGGGTTGGCCATTTTTCTTGTGGTCGGTGCATTTCTGGTGATTGTTTACGGGTTGTGGAAGCCGCCTTCGTGGATTCATGGGCCGTTTGAATCGTGGATCTCGAAAAAGCTGGAAGCCATCGAACGAGAAGCTCGGGCTCAGGAAATGATTGCCAATTCGACGAAAGCCATTTCGCAGACTGCAGAAGAAATCCGTGAGGCGATCCGTGCACAGGATCGGGATCTGGAAGAAATTTGTCTGAGTAGCCGAAAGTCGTCGGCCTGGTTTGATGCGTGGGGAGAGATCGCCAAGGAGATGTTTCAACGACACATCAACTGAAGAATTGTGCGATGGGTGGCTGGTGTCGTAGCGCAGCGAAGCCCCCAGATGTTTAAGCGTGGTCGTGTGTGATCGCCACACCCCTCACTGCGTTCTGGGCGTGCCACCAGTTTGAGTAAGAGTGAGATTTGAATTTTTTAGTAAAGGAGAAAAGAGATGATGTTTGCCAAAGGTGAGTCGAGAGCGTTTGAACTCGACAAAGCGGATTTGTGGAACCTGCTGGTGACGGCTGGATTGTCGGCAGTGGTTGTGTTTGTCGGAAATCTTTCGGAATTGCTGCCGAGCCTCGACACGGATAACGGAGCGATTTCCCTGATACTGACCGGCATCATTGGCCCGGCCCTGGTGACCTTGAAAGATTGGCTGACTGACTATGCCGAGCGTTATTAAGTTATTTGGTTGTTACGGATTCGGTGGCATATGCGTGCTGTTCGGAATCTGTTTTGAGCGAGCAGAATGGCATTGGCTGACTGTTTCTTATGGACTGCTGACGATCTTGCTGCCATTGGTCTGTTGGCTAAGTACTACGCTGATCAGCCTGCTGAGTTCGCAGTGGAAATCTCTGCTCGATCAACTAATTGCACAACATCTTCAGAACCAGAATTGGGAGGGGCATCGATGAGATTGATTGGAATTGGCATGCTGGTTTTGGTCCTGGGATGCCTGCCAGCAGGTAATGGGCATCCGGCAGATGGAGAACATCGAGATGATCCGAACACATCTGCAGAAACGGCTATCGAACGTGTGCTGAAAAACTATGACGAAGGATTGAAAGCGTTGTTCCTGGAAGTGGCTGAAAAATTGGAAACGGGTGAACTGTCGACCGAGATGGAAACCAATCTTTTCTTACAGCAACAGTCGAAAGCCATTCGGGAACACGCTTTCATGATTTTGAATCGCGATGCGGCTGAGATCGGAGGAGAGAAGTGGAGTCCGCAGGTGGCGGCTGAGTATTGGCGTAAGCAGGGGATGGGTGGCCAGTGATGAGAGGCCAGTGGCTAGTGTGGTTAGAAATGAAAAGGATAACAGAGAGTGACAGAATCAAAAGGGCGGGCAAAAGGTTGGCGGAATGATCTTGAGGATCAGACGTTTTTGTACGGGGCGGCTGTGAAGTTTTCGTATTTGAAAGCCGCGGAGTTGCCGGAGAAGGTGGATCCGCGAGGGAAGATTGAGGTGAAAGATCAGGGGCAGGTAGGTGCTTGTTCCGGTTTCTCACGATCCTATTGTATGGAGGCTCTTTCCAATGGAATCGGCGGTCAGGGAATTTCGTTCTCGCCGATGTTCAGCTATCTGACCGGACAGAAGACTGACAATCTCCTGGGAAGCGATACAGGAGCGACGATCAGCGGCGGTATCAAGGCTTCCCGACAATATGGGAATTGTCCAGATCATCTGTTTCCTTTTCCTGGACGATATACATCCACGATTCCCGAGGCTTGCTGGGAGCCTGCTGAGCAGCACCAGTTGTTAGCGCATACGCCTGTGAACTCCGCTGAAGAATGTCGACTGGCGATTGGATCTGGATATCCGATATATCTGGGAATCCTGTGGGATCAGTCGATGGATAAGCCTGTGTTGGATACGTATCGCGTACGGAATAACGGAGGCGGGCATGCGATTTGTCTTCTGGGATATGAGGGAGATTACTTCTACATGCTCAATAGCTGGTCTGATCGATGGGGTGATCGCGGCTGGGCGAAATGGCATGTTCGCGCGGTGGAGTCGATGATTGCCTCGCGATATTCGGAGTTCTTTGCTGTCTCGGAAATTGAACAACCGGAACCTCGTTCCTGGAAGTATGACACCATGCAAATACTGGGTTAAACACGATTCGACATTGCTGTCAGAATTGCCAGAATGGAGATGAAATGTCATGCTCAGATGTGTGTACAGCTTTTAATACTGAATAGCAGAGCTTGAGTATCATCAGGCGAAGGAGTCATCGTGACAAGAATCAACTTCAGACGGACGACCTTTTGTATCCTGACATCTCTATTGGTTGTATCATCCGCTTCATGGATGCAGGCTGCAGAGAAACCGAATGTCTTGTTCATTGCGGTTGATGATTTGCGAGTTGAGTTGGGATGTTATGGCGATACTGTCGTGAAATCCCCCAATATCGACAAGCTGGCCAGTCGGGGGCTTTTGTTTGAACGGGCTTATTGTCAGCAGGCGGTTTGCAATCCGTCTCGCGCTTCAATGTTGACTGGGTTGGGACTCGACACCTTGCAGATTCACGATTTGCCTACTCATTTTCGGGAACGGGTTCCCGATGTAGTGACGTTGCCGCAACATTTTATGCAATCCGGATATGAAACGCGGGACATTGGCAAGATTTTTCACAACTGGAGACAGGATGACTATAAGGGAGATCCTGCCTCCTGGTCTGTACCCGCGGTGATGCATTTTAATTCCCATGGCAATGACAAGCCGCTCGTCGAGGGGAAGTTGCCCAGGAATCTATCCGAGGTGCCCCGAACAGAAATGATGGATGTCCCGGATGAAGCTTACTTTGATGGCCGCATCGCTCAGTTAGCGGTCGAGGCAATGAACGAGGTGAAGGACGAGCCATTTTTTCTGGCGGTTGGATTCTGGAAACCTCATGCGCCGTTCAATCCGCCGAAGAAATACTGGGATCTTTATGAACGGAGTGAGATTGAACTGGCGATGAATCGAGATCAACCGGCAAACGTGCCAGGTATTGCCATGCACGATGGTCGGGAAATTCTCAGAGGCTTCAAAGATCGTCCCGACGGGCGACCGACTCTGGAAGAGGAGCGAGCCTTGCGGCATGGATATTATGCGGCGACCAGTTTTGTCGATGCACAAATTGGAAAAGTGCTCGATGAATTGGATCGTCTCAAATTGAGGGAGAGTACAATTGTCGTATTCTGGTCCGATCACGGATTTCATCTGGGCGAGAAAACACTCTGGGCGAAGACATCCAATTTCGAACTCGATGCCCGTGTGCCGATGATTATTTCTCTTCCTGGGCAAACCGAGGCACTGCGAACGTCAGCGATTGTCGAGTTGCTGGATGTCTATCCGACACTTGTCGATCTGTGCGGACTGGAACAACCTGCCAGCGGTCTGGAAGGTGTGAGCTTACGACCTTTATTTGAGGATCCTGCAGGAAGCGTTCAAGCTGCCGCTTTGACGCAGCATTGTCGACCGGCTTATCCGAAACCGGGTGAAGCCCCAGAGGCGATGGGATATTCGATTCGGACTCCTCGCTTCCGTTATACCGAATGGCGAGACTATGAAGATGGTTCCGTGATCGCGACTGAATTGTACGATCACGAGAATGATCCGCAGGAAATGAAGAATGTCATTGGCTCGAAACCTGGGAAGCGGGAGCAACCGAAATTGCGGGCTTTACTTGATCAAACCAGATCGCGTCACTAAGAGAAAACCATGCAATCAATGCAGTGTTGACTGCTACCGACAGCAGTGTCGGCCAGGACGCCACCGGTTTGCTTAAGATTCCTTCGATTTATTGAATTGTTGAATCCGGTATCATTTCCAATGGAGCAGGGCGACCAAAGTAGTATCCCTGGAAGAGTTGAAAGCCCATTTCGCGGCAGACTTCGCTGTCTTCGCCATTATCAATACCTTCAGCGAGTGTAATGATATTGTTCTCATGACAGACGTTAACAAGAGATTGCACCATTGCTCGGTGTTGTGTGGATGCTGTTGCAAGTCCGTCGACAATTGTGCGATCGAATTTGACGATATTTGGTGGAACTTCTGTCAATTCTTTTAGTCGAGACTGCCCCGCTCCAAAATCATCGTAGGCGATTTCGATGTCTAAATCCTTCAATCGTGCCTGAAACTCTCGGATTGTTGCCAAGTCGGGAACAGCTGCTTCATGGATTTCGAGAACGATGCTCCAATCCCCAACCCATGAGCGTAAATTCGACAGTGAGTTAATCAATTTCTGCCCGAGTTGTTCATTCGGATGAGTATTCAGAAAAAGACGTTTGGCGGGATGTTGTGGCGCAATTGCCATCGCTGCTTTGTAACGAGCGGCATCGCTTAATCGTTCTGCGAGCCCGAGTCGGGAAGCGATTTCGAACAACATGATTGGCGATTCGAAGCCAGCAATATGGCATCTCAACAAAGCTTCGACCCCGTATAACGAATCCCCTACAGCAGTGACAATCGGCTGGAAGACCATGCGGAATTGCTGCTCCTGGACGACCTGATTCATCTTCGAGATCTGCCAACCAGTTTCAGGTTCATCAAAGACAATCGTCTGGTCGTTACGTTGCTCCTGATGGCGTCCCAGTTGGAATTCCATATCGGCAAATTGCAGATAATCGCTTGCAGCCAATGGGGTATCGACAATGATACGATTCCCGTTGACGAACGTTCCATTCGTGCTGTTCATATCGCGAACAAAGATTTTATCGCCGACGATGATCAGTTGTGCGTGCTGTCCCGAGACTTTCTGGGAGCCAATACTGCAATCGTTGGTGTTACGTCGACCAATCGTGAAAGGAGAACGCGTAATTGCGACGCGGGATGTGCTGGCCTCCGGCTGAAAACAGCCTTCAAGAAACCAGTCCATGTGCGACTCGTAACTCCCTGAATTTATACCATTCTTTTCCATAATGTCGTTGATAATCATGACTTTTACCTTCTCAGGATTGCTCCAGGTGTTTGTCGGAAACGTACTTCGTATTTACGAAGAGAGCCAACGCAGTGTCTAATTTTCTAAATTTTGATTCGAGGAAATGTTCGCTCTTCCATTCACTACGATTTGAGCCGAAAGACTCGATCTGATTGTTCGCCTGATTTTTCCGGGAAGACGTTCATCTTCTTCAATCCCTGTGTCACTTCGATATCCTGTGCCAGCGATGAAGAGAGCAGTAATCCATCGGCGACTGCTCGTTCGAGCATTTGATTCGCAGTGGTGACGACGCGTCCGAAATAATCCATTTGACCATTCATGGTCGTCGTCATGGTAGTGCCTCGATGTAAAGTGACGCCGAGTGGCATCTTGAATTCTCTGGTCTGTTGTTCTTTCAGCAGGGAATGAGTCAACTCCAGTGCATCATTCGTTTCTGGGAACGCGGCTAGAATACGATCTTCCGCTTGCTTGATGACCTGTCCGCGATAGGCAACAACTGACTGGCACAACGTTTCAAATTTCTGCGACAACATCCGAAATGCACCAGATTCACTGGATGCTTCGAACAAGGCTTCGAGATCAGTGATGCGAATGCCGAGTAATGTACAGGTTGTGTAATCGGTCAGTTGTTCTCGGGAGAGAACTTCATCTGGGAACAGTTCTCGGAACATCGCAATTCGGCTTGCATCGGCTGCAGTCAGAACATTCTGATTGAGAACAGTGCGTTCCAGTCGAACCAGCAATGGAATTTCATATCCGTTTTCGAGTGTTAAAAGTTGACGACCGGCCTGGAGTCTTGTTTTGCAGCGAGTGTCAAACTTTTGAGAGAGTTTCAGTGAAGTTCGGATCGCCCCCTGATTAGATTCGGCAATAAATTGTGCGGTGTACGGAAGTTGTGGTCCTCGCAATGTGTAAGTGCCGGCGTCCAATGCGAGATCGAATTCGAGTTTCTCACCCGGAGACATCCGTGCCTGAGCGACGACATGCGGAGCATGTTCGGGGCCGCCAATGCAATACGTCTTCAAATCGGCTTTGCGGATTTCCGGATGAACTCGGAAAAATACCTCGATTGCGTTCTGAAAGTCGGTTTCGAATTCCAGGTCACAGGCTTCGCAGTAAGAGTGTTTGTCGATGTCAGCGATGGTGTCTTTAATGTCCGATGAGATTCGGCATGTCGGGCAAAGGATATCCCAGTGCAATTCGAGCAGACCAACTGTGCACGCCTGCAGGCAGGTTTCGGAAAATATCTGTTTGTCCAATCCCCACTTTTCTGCAATCGCATACGGGCGAATTCGTGCGAGTTCCTGAGCAGGAGAATCTGTCAGATGCCGGATTAAATAATCAAGAGAATCCTGGTCCACTTGTGTTGAATCCAGTCGTTCAACGCGAGACTGTATCCGCTGCTGGATTGACCTGGTGAGCTTGGCGGGAGACTCAAAAGGATCTTCCAGGTTGACCTGTTTTGATTTCTTCGCGATGACAGAATCAATCCGCTTGTAAACCTGATCGAGGTTTTTGCGGCCTTTGACGTTGACTTCAAGGTGAGCCAGGAAGCGTCCCAACATGCCTCGTGTGGCTACGCGGACTCGATGCAGTAATATTGTACCACCATTCGATAAGGGCTGTAGTTCGACAATGCTGGCAAACCAGTGAAATGAGCCATTCTTGAATTCGCGAAGAACTCCAAGGCGTTTTCCTTCCACCCATTCAAAGGGATGTTCTTCCCAGGTGAGTTTTGAGAAGCCCAATTTGAAAGACCCGAATCTTCGTATCTGCCCATTCTCGTCCCGTTCCGTTTGATAATCGACAGACGGTAAACCGACTGCCTGATTGATGCGTTCGGTATTGGAGACAAGTGGCCAGAGTTCTTGTGGAGTCGATTTCAAATCCCATTCCCAGACGGCTTCTGTGATTTGAGACTTAACCTCAGGCACGATGGGATGAATGGCCACATCGTTGGTTTCTCCACGCAATAATCGATCGATTTCATCGCGTAAATGAGCCCCATCGGCAAAGCGTTGATCGGGAGTTTTCTGCAGGCAGCGTTCAATGAGAGCAGCCACGCCATCGCTGACTTCGGGGTTGTGCTTACGAATATCGGGTGCTTCTTCAAAGCTGTGCATCGTAATCAGTTTGACGGGATCGGGAGCCTGAAATGGCGGCCTGCCAGCCAGTATTTGAAACAGGGTGATACCCAATGCGTAAATGTCGGTCGCCGGACTGATTTTGTACTGTCCCGAGCATTGTTCCGGCGAGAGATAATACGGAGTGCCGAGCATGGCTCCCGTTTTGGTCATCGCCATCGATTCGGACTGGTCAACGTGCCGAGCCAGACCGAAGTCGGTCAACTTGACCATCGGATGATGACCGCCGCGAATCAATTCGGATAACGTATGGACCGCTTCCTGTCCGGGAACTTCTTCAACAACCAGCATCACATTAGCGGGTTTGATATCACTATGAACAATTCCGCGTGAGTGGGCTTCGGCCAGGGCATCGCAGATGTCTCGAATGATCCCCAGGGCCAAGTACTCGGAAAGTTTTCGTTCGACGGCCAGCAGTACTTTGAGATCGATCCCGTTGACATAGTCCATCACGAGGTAAAAAACGCCATTCCATTCGCCGGCATCTCTCAAATTAGAAACGTGAGGATGATTTACCTCGCCAAGCAGTTTGGCTTCTTTTTCAAAACGACGGACGGCATCCAGATCAGGTTCGGCATCTTGAGTAAGTACTTTGATGGCGACTTCGGAGTTGTCACGTTCATCAATACCGAGATAGACCGCACCCATCCCGCCAGCACCCAACTTTTTGACGATCCGGTATGTACCGATTTGCTGAAGCTGTTGGGCATTCCGCGAAACGGGAGCCATGCCGTGCGATATCCGGGGATCAGTTTCAATCTGCCCTGTAACTTCGCAAATATCGATCTCATCAACGCCGTTTTTCACGAAATGTGAACTGGCATTGGTGTGGTCCAGATTGGTGACTGTCATATTGGTAAACTCTCCATGAGCACGCGAGATCCAAGTTTGATCTGTATTCAAACTTAGTTCGCAGGAGAGCTATTGACGGGAAATGCCTATCTGGGACGACATAATTACGTCGATTTCTAAAGATCGTGGCGAAGTTTTCGATTCTGAGGATTTATTGCATCAATTCGGTCATACGCTTGATCAGAGGTGAACAATTCGTGGATTTTGACTCTCGGCTGATCACTTATCAATGATTGCGCACAATTTGGATGGAAGGACAATTCCAAACTGGTCGAATAGCGGATTGCTACCCAACCTGTGTCATTGCACTCTGTTTGCAACAAATAAGTTATCTTCGCAAATCTACTGAGAAGGATGTATTGCTGGCCACAGGAAGCACGGGCGAGTTACGTAGTTTTCGCCAGCCGTAGGCGTTGCCGCCGGGGTAGTAGACGAATCCGAGGTAGGCATCGACGGTGCCCGTATCGGAAGGTGTGATGAAGTTCGCTTCTCCGAAAAGTGCGATATGACTGTTGAGCGGGACGTGAAAGTCGGCTCCATAAATCAGTACATTCGGTGTGCGACTCTGGTCTCCCAAAGCGACATTGTTCTGAGCATGACTTTCCGCCATTCCCAGCCAGATCGAAGTTTCCGACTGATTATCCCATGTCTGACGATAAAACTGACTCCCCTGAGCAATCGATTCCAGTTCGACCGGGATCGCTCCCCAGGTTTCGGTCGCATTTGTCAGTGGCAATATTCCGTAGAAGCCGACTTCGCGATCCGGTGTCATCCGATAGCTCACGCGACCGCGAGTCTGACTGAGAGAAAACTGATTATAATCATCTTCCGCCAGATAATCGTAGACTGCTCCCCACGTCCAGCCGGTTTCCGACTTCTGAAATAGACCGAATGTTGTGAACGACTGTGTACGGGCACTGGCTCCCTGAACACGGGATGTGACCCGAACCGCATGATCGCCTGCATTAATCGCCGTTCCGACCTGCAGGCCCAGGCCCCACTCCGGGACAATGATCGAGCCATAATTGACATGCACCCGGGTTCCCATGTGGGCATTAACCCCGAAATCCTGAGGCTGCTTGGAACCTTCCAGCCCGGCAAAAAATTCCAGACCATCCATCCAACTGCTTTCGCAGCAGTTCTCCAGGCACTCATCATAACTGACATTCGTCAAGAATTCAGACTCAATACTTTCAGCAAAACCGGACTGGCAAATTGATGAAACTGACATGTAAACAACTGCAATTAAAAACGCACGCATCACACCATCCGTATTTACTAGGGAAAAACCCTGACCATTGAATAACCATTTCTTTCCATCGGCCAGTTGCAATCGGAAAAAATTGAATTTTTGATTCAATTCATGCGTCCGCTACAATCGTTAAAGTCGCAAAAGATGTGGTCTTGCGTATACTTCCTGCTAAGTTCGGCTGGATGCAGGTATCTGAAGAAAGGGCACAAAAAAACGCTCGTCCTCAAAAATTGAGGGCGAGCGTTTCAATTGGATACCGAAGGCGGGACTCGAACCCGCACGGGGTTTACCCCCATCGGATTTTGAATCCGACGCGTCTGCCATTCCGCCACTTCGGCTCTGTGTAAGTGTCGAAAATTAACGTATTTTCTGCGAAACTACAAGCATAAATGCTGAATGGATCGGGTTTGATCGTTCAGTTCATGTTCGACACATCAATCCATATTATGTTCATCGATTTCTGCCATTCCCTTTCGTAGTTACGCGATGCGGATTATTGTGAGGAGACCATCGGTCGAATGACCAATGGAATAACTCGATGATTTCAACACTCAGGAATTCTTATCGATGAAGTTACTCTCATTTATCTTCTGTCTGATGGCTGCTTTGGCTTCTTGTTCGAACTCGACTGCCAGTGAGCAGCCGAACATTATTTTTATCCTCTCGGATGATATCGCCCAGGGAGATCTGGGTTGCTACGGTCAGAAACGGATTCAAACTCCGCATTTGGATCAGATGGCTGCCGAAGGAACACGTTACCTGCAGGCTTATTGCGGAACGTCTGTCTGTGCACCATCTCGTTCTTCCCTGATGACGGGTCTGCATATGGGACATTGTCCGATTCGAGCGAATCGCGAGATTCAGCCGGAAGGTCAAATGCCAATGCCGGCCAACACTTATACGGTTGCAAAGCATCTTAAATCTCAGGGCTATGCCACTGCCTGCATCGGCAAATGGGGTATGGGCATGTTCGATACAACGGGTAGCCCAGCCAAGTTGGGGTTCGATCATTTTTATGGCTACAACTGCCAGCGACACGCTCACAGTTACTTCCCGACTTATCTCTACAACGACGACCAACGTTTTGAACTTGCCGGTAACACCGGCAAACCGGGGCGGGGGAAATCTTATGCTCAAAATTATCTCGCTGATGAAACGATTCGCTGGATCGACGAGCAGAATGCCAGCCCCTTCTTTCTATTTTATGCAGCGACCTTGCCGCATGGTCGTTATGAGATCGATGATCAGGGAATTTATTCTGAAAAAGACTGGAGCGAGTTGCAAAAGAACTACGCGGCTATGGTCACTCGCTTCGACAGCGATGTCGGTCGCATTCTCGATCTGCTGCGAAAAAAAGGGATCGCCAAAAACACATTGGTCATCTTCTCTGGCGATAATGGTTCGTCATTCAATCCCAATTCCGAAATTGGAAAACTGTTTGATCAGACGATGGACGGTCAATTGCGTGGCTACAAACGAGGCATGTATGAAGGAGCATTACGCCAGGCGGCCATTTCCTGGTGGCCGGGTACTGTTCCCGCCGGTCGTGTCACTGAAGAGCCCTGGGCCTTCTGGGATTTTCTCCCGACCGTTGTCGAATTAACTAATTCCGAACTTCCAGGTGATGTTCGTACCGATGGAAAGTCGCTGGTCAGTTTCCTCAAAGGGGGATCTGCTCCCGAACGTGATTATTTTTACTGGGAATTGCATGAAGGAAAATCGATTCAAGCGATTCGTTTCGGTAACTGGAAAGCCGTCCGCAATGGACCGTCTCTGCCGATCGAACTGTATAATCTCGAAACAGATACTGGTGAAAAACACAATCTTGCAAATGAGAAACCAGATCTTGTCAAAAAAGCAGAACGCCTGATGGCCGATGCTCGTGAAGAAGATCCCAATTGGCCACTACGGGATGCGAAGCCAAAGCGTAAACCGAATTAGTGGCTAATGAATAGAACCCTCAACTTTTAACTTTCAACCCTCAAAACTCCCCAGGAAAGTATCGAAATGTCTGGACGTCCTCCAATGCCCTCGACCCCGCAAGAAGAGCCAAGTATCAAATTGCACGAAGGCTGGCATTGTCTGCAGGTTTATTATCAGGTGAATCAACGGGAGTTGAAGAACCTGTCAAAAAAACAGTGTCGACGGGGCATTCAGCAGGTTATCGAGATCCTGAATCCAGAGCGTGCAGGAGTTCCAGAACGGATGCAGGTGTTTGCCACTTCCGGGCATCGGGCAGACCTGGGATTGATGCTGATGGATCCTGATCCGCTGGTGATTGACACGATCTGTCAGGAACTCCGTTCTTCAGAACTGGGAACGGTTTTGCAACCGACGTATTCGTTCGTCTCTTTGACGGAAATTTCCGAGTATGTGCCGACTCTCGAACAGTTCTCTGAAAAACTGATTCGCGAAGGGGCCAATCCTGAAGACGACATGTTCAAAGCTCGTGTTCGCGGCTACGAACAACGTCTGCCCGCGATGAACAAACAGCGGATTTATCCCGAAATCCCACCCTATCCCGTGCACTGTTTTTACCCGATGAACAAGATTCGTGATCCCCACGCGAACTGGTTCGATCTCCCTTTCAGTGCCCGTTCCGAATTAATGGCCGAACATGCGACATCGGGAATCAAATTCGCAGGGAAAGTTTCTCAGTTGATCACTGCTTCGACCGGATTTGATGACTGGGAATGGGGCGTTACCTTGTGGGCTCGCAATCCGATTCACGTGAAAGACATCGTCTATACGATGCGATTCGACAAAGCCTCTGCCCGTTACGCGGAATTCGGTCCGTTCTATATCGGCTATGTGATGTCAGCTGCTGAGGTTTTGAAGCATGTGCGGATTGATGCTTGAGTAGGAGCAAAAGCCTACTCTGCTTTGTATTCCTACAATCAGGGAGGGTGGCGGGGGCGCTCTCGCAGAGAAGCCCCCGAGACATTGAACGATCGGGGGCTTCCGCTGAAGCGGAGCGCCCCCGCCACCCGCAATTTTAAGCTCAGTTCAAGTGCTTTCGGGCAGAGACCGCACAACCACGCGTCGTCCGCGAACTTCGATAATTTCCACTGGAGAGTTCGCGGCGATGTACGGGCCTTGCGTGACCACATCGACCAGTTCATTTTCAAAGCGGGCTTTGCCGGAAGGCCGGAGTATCGTTGATGCGACTCCCTGTTTTCCGACGAATAATCCCGATTTCCCATCCGCGAGATCCGGGCGTAACTGGAGAGTGTCAGTATCTCCAGCATGTTTTCGAATTGGTGGAACTAATACGATGTGCCTCAATAGTGGGATTTGAGGCAAATATTTATTGATAAACATCGACGAGACAATCACCGCCGCGAGCGGAACGAGAAGTATCGTGACCGCCTCCACAAACTTCTGAGAGTTCACTTCCGGCTCGATATTATTGAAGGTTTCGCTGGCCAGAATCAGCGAAAGGACCATCAGCAAGCCTCCCGAAACGCCAAAGACACCAAAGCCGGGAATGACGAAAATTTCCATCAGAATACAGGCGATACCCATCATGAATAAAACAATTTCCAGCCCGGTAGCCGTCCCTCCGAGATAACGACTCCAGAAGAAAATCCCAAAACAGAGAGCCGAGCAAATTCCAAAGAACCCCACCATAAAATGCAGTTCGATATAAATGCAGATGATCGCCACAAACAGGAGAAAACCTGTAATAAATGGATCGTTCAGCAGGTAAATCAGGGAGTCAACCCAGGTGCGGCCGACAGCATCGAGTTCGACATCGGCGGGGATGTTGAGGCGATCTTTGAGGTCATCGAGATCGTTGACAACACCAGCCGCGATTTTCAATTCGACTGCTCGATCATCCTGCAAAGTCAGCAGCAGTCCCTTAGCTGATTCGGGAACGATCGGGCCTTTGATCCATTCACCATTCGATTTTTCAATATCGGCTTCGGTGAGATACCAGACACGACCTGTCTCTCGATGAGTCACCTGAAAAACTTCGAGGTCTTTGAACGACATCGCTTCCAGAATAGCCGGGGGGCGTTTTTTGCGTTCGGCCAGTGAAATCAATGTCTGTCGTAAAGGACTGAGTAATTTTTCCGGGACTCGTTCAAAGGCTCCGTCGAACTCCTGACGAATCACACCCGCATCACCGATTTGGCCATCGGGTCCCATGTAGATTTCATCACAACCCAATGCGGTGATGGCTGCAGAACTGATCGCGTGATCGGGAACGTAAGCAACAGTGCGAACATTTTTCTCTTCGAGATCAGCAATCATGTTGGCGAGGTTTGTGCCGGACATCAGATATCCACCGGGGGATTCAATCCGGAAGATAATAATCTCTGCATTTTCGGCCAAAGCTCGATCGATTTGTCTTTGAATAAAGGCTTCGAGGACGGGATCGATGATGTCGGTCACATCGATCAACTTAACGACCGAGGATTCCCCCTGCCCATGCTTTTCTCGAAGGCTTTGCGGATCGATGCCGTACAGGTTGGCCAGTTCCGGTTGAGAATCGATTGTGTGGGAAACGAGAATTCCAAGCTCTCGG
>DOCI01000248.1:15560-26817 GCA_003503535.1 Planctomycetaceae bacterium
ATCTTTGATGACTTCGACATCGGTAATGGCCAGGCCGTTATCTCGCAGAACTTTCGCCTGCTGTTCGGTAACGACCCGCTTTTCAGTCATGCCATCTTTTTCGACAGTCGCTACCAGCAACGACACTTGGGGATTGAGCATGCCGAGAACGAGATCGCGATTCAGCCGGAGGTTGTGCCGTTTTTCTGCCAGAGAAAGTACGAGTTGTTCTTCATCCGGTTCGACCGGCTTGCCGCGGCCGATATCACCCAGTTCAGCATCAGGATGCATCACAATTTCCTGGCATCCCAATGCGACAATCACATTGTTTCCTGTGACCGTTTCAGGAACCCAGGCTATGGTGGTGACACGATCGATTTTGGAGGAAGTCAGAAATTTAGCCAGGCCATGCACCTGATAAAACTCACTTTGCCCGGCTCGAATTTCCAGAATCAAAAACGCAGGGCGATTTTCGACCCGAGCCAGTTCCTGAAGTTTCAATGCGGTGTTGCGAACATTGCGAAAAATACTGTCATCGACCGGACTGCGGACAGTCACATACAAGGCGAGCGGCGTTTTATTCGCTTTATCCTTTTTCTCATCAGCCGCCTCTTCCTCCACCACTTCACCAGCAGGTTCTTCAGCGACTGGAGCCGGTTTAAGAGCAGGTTTTTCGTCGGCTCGCACGGAAGTCGACAGCATTCCCAGCAGGCACAGGATCAGCGATGCCAGTACTGCCTGAGGGATTATGCATCGATTCGTGGTTGGTCGTAATTCACAGACCATTATTGCTTTCTCTCCGTTTTCAAAACTGCAAGACCATTTTCAAATGGTTTCTGCAGTCGCATGAGCACCAAATAATCTTAAAACACTGGGTTTGCTCCTGCCGAAAGCTGCAGGTAACTATTAATATTCACTAGATCATCACTTGCCATTCTCACAGTTCCCGGCTCGAAAATCCAGTATCTCTTTGAAATGATGGAGTCCAGATGAGGAATTAGCCAGATGGCTGGACTCGACTGAAGGAAATCCCGGAATTACGAACAATCTGGGGCTCCGCTTCGCTTTGACCCCAGCCACTCATCGTTTTATATGGGATTATGCAGCAGGAAACGTGTGAGTTCTGAGCAGGGTTCACACAATAATGGCAGGCTGAGCGAAATGCAGAGAAATATCAATGGCAACGGACGACATGCACGAAGCACAAGCGAGTGTTTCTTGTATTGGGTGGCTGGGGTCGAACGAAGTGAGCCTGAGATATCAGCGCACAATTCACTTAAGCGGCGGATTTCTCCGGCCTGGAGACCATTTCGCCGAGAATCAATCCGCCCCGTAAGGCTGAGAAGCGGACGTTGTGAACACGTCTAGCTTGAGAAATTCGGATCGGCAATTCAATTTCAGAAATCGCCTGAGTAAACATTTCATCCGTTCCGGCTGGGCCTGCCAGTGTCCCACCAATGACTAGTGGAACTTGCTTAGGAATGAGAATGCCATCCTGATTCAACTCCTGTTGAATTCGGTGCATCGCCATGAATGCGATCTCGCGATACTGATTCCTCAACTCCAGGGTACGGGAATCGGAAATGTGGTTGAGTGTCTCGACACCTTCTCGCCAGATTCGTATCGGGCGGACATCGAGCACTTCACGTCCATCCTGCAGACGGACAAAGCAGTTCTGCGAAATGGCGATCTGTCGATCGACTCGCTGACCGCCACAAGGCATCGTAAACCGGGCAAGTTCACGGGTTTGGTAAACAAACGAAACATCCAGAAGTGTCGCACCCATTTTGATGCCAACACCAGTAAAACCGGAGCCGGAACATTCGGAAAGAATTAATGCCAGACCCGGTGAAATGACCTCGGGCTGATACCCTCGGAGTTTCACCAGTTGAGTCAGAAACCGAACCTCCTCCTGACTACTCGAATCTTGATCATCCTGCGAGGCGATGACGATACAGGGGGAGTTCGTCCTGGTCGGCACAGGTAGCAAGCCTTCTACCAGTGCGCCAAGAAACTGACGGGAAACCGGGTCGTCTTTTCGCAAGTGACCATTTTCCAATGCCGACTGCAAAGGTAATGTCAGCAATTCCGCCAGTTCATTAGCAGCATTTCCGTAAACGATGATGCCTGCATCACAACGGGCAAACTCCTCGCTATGACGTTCGAGAATTTTACGGCGAGATTCATTCGCATCGATGACGAGATAGTCGGTGGAAATCCGACGCGCCAGCAATCGAGTTCCCTCACGTCGCAACGAACGAAATTCGCCGCCTCCAAATTCGATTGCGATATTCATAGTCAGCTTCAATTCTTACGCGGAATATGTGGCCAGAGGCCCGAAGTGTCATTGAATGCGGTGCTTTTCAATGACGGGTTAAACTTCTCTGAGATTGACTTTTCTATCTCAAATTCGGTGTCGTTTGTTGAAAGAAGTCTGAAGACGTATGTTCCATCCCGACCTGTCCCTGCCATTGAACATCTTCGCGAGTAATACGAAATGTCGGCCCTGATCCAATTTTTGGTTTGGATTCTGCATTCACTTTTGGTGTCTGAATATGTGGCTTCGGAATTTCGTGAGCCGCATCGACGCGGAACTCATAATGCAAATGTGGTTTGCCAAAGAATTGCATTTCCCGAGGCATTAAGACGCGTTCTTCGATGGTCGGAAGGCGATCCTCTGTCAACGCCTGGAGAAGTGCCTCTTCCTCAGACGTTGCAATCGGAGCCGTCTGTCGTTGAGATTCAACCACAGGGCTTTTCACAAGCGGTTTCACATCTCTGGTCTTCACGACGGGTTCTTTTTCCAGTTCGTCATCAGAGGTAAATTCAGCCTGTTCCAAGTGTGTTTTCACAGAAGCAAAAATCACCGTAAATACTCCGACAATGACAATTCCCCCTGCAATTAAGCCAATGAACGAGGATTGATTGGGCTCGTTGACATCAATTGGATTCGGAATCACTTCATTCGCGGCTGCCAGATGGATTTCTTCATTACTGACAGGACTGAGCAATGATTCGCTGGTGTTTTCTCCCAGTAAGGATTCATTCACAAAGCTATCAAAGCTGGTCTCGAACGATGGAACGCTCGAAGCGCCGTCAACACTTTGCCCGCTCTCAGGCTGATACGAAATGCGACTTTCTGAGGTATTAGACTGTGCTGACATGCCCGCTGCTACTGGAGTGGGGCTCTGTGGGATGACCATCATTCCCATTGTCGGATCCTGAAGCGGAGAATCGATTCGCAGTTCTGGTCTCATTGCCTGCATGTTGTTCTCAGGATTCGGCTGGATGGCTTGCATCAACGTCGGCAGGCTGAACTCCGGCACCGAAGCCAATGGCTCAGGTTCGGTGACAATTTTTGCAGAGGTATTTGGTGTGATGGGTACTGGCTGTAAATCCGTTGAAATCCCGTTGTCCTTCAACCATCTGTTTTGAATCTGTGTCTCTGGTTGGTAGTCGTTTGCTGATTTCTCACTTTTCGCTTCTGGATTGTTTTGCTTACCGAAAATCGATGGCAAACGTGGCAACGAATTTCCGTCGACAAGCTTCGAGGGGACTTGAAGAACCATGCCGTCAGAAAGTTCGTTCACTTCTCCCCGGCTGCGAGGTCCGGCAATCAGTTGAACTCCCTGAGCCACTTCGGCAGGCTGTTTCAGCCAGGTCGTCAGCAAATCGTCTGTTGTTAATTCCGGTTTCCAGAGTGGCATGACAACCGCATGATCCTGCAGGCCGACCAGAACGATATGTCCATAATTCGATTTTCGAGTCGCTGGCTGATGATGTGTTGCCCGAACAACCAGTGAGTTTGCGGTCGATTTTCCATTCGTATTTTCATGATCATACGAGATCACTTTTGCCCGACTCGGAGAGCCTTCAGCAATAATCACCACATCCCCAGCCCGCAGGGTGTAATCCATTTGAGACTGGTAGAACAACACAATCCCGGCTCTCCCACCACGCACAATCTGGACTTTCTGACCAGCAGTTTCAGTCAATCCGCCTGCCTGGGTAACCATGTCTGCAAGAGTGAGCGTGCGGCTTTGCAGCTGATAGGTTCCCGGTTCATTGACCGCGCCGATGATCGCCACGGTTGGGGAAGTTGCTTGAGATGATTTTGGCGAATCAAACTGAATAATCTTCGGAGCCGCCTGGCATATCGTTACGGAGAAGGCTCCAATCAGAAATGCGAAAAAGTATCCGCAAAACCGCATGGATTTCATAATCTGACCCGTGACAATCATCCTGATGTCCCCTACTGCAATATGCAGTTCATTAAAGCGTCATTTGTGGTATTTGCCTTGTTTTTCCAGGCAAACCCCCGCTACATAATCATAAAATCGGCTCTAATCAACAAAACGTCATGTTCTGCAGACCGTGATATTTCTCTTGGGAAAAAGCGAATTGGAACCCGCGCACTACAATCGCGCAACGAGTTCATTCGCTATAATCGAGATAATCGGCACATCACGATCGAGACATTGATGCAAATCTGCCTGACTTCCCTGATCGGACAGGCTTGGGGTGGTGGTAGTTAAAATGCACAAGATAGGGCGGGTTTGAAATGTGGTTCGGCAGCTTTTTCTTCTGGATTGTTTTCTTTCCCGTGATCCTGATTGCCGGGATCTTCCTCTTTTTTATCATTTACGCGGCGACCGGCATGTCATTTCTGGACTTCCTGGCCGTAATGTTCGACACCGGAACCAAACTCACCTGCTGGCACTGCGGCCGGGAAACCCCCTGCGACCGCAAACATTGCAAGCATTGCGGGAAAGAATTGCAGTAAGAGCCGTAGGTCAGGCACTGCCTGACGAAATTGATTTTGATAACACATCATGTCAGGCGAGCCGAGTCAGTCATGACTCGGGTATTTTCATGATGATTGTGCGATGGGTGGCTGGGGTCGAACGAAGTGAAGCCCCCAGTATCAACGACCATCTGGGGGCTTCGCTGCACTACGACCCCAGCCACACTTGGCGAGGTTCATGTGTTGTGCCTGATTAGGAAATACTCTTGAGCACCGTATCGATTGTCCCGCGGAGTACATTCGCAGAGTTCTGCAGTCCCATCCGTTCTTTCGGCCACAGGTCGATTTCGACATGCCCCAGAACACCAGCTCGTCCGACAACGGTCGGGACGGAGATGCTCACATCCCGCAAGCCGTAGGCTCCGTTCTGGAGGGAGGAGATCGGCAGGATTCGCTGTTTGTCCAAGGCGATGCTATGCACAACTTCGGCGATAGAAACACCGACTGCGAAACCGGCTCCGCCCTTCTTCTTGATGACTTCTGCTCCGCTGCCGCGGGTTTTCTTTTCGACTTCGGCAATCAACGTGCTGCTCACGCCCGGCCACTTATCCAATGGCAAACCTGCAATTTGAGCGGCTGACCAGATCGGCACCATGCTGTCACCGTGCTCGCCGAGAATCAATGTCTGCACTTGAGTCGCAGGAACATCGAGACGATGAGCCATCATGCCACGCAGGCGAGAGGTATCGAGAACAGTTCCCAGTCCGATGACCTGATGCGGCGGCAAGCCGAGTTCCTGCAAGGCGAGGAAGGTGAGAACATCGACGGGATTGGAGACGACAAAGACGATGGCGTCTTTTTTCGTGCCAACTCTCTTCAGGTCAGCCAGAATGTTGCGGAACAAGGCGACATTACGATTGATCAGATCGAGTCGACTCTCTTCCGGTTTGCGTCGCAATCCTGCGGTGATGACAATCACGTCGGCATCGCGAGAGGCTTCCGGTCCACCGGAAGTGATTTTCTGGTCGGCCATGAACGTCGCCCCGTGAATCAGATCGAGAGCCTGCCCCTCAACAAGCTCCTGATTGACATCGACTAAAGCGATCTCACGAACAATTCCGCCGGCCTGCAAAGCAAAAGCCGCACAGGAACCAACCAAACCACCACCACCAATAATACTGACCTTCATGATGTCTCCACTCGTTCTGTGCGGAACTGATTACCGCTTAATAATAGTGCGTAAGAGCACATTGCATTCGATGTCGATTTCGGTGCGTCAGGACGCACCCTACTAATAACTATTAACTAGCGACCAGCGACTACTTCCCTAACGCAGCCATCACCTGTTCGGTGATCATTTTCACGAGCTGATCGGTATCGATCTGGCCGTTGTTGTTTTTCGTGCTGCAGGCCTGGCCGTTCTGCTCGTAAGCAGGTTTCTGCAGGTAGCCCGGATAAGACGGAGCCTTTTCGAATGACTTCTGTTGTGGCATGTTTTCTTTGTAGCCATCTCGGAAGGCACTGTTGCCGCACAGGTCGCAATCTTCGCTGTGGAAGCGAGGATCGTCGAAGCCGAGCTTCTTTTTCAGGTCGATTAACTCACGGCTCTTCTGCTCGTTGAGGTAAGTCACCCCGCCGAGTTGTTTGGACAAAATCAGAATGCGGCAATACGCATCCAGAATTTCCGTCTTCCAGTAGGCTTCCTGCAAATCTTTACCAAAGCTGACGGTGCCGTGATTATTCAGGATGATGGTGTTGGTCGCCTTCAGGAAAGGGACAACCGTTTCTGCAAATTCGAGTCCGCCGGGAGTTTCGTAAGGAGCCATGGGGACTTCACCCATGAAAACTTCGACTTCAGGCAGAATACACTGAGGAATTGGCTCACGAGTCACTGCAAAAGCGGTCGCGTGTGGCGGATGACAGTGAACGACCGCTTTGACGTCGGGCCGTTCTTTCATGATCGCCAGATGTAACAGAATTTCACTGGTTCGCTTTCGCTTCCCGGCCAACTGATTCCCATCCAGGTCGACCGCACAGATATCATCCGGCTCCATGAATCCTTTGCAGATCATGGTCGGCGAACAAAGCACTTCGTTCTCACCAACACGGATGGAAATGTTCCCATCATTGGCAGCAGCGAAGCCTTTGTTATAAACACGACGCCCAATCTCACAAATCTGTTCTTTGAGCTTACGATCGTTAATTCCACTATTCCAACGGTTTTCCATGTTTGGGCTCCGGTATTAAGGTTGAGGGTTTATTGTTGAGGGTTTATTGTTGTTGCGTTGTATGATGTGAGGAAAACAAATCCCTCAACATTCAACACTCAACTCTTAACCCTTATTTCGTCCAAAATCGCCGCATTGCTGCCGTCGATTGGTTTTTGTTCGGGATGAAAAGGGGCAGAGGCTTCCGGGCCTTCGGCGATGGCGACGATGGTTCCGTTGCCAGCTCCGAATTCGTCGTAGATCACGAATGATTCTTCGCGTTCGTCCGACGTTCCTTTCAAGTTCTCCAGTGTCAACGGCACGACCATTCGGTAGGAACCACCCTTCAAGGAAGGATGCCAGGTCGAGAGGGTCACTTTGCCGATAATTTCGCCGATTCTCATAATGTGTTCTCCGTCATGAGCTGATGAAAAATCTGGCGGTATTCCATGAAACTCAATCCGCTGGCGGGAAGACAAATCACGTTGGCTTTCACTTCCGCAATCGCCGGCAAATCAGCAACGCGTGAAATGATGACGCCACGAACCTGCTCACTACGATTCACTTCACAACAGGCGGTTGCCACTTTGTCCGTGAAAATCATGTAACCGCGTTTGTTTCCCCGAGCCACTTCCTGCTGAGCCAACTTGACGGCTGCAGCAGTGGAGTCACTCAACTCCTGCGACCAGCGACTGTTTGATGATTTCTCTAAATTCTGCAGACAGCTGTTCAAAGTTTCTGAGGCTGAGACGACAAGTCCATGCCATCCATTTTGTTTGCTTTCACTTTTTACTGTCTGGTTCTGTGTTGTCGCCACATCAACTGATTCAACGGTGATGTTTTTCTCACGCAAATAATCTCTGGCCGCTGGTGTGATGATGGCTTTCGGTGAGACTCTAACTGTCTTATTTGTACCAACTTTTTCCGTCAGCAAATCAGCGGTCACAACTGCTGACTGAATCACGGCCACGTTATTCAACTTAGGTTGACTAACTGGCTCAATTGCTGACACCAACGGACGATCCTCACGTTGCCGCAATTGCTGCAGCACGCTTTGGACGATTCCATCAATGTCAATCTGATCCAGGTTCATAAAATTATTTAGTCTTGTATTCCAATAATCGCATATCTCACAGGAGAAGCCTCACTTTTCATCATCTCCTTCACCGCGGCTCCGTCTGTTGTCAACATCACCGTATCACCAACCCCTGCTCCCAAATTATCGACTGCCAGCAACGGAAACCCATCCGGCGATCCATCCGCCATCAAAGGCTGCACCACCAGCATCCGCCACCCGGTCATTGCCGGATATTTCACGGTCGCAGTCGCATTTCCATGTACGTTGGCAAGTTGCATTTTGGTTGAGTGTTTATGGTTAAGGGTTGAGGGTTATTTTTCTTTAAGGCTGTTTTTTAATCCACTGAGCATTTTTGAAATGCTATGACACAAATTGATTGTTCTATTAAAATCTTCTTCGGTTATGAACTGCTGAATTTTGGCAACATGTAAATGTGACACGACTTCCATTAGTGAACCGTATGCGATTCCAATAAATCTTTTGAAGTCTTTCGTTGAACCTCGTCCACTTCCTTCTGCAATGTTTGCAGCCACGCTGTTCGAGGATCTTCTTAATTGATTGGTTAATCCAAACCGTTCATCACCAGGGAAATTTCGAGTGATCTGATAAACGAGTGAAGTCAACTCAATGGCATACTGCCAAACTTCCAATCGTTCGAAACCAAATCGACCGTTCATCAATTACCCTCAACACTCAACTTTCAACCCTCAACAATTACACTATCCTCAAATCATCAACCATCACACACCGTCGTTGCCGAGTAAAGGTCATCGGGTTTGTCACTCCTTCACCTGTCGGAGTCGCGATGCTGAAGGACAGATACCCTTCTCCGCCGAGACCTAAGCCGGCTGGTGAAGGGCCGTTTTTAATGAACAGAGTTGTATCCATGCGGCGTCCCATGGTGGACATTGTGCGGACATTGCGTGAGTGAATCAGGCTGGTGTGTCGGAAGCCGTGTTCGTATTTTTCGCATAAATCGATACCGTGATCGGCATTGCGGCAGCGGACGATTGGAACGAAAGGCATCATCTGTTCTTCGGGAACGAACGGGTTCTGTTCATCGGTTTCGCCGAACAGGAGTGGTGTCGCTTCCGGTAATGACATCCCGGCATGTTTGGCCAGTACAGAGGCGTGTTGTCCGACGAGATCCCGATTCAGGTGCCAGTGATCGTCTTTGTTTTCTGGGGGGCTGAAAGCGGCTTTGGTCAGTTGGTCGATCTGGCTCGAATTCATACGAGCAGCTCCTGCTCGATCCATCGCGGCCATGAATTCATTGAATACGGACTCAACTACGAAGACTTCTTTTTCACCGATACAGAGCAGGTTGTTATCATATCCTCCGCCAGCAATGATTGAACGAGCAGCATTATCGAGGTCGGCAGTTTCGTCGACGAGAACTGGAGGATTTCCCGGCCCGGCGACAATCGCTTTCTTTCTGCTGGCCATCGCTGCTCGGGCAACGCCCGGTCCGCCGGTGACACACAGGACTTTTACATCACGATGCTGAAAGATTCGCTCAGCCGATTCCAATGTTGGCTCAGAAACAATCGTGACCACATTCTGCAAACCGGTTGCGGCATAAATGGCCCGGTTGAAACGTCGTACACCTTCGCAAGCGATTTTCTTACCGCTCGGGTGAGGATTGACGACCATGGAGTTTCCAGAGGCAACCATATTAATGACATTGCCAGCCAGTGTCGGCAGGGAGTGAGTGACGGGAGTAATCGCACCGATGACGCCGAAGGGAGCGTATTCGACAATCATCAAACCGTGATCGCCGCTCATCGCATCGGTTTTCATCCATTCGGTGCCGGGCACTTTTTTGATGATCTGCAGCTTCTCGATTTTGTGTTCGAGGCGTCCAACTTTGGTTTCCTGATACTCGAGTTTTCCGAGTTCCTCAGATTGCTCGAAGCAAATCCGTTTCACGATTTCGACGATCTTCGCCCGATCTTCCATGCTCGCTTCCCGCAAGCCAGCGAAACCTTCGTTGGCTGCGGCAATCGCCTGATCGGTGTCTGCAAACACACCCCAGTCGCCATCCTGACGTTCCCGTTTCGGCACACTGGTTCCGTTATTCTTTTTCTGCAACTCAGCCAGAACTTCTTGAACAACGCTGCGAATTGTGTCTTCAGTAGATTGCATCAGATCGTCCTCGTTATGTTAATTCGCTCGAAATGAAGCGATGTTTCATAAATCCATTTGCTGTCTTGCAGCATCAGTCTCAATAATTCAAATGTTATCCGGGTGGCGGGGGCGCTCCGCGTTAGCGGATGCCCCCGGAAGTCCTGATTCGGGGGCTTCTCTTCGAGAGCGCCCCCGCCACCCATGATCAATTATGGACTTCAAAATTGTTTGACTCTAAAGTCAACTTATGTCTCGTGATCCCTCACGCCTGAAAATTCTCAAATTCCTGCATTTCCATTCGATTGCGAATCCAATTATCGATTCGTCCTGGCCAGGGGAGTCGGGCAATCATCAGTAAAAACAATCCTCCCAAAATGGGAAGCGAGTATTTGTGAGCCACAGCCAGATTCAAGAAGGCCGGGCCTTCCATCAACGCGTAGGCGATAATCGTCTTGATCTGAAAGACTTGCAGATATTCTTGCTCACTCAGTTTCTGTTGCTTCGCTTTGGCTTCGGATTCTTTAGACTTCACAATGATTGGTGGCACGACAAAGGAAGTGAGCACCATCATCGCAGTGATACCCAGAAAAATGGCCGTCAGTACGGAATCTTCCTGCGGGTTGTTCAAGTTCCCCAGCACAAAAAACATGCCGGTTGCAATCACAACTCCGCCGGTCAAGGCGAGAGCAATGATCAAAATGATCAACTTCTGTTGAATCATTGCAGGAGATTGCTGATCCATCATTCCTCCTCATTCTTGTCGTACACTTGTGCGTTGTGCACAGTCACCTCATCGACAATGCCAATGATGGCGGCATCGATTGGCAGTTTTTTCGTCTCTTCGGTATATCGGGCAGACGATCCCTGCACACACAGCACGACTTCTCCGACACCGGCTCCGACAGTATCGACGACAATGAAAGTTCGGCCCGTTGATTTGAGAGAGTCTTTATTCTTCTCATCGACACGCAACGGCTCGACAACGAACAGCGTCTGGCCGACCATGGAATCGACCTTGTGAGTCGAAACAATGCTGCCTGTGATGCGTCCGATGAACATATCCGTTTCTCCGAAAAGAATTTCCAAACATCAAATCAATCCGGGGTGGCGGGGGCGCTCCGC
>DOCI01000248.1:26939-29871 GCA_003503535.1 Planctomycetaceae bacterium
CGCTCCGCTTGCGGAAGCCCCCGAGAGTTTTCCGGGGGCTTCTCTTCGAGAGCGCCCCCGCCACCCATGTCTTATGACCTGTACTTACTTCGTAATCAAACTCTCTGTCTGTCTGGCGACAACCAACTCCTCGTTGGTCGGCACAATCCAGATTTGTACTTTGCTCTCCGCTGCTGTCAGAGAGCCTTCATCTCTTGCGTTCTGATTTATAGACTCGTCCAGTTTCAGTCCCGCCCAGTCAAACCCCGCACAGACATGCTGGCGAATGTACTGACTGTTCTCCCCAATCCCGCCTGTGAAGACGAGGGCATCAATTCCTTCCAGAACCGCCATGTAGGCTCCGATGTAATGTCGAATATTGGCGACATACACATCGAGTGCTCGCTGAGCTCCCTCATGATTGTTCCCGGCCGCTTCTTCCAGATCGCGAATATCGCTGCTCAAACCACCGCTCAACCCGAGTAGACCGCCTTCCTTGCCAAGCTCGCTCAGCAACTCTTCGAGGCTCTTCCCAGACTTTCGCATCAGTAAGGGCAATGCAAACGGATCGAAATCTCCAACGCGATTGTTTTGAGGCAATCCCGTTTGTGGCGTCATTCCCATTGTAGTGGCCATCGACTGCCCACCCTTTTGAGCACACAATGAACTTGAACCTCCCAGATGACACGAAACGATTTTCAAATCGTCGCGTCCAAGAAGTTCAGCCGTTCGCTGTCCGATAAATCGGTGACTGGCTCCATGAAACCCCCAGCGTTGAATCGAGTATTTCTCCTGCCATTCAAACGGAACGGCATAGAGGCGATTCGCCTGCGGGATTGTTTCGTGGAATCCCGTTTCCAAAGCAGCCACGAGGGGCATTTCCGGAAACGCGGCCTGCAACTCCCGCATCGCTTTCACGTACGGCGGGTTGTGAGCCGGGGCCACATCGGACAACTCGTCCATCATCTCCAGTAGCTCGTTATCGACCTTACGAACACCACTCAGCTTGCCCGCAAACACAGCCTTGAATCCAATAGCCGCGACTTCATCGACGGAGCTTATGCAGCCCGTTTCAGAGTCGGTCAATTGTTCAAGACAAATCTGCACGGCTGAGGCGTGATCGGGAACGACTTGAGTTCGTTCGGCTTTGTGCGAACCAATTTCAACGCTGCACGAACTCTCTGCACCCGGCTGCCCGATACGATCGATTCCACCTCGCGCCAATTGCGTTTCGGTTTCCATGTCGAAGAGCCGGTACTTGAAGCTGGTCGATCCCAGATTGGCCACAAGAATTTTCATGCGTTTCTTCCTTGAGAGAACGTGTCGAAGAACAGTTGTAGGCCAGGCACTGCCTGACGAAATCGACGTTCGATTCCTGTTGGGTTGCACTTCGCTAACCCAACCTACGGCACAATGAGTTCACATCGCCTTAAACGAAGTAGTCCATCAAATCGCCCTGAGGACGAGGGATGACGTGAGCAGAAACGAGTTTGCCAACGCGGGAAGCCGCTTCTGCACCGGCATCGACAGCAGCACGAACTGAGCCGACATCGCCACGAATGACGGTCGTCACATAAGCACCACCAATTTGAATCTGCTTCACGAGCGTTACGTTCGCAGCTTTTAACATGGTATCGGAAGCTTCGATTTGAGCGATCAAACCGAGTGTTTCCACCATTCCAATTGCATCACCATTCATAATGGTTTCACTCCAGGGTAAATAAATCTGTTCCATGAATATCGCGGCTCCTCATTAGCTGAGCAGCCGAGCGTAATTAAGATTTTGCTGTGGTTTTCTTGGCAGGCAGAACGCTGGCCAGTTCTTCGTGCGGACGAGGAATGACCTGTACGCTGACAACTTCGCCAATTTTGCTGGCGGCAGCTGCACCGGCATCGATCGCAGCTTTAACAGCAGCGACATCGCCGACGACGAAAGCGGTTACGAGTCCGCTACCAACTTTGTCCCAACCAATCATCTGCACATTGGCAGCTTTCAACATTGCGTCGGCTGCTTCGATCAGACAAATCAAACCCTTCGTCTCGATCATGCCGAGAGCTTCCATCACTTTTGCCATTTGCTTTCTCTCCCGAAAAACGTGTTGCGTTTGAACGAACTGCGTTCGACTCAAACTGAAAAATTAAACTTGAACCGTAGGTCAGGCAGTGCCTGACAGAATTGACTTTTAATGACTGTGACACGCACAAGGCTCAACCTTGAGCAGTTCCACCTTCGAGGCGGCATCGAGATTGATGCAGTTGCCTTCATCAGTATCCAGATGAACTTCGAGCTTAATGCCCTTGCCTGCTCGTACAGCCACATCTTCGAGTACCGTTGTGCAACCGGGGGATTCAACCCGCAGTTGCATCATGTCTTTATCTTTGACGCCGTAGTATTCGATATCAGCCGGCCCCATGTGAACGTGTCGCATTGCTCGAATGACACCCTGCTTAAGCTCGACAACGCCTTTTGGTCCCATCAAAATGCAGCCGGCTGTTCCCTGAATGTCTCCACTGATACGAACCGGCAAATCAATCCCGAGAGAAATGCCATCGGTGAATGCCAGCTCGACTTGAGAGTCGGGACGACATGGGCCGAGAATTCGCACGTTATTCAGAACGCGACGGCGTGGACCGATAACGGAAAGCGTTTCTTCGGCAGCGTAGTAGCCATCCTGATACAGATCTTTCATCGGAGTCAAAGTCGCTCCTGGCCCGAAGAGGATTTCGACATGCTCTTCGGTCAGATGAATGTGCCGAGCAGAAATATTGACGACCAGGGGGTTCGGTTTACCATCGGAGGCAGAACCATTTGGGGAACTTGATTTTCCCGACATTTGACTTTCAAGAACCTGTCGAACAATTCGTTCCACATCCTGACGCTGAATGGAAGCTGCTGCTGTCATATTCCCAAAAACCTTCTCTTGATTTTTTCGTAGGTTGGGTTAGCGAAACG
>DOCI01000248.1:29997-31166 GCA_003503535.1 Planctomycetaceae bacterium
CTTCTACTCAACAATCTCTAACCCGACACCAGCTGTGCTCATCACGTTTCGCCAATGATCGTTGATTCCGTTGTCGACGATAATGCGATCCGGTCGATTCAGATCACAAACTTTCGCCAGGGCATTTCTGCCAAACTTGCCGCTGTCGACGGCGACAATCACCTCTTCTGCGGTTTCCAGCATCCGCTGCTCGGCTTCCACCAGCAGAGTATTGCTGTTGAACATCCCCTCTTCGGTAATGCCCCCCACACTCATAATCAACCTCTGCACCCGAATTGTGCTCAATGCCTCAACGGCAATCGGCCCCAAAGCCACTCCCGTCTTCGGATACAAATACCCGCCAATCAAAATCAGCTCGATATTCGGAGCATTGATTAACAATTGGGCAATGGGTAAAGAATTGGTCACAATCTGGAGAGGGGTATTCATTAGATGCCGGGCAACCTCGAAAGTTGTGGTTCCGCCATCCAGAAGTATCGATTCTCCCGGTTGCACCATCTCTGCGATCGCTCTCCCGATTCGCTGCTTTTGAGGCAACGCCCGGGTGGTTCGATCTTCGAAAGTCGTTAACGATTCTCCGGAATAGGCAATCCCACCTCGGGTTCGCCGGATATGACCGGATCTGTCAAGAACTTCCAAATCCCTCCGTATTGTCGATTCACTGGCTTCAGTCGCTTCAACTAACTGCTGAAGGGACGCAAAGCCGTTTCTTTCGGCAAAATCCAATATTTTCGCTCGTCGCTGATCCGGCAACACAAGGCAGATCCTTCATGATCAATCAAATTATGCCCTATCATGCGCTCAGAAACCGTCATAAACAATCATAACGCATCATGTTTATGCAAAATTCACGAAATAAATGGGAGAGATAGTGAACACAGGAAGGATACCACATGCTTGACGAGTGGTCGGATTAAAGCGAATCCTGGTTGAAATTCTTCAGCAATTGAGATGGAGGAATCCCCAATCGGAGACCTGTGCCTGATAGGAGGGCATTGGGAGTTTTCTTAAAGATGGGATTTTAAACCCTGTTCCAAATGGAAACCGGATTTCCAGATACGATATTCAGACCACGGATTTTGTTAGCCTGGCGTGTCGCTCTAACTCATTCCACTTTACTAAAATATTAAGAACCGCAGATGGGCACAGATAAACGCGGATGCAAAATA
>DOCI01000248.1:31282-33013 GCA_003503535.1 Planctomycetaceae bacterium
TGATGGGGCTTGCAAGTTGACGAACCGTTTTTGACCTATTTCTCCGGTTTTCAAATCGAACACGGTATAGAGGAAGAACCTGGTAGTGCTCATCGCTGATGAACCCGATGAGTTTTTAGATGAGAATACTGAAGGTAAGATACTCAGATGAAAAATCCAGCAGGCTTCGGTTCACTTTTTGAAGGCAGGCCAGATGCAGTTACAAAATTTATTGATGCTCTGTTTTCTGACGAGTTTACTGGTCAATGATCCGCAGTTTATCGTCGCAAAAGAACGTCCTCATGTCGTTTTTATTGTCGCGGACGATCTTCAGGCTGATGTCATGTCGGTTTATGGCGGGCCTGTTCCGACTCCCCATTTGCAGGACTTGGCCAATCGAGGCTGCCGGTTTCAGCGAGCGACATGTGGTTATCCGATCTGTCATGTCAGCCGGACGGAATTTCTGAGTGGTCGATCGGTTGTTGCGGAGGCAACGCCCGGAAAAGTGATCCCTTTTCCGCAGGATTGGACATTATGGCCGGCATGGATGCAGAAACATGGCTGGGAGACGATTCACTCCGGCAAATGGCATGTGAATGGTCAACCTCATCAACGTGGTTTTGATCGAACCGCGGCGCTCTACAGCAGTGGAGGAGCTAAAGGTCAACCGCTAACGCTACCGTTCAGCTCCAGTGGACATCCCGTTACAGGCTATACGGGATGGACATTTAAAGCCGACAGCGAAGATGGCAGCGGAAAATCTCTCCCCGAATTGGGCATCGGTTTGATGCCCGACACCGATTTGAGAATCGCCAACGCAGCGATCAAGCAGATCAATCAAGCGGGAGAATCCCCCCTGTTTTTGACGGTCAACTTCACTGCTCCCCACGATCCGCTGCATTGGCCCAAGGGCTGGGAAGATTCGTTCCGGGCCAGTGATGTGAAGTTACCTGCCAATTTTCTTCCCGAGCATCCTTTTGATCATGGCAACCAAAACGGACGGGATGAAATGATCATTCCTGCCCCCCGCACTCGCGAATCCGTTCAACTACAGCGATCCATTTATTACGCACTGGTCGCAAATATTGACGAGCAGGTCGACAGGATCGCCCAGGCTTTGCAGAGCCGCGGTATGCTCGACGAAACCATTTTTATCTTCACCAGCGATCAGGGACTGGCACTGGGAAGTCATGGTTTGATGGGCAAACAGAATCAGTATGAACACACGACAAATGTTCCATTGATCATTGCGGGGCCGGGCGTTCCTGCAGCTAAAATCGTTGAATCCAATTGTGCTCTGCGAGATTTATATCCCACCGTGTGCGAGTTATGCCATCTTGAAACACCCGCAAGTGTTCAGGGGAAAAGTCTCGTTTCTCTGTGGAACTCCAGTTCTGATGACGAGACACGAACCACCTACGGATACTTCACCGAAACTCAACGTATGATTCGGGATGACGAGGACTGGAAATTAATCTGGTATCCTCAGCAGAATCTCAGGCAACTCTTTGATCTAACCACTGATCCCCATGAGATGAACAACCTCGCAGCCGATCCCAGTCATGCCAATCGCTTGAAGGAACTCTCTCAACAACTGACAAACTGGCTTACCAAACAGGGAGATCCCGTGATCAACGCGAGTTCTCCATCGAGCCAGATGCCTCCCGAAAATAAGAACCGCTAACAAAACCTACTTAAGTCAATATGATCTGGGGTGGCGGGGGCGCTCCGCATTAGCGGAAGCCCCCGAGA
>DOCI01000336.1:0-4560 GCA_003503535.1 Planctomycetaceae bacterium
CAAAAATGTGCAACTTCAAAACTTGCACTTAGGGTCTTGGAAATCTGTGCCAACACCAGCGACATAATTCTGCACATGCGTGTAGAAATTTGTCGAGAGTTTCCAGACTCAATCGTTATTAAAGTGAGATGATAAATAGAAGGGATAATTCATTGCTGACTCGAGAAGAAGCGACGGCGATATTACTTGAAGAGCGATTGGCTTTGACTGCATTTATCGTGACAATTGTACGGAGCTTTCACATGGCTGAAGATATTTTTCAGGATACGTGTGTGAAGACGTTATTGAGAGAGGAACTCTTTGAGTCGCGAGATCATTTGTTGAAGTGGGCCAGAGTTCTGAGCAGGAACCGAGCAATTGATATCATTCGTTCTCGCGATGGAAAATATTATGGACTATCTGAGGAGGCGTTAAATTCACTCTCAGAAGACTGGCCTGGGAGTCGGGATGAGTGCTTGTCGGAGACGCGTGAAGCGATGGCTTACTGCCTGGAGGAGTTGACTCCAAATAATCGCAGAATATTACAGTTACGATACTTTGAGGGCCGTTCAGGAATTGATGTGGCAAATATTCTTGGCAGAAAGCCAGCGACTGTATATCAGGCCTTAGCTCGAATTTACAGCTTACTTGAGAGATGCATTCAGACACGATTAGCCGTTGCTGGAGGGGAGAGCAGTTATGAATGATTCTGAGAGGAAACATTCGCGCGAAGACTATGAGCATTTTGAATTTCTGGAAACAATCATGCGTTTCCAGGATGGCTCATTAAGTCCTGCCGAAGTTCAAAAACTGGAAGCAGCGATCTGCAGTGATCCTGTGAAAAGAAAACTGTTTCAACAAGTGCAGGTCCGCACGGCTGCCATTCACGATCTCTTTCGACTGGATGCCTTTGGGCATTCCAGTAAATTACAGCATGAGAAGCTGGACGATTCTGAATCGATTCCAATCTCGTCCGATGAGACAAACGAGTCATTTTCCATACCCTTCTCTTCTGACCGATCCGACATCTCTGTTACTCGAAAACTTATTTTTACTTCACTGGGCTTTGCGATCGCTTCATTGTTGATCGCATTAGGTCTGTTCATCAGAAATGAGACAAGAGTCGATACCATTGCAACTCAATCTCCTTCATCGTTCCCTGAAAGATCACGAGTCATTCTTGCTGGAGAAGTCCGGGCAAGATTTTTTGATCAGTCGGTCCTGGCCACTGGAGTTGGTGTCGAGCTGAGTCGGGACTACATGCTGCAAAGTGGCATCGTAAAATTGAACTTCCCTTCGGGAGCCACAACAATTATCGAGGGGCCTTCTATCTTTCAGGTCGCAACAGAGAATTGTCTGGTTCTGAATACGGGAGCCTGCTCTGTTCATGCTCCTCCGGGAGCAGAGGGCTTTGAAGTGATTACTCCGGTTACCAAAGTGATCGATCGAGGGACGCGTTTTTATGTGAATGTCCAGGATAATAATGAGGCAGAAGTACATGTGCTTGAAGGAGCTGCCGACCTCTATTCAACTCCTCAGGGTTCTGATGATCTGACATCCCCGGAAATATCTGTCGCTCCTCAGAAAGAACATGCCGATTTCATTCAGTTAACCGATGGCGAAGCGGCTCGTATTGGAGGGTTTCATGATCATACCGGTCAAAAAGCGGGGTTTAACCCTCAACCATATCGTTTCCAGCTTCCCGATCGCCTGGTGAGTTATGAAGCCTCGTCAACGGATAAAGCCTCTGTCAATGACCTGCTTTCTTTGACCGTACAACGCAATGGCCTGCTTCAACAATATTCCGCAGAGGAATTGATACCGATTGAAGTCACCTGGTTTCGGTCTGATCCTGAACCAGAACCCAATGGATATTTGTCGGGAATTCGGACGCCGCCAAGTCGTCCTGCAGAGTGGCTGGAAGATCGAAATCTAATGACTGGACTGATTAATTTTGGTGGTCAGACTCTACCGCTGGATCACGTTCCTGTTTTTGATTCCGAGTCCAATGATGACTCTGCAGGACCTCCCGGGCTGGGTATTCGTTTTCAAAATCCAGTCGTGAATCAAGCGGGTCCTGATGTTGTCCTCTTCGAGGTCCAGCTGTATACCAACCCCCCGGACGGCGACCCTTTTCATGTTTATCCAGTATCGAGCCGAACGGACTTAAAACCACTGACCGTCACAAAGTTTGACTTAACAATGAATTCCCCATCATTACGAGAATTGACGATGCTTTGGTCTCATCGATATCCCCACACGGCCGTTTCCCTTGAAGATCTGAAGTCTTTTAAAGATTCCCTCAAAGTGGATGTCAGTCATTTACATTTTCGCGTTATCGGGGTGGGGATCGATCTTTCTGAAATGGGATATGCGGAGGGAGAGCAAGTGGTAGAACTCTTCTTTCAACATGCCGCTTCAGGTGATGCCTCGAAAGTCGATCCTGTGTTCATTGCTGGACTGCCACCTTTAAATCCCAATGATTAGCCCTGGATAATTCGACCTTGATCAATTGATTGAGTCAGCTTGCTGTCCCATTCAATCCCGCCTGTGTTAGCATCTCAATAGGATGCCATAAATAGCTCGGAGAAGTCATGAAGCGTTCATTTATTTTAGATTTCACTTGGCCCGGTTCCCTGATTAACCGAGCAATGCCGTTGTTTGTTTTATTCGTGTTTGTGTTTACCCAGACACTCCAGGCAGATGACGCTGAGCCCGTCGCTTATTGGGGGTTCGGGAATGAGGAATCGACACGTCTGGAATCCCACGGTGGAGTTCACCGAGATGTCGCTGGACCTCGGGCTCCAGAGTATCCTGGATTTTCAGAGAACAATACGGCTGTCCAACTCGATGGCAAAGGCGCCCGATTTACATTCGAGGACCCTGGGACGGATAGTCCATTCGACTTTACTAACGGAGACGAGATTACGCTGGAAGCATGGGTGAGGGTCGATCAGATTAACAATGGAGAAAACGTCTATGTAATAGGGAAAGGTCGGACTGGAAATCCTGGTTTTGGTGTGAACAATCAGAACTGGTCGCTCCGTATTTGCATGATTGAGGGAAGAGCCCGCATCAGCTTTCTGTTTTCGACAATTCCTCAACCTGCAGGTGCAGCCTCCAGCGATTCCAACTGGCATCGCTGGATTTCCGATCATGGATTCGCTCGCGGAAAAGAATGGCATCATATTGCGATTGCTTATCGATTTGGGAAGCCGGAGAGTCTCCTGGGTGTGATTGATGGGACTCAGGTCAGCGGCAATTGGGATGTCGGCGGACCAACCCGAAATATTCCGACAACCGATAATGATGCCATCTGGATTGGCTCTGCCTTAAAAGGTTCAGCTTCAAATAGTTTTCGGGGAGGACTGGATGAAGTTTCAATCTATCGTCAGGCACTTCCCGCTGAGACATTGAAATCTCGCTATCAGGGACCGAATCAAACACTCCTCGCTGGACCACTTCCCGAAGTGATGCCAGAGTTGGGCGATCTACCCGAGGATGTCGTCCAACTTACGTTTCATGAAGGAATGCCGTCCCATCTCCGCTGGCTCAATGACGGTGAATCGATTCCCAATGAAACCTTGCGTTGGCAAACGAATTCCTTTCTGTTCGATCAGTTTCCTCAACGGTATGACTCATGGGGAATTCGAGAAAACTGGAAAGCTCCTGTTCTGGTGAGAATGGCAGCCGATATTCCACTTACTCAAGGGGAACACCGTTTTCTGATGCGTGTTCGGGGGCTGAGTCGACTTTGGGTGGACGGAAAACAGATTGCGAAATCCGTTCCCATCAAGCGCGCTGAAAATGGCTTTGAAGCGATCACCCCACCTGCCCATCCCCCAAAGCCGGGCCTGCGAATTGCCGAACATCGCCAGCAGGAGATTTTTGGAACTTTCAATGCCAGCGATACGAGAAGACACCGCGTTGTTCTGGAGATGCTGATTGGAGGCAATAATTTTCGCACAGATCCCGGCGAAACTTGTGCGGCGATCGAAACAGCCGATGGAACATCGTATGTTCTTCTTCAGCCAGATTCTGAGCAGAGGCTTAATCTGGACGATCAAACCGTAACATCCATACTGGCTCAGCAGAATATAGAACGATTAAAGTTCGATGATCACCGACGTCGAACTGCCGCGAAGAGTCAAGAAGACTTCTGGAATAAAAGACACGAGTTAGCCAACCACTGGGCCGAGCAACACCCTGCCCCTGCCATCCCCGAGCAGTTTCAGGAAGTCCATCCAATTGATGCGCTTCTGAAAGCAAAGTCTCAGACTGCATTGGAAGCCTCCTCAAAGACACCGCTCAAAGAGGCTGAGGAATTTCATAGAGAAGTTTTACCGATCCTGAGTGATCATTGTTTTCGGTGTCATGGTGAAAAAACTCAGGGAGGCCTGAAGCTCAATTCTTTAGAAGTGGCTCAGGCTGGAGGAGATTCCGGACTGCCTGCGATTGAACCGGGAGATGCTCATGAGAGTGAAATGCTGAGACGTATCCGTTCGGATTCCCCAGAAGAACGCATGCCGCCGGGAGGTGTGGGACTGAGTGCCGAGCAGATTTCAACACTGGAAAACTGGA
>DOCI01000336.1:4653-7588 GCA_003503535.1 Planctomycetaceae bacterium
GCAACACTGGAAAACTGGATCAATCGCGGAGCGAAGTGGCCTGCTCCTCCCGTTACGCCAGAAGATGTTGCAACAACTCCAATTGTTTCCGATGCCACATTTATCAGACGCGTCTATCTCGATACCGTCGGAGTGATTCCCACAGAGAATGAGGTCCGTGATTTTCTCAAAGCTGAGTCCAGCGACAAGAGAACTCAGCTTATTGAACAATTGCTGACTGATGACCGCTGGGCTGATCATTGGACAAGTTACTGGCAGGATCTGCTGGCGGAAAATCCGACTTTGATCAATGCCAGCCTGAATACGACAGGTCCGTTTCGCTGGTATATTTACGACTCATTTCGCGATAACAAACCGTTTGACCGTTTTGTGACGGAGCTGATTCTATTGCGCGGAAGTGCCCATGAAGGCGGGAGTGCCGGGTTCGGAATTGCCTCCAATAACGATGCCCCTTTCGCAGCGAAAGGGCAAATCGTTTCGACGGCATTTTTAGGAATCGAGTTGCAGTGTGCACGATGTCACGATTCTCCTTACCACGAGACCACGCAACAGGATTTATATGCTCTGGCGGCCATGTTTGAAAAGAAGACGGTGACAGTTCCCACCAGCAGTCGAGTCCCGGCAGCCTTCTTTGAAGACAAGCAACGCGATTCCCTGATTCAGGTCACACTCAAACCGGGAGAACCAGTCAAACCAGCCTGGCCCTTTGCGGAGGTGACTGGATCTTACGATGATGAGTCGTTGGCCAAATTGATGAATCACCCAGAAGATCCCCGCGAAAAACTCGCGGCTCTGATCACCTCACCACAAAACCAACGCTTTGCAGAAGTGATTGTGAATCGTGTCTGGCGACGGTTCATTGGTGCCGGAATCGTGGAACCGCCACATGACTGGGAAGGACAGACTCCGAGTCATCCTGAATTGTTGAAGTGGCTCGCTCAGGACTTCATCACTCATGGCTATGACATCAAGCATTTAGCGAAGCTGATTCTTACATCTCAACTTTATCAGCGGGAAGCGATTCGATATCCAAGTTCGCTTTCTCCTGACAAGCAATTTTTCGTCGCTCCTGATCGTCGCCGAATGTCGGCTGAACAAGTGGTCGATTCCTTGTGCGTGGCGGTCGGTAAACCGTTGGATGTTGAGGAAATCACATTTGCTCCGGAAGCTGGAGATCTTTCAAAACGTCGGCTAACACTCGGAGTTCCTGATCGAGCCTGGATGTTTGCCAATTTGGCCAATGAGCGGGACCGGCCGAGCTTAAGTCTGCCTCGCGCAAGAGCAATCGCAGATATCATGGAAGCCTTCGGCTGGAATGGTGCCAGACAAAGTCCTATCACAGACCGCGAATCCGATCCGAATGTTTTGCAGCCAGGCGTCCTGCAAAATAGTGACGCTTCAGTATTACTGACTCGGGCTTCAATCGATAGTGGATTGGCAGAAACGGCGGTCACTGCGACTTCACCGGAACAACTTGTGGAGACTCTGTTTTTGAAACTCCTCAGCCGAGAACCGACAGAAGCAGAACGAGCACCACTCGCTTCATTATTAGCAGAGGGATTTAATAATCGACTGTTACCGGAGGATCAATGGGAAGAGATCAAACGACTTGATCCGTTGCCGGTCGTGACCTGGTCCAATCATGTTCAACCTGAAGCAAATACGATTGCATTGGAAATGGAAAAACGAGCGAAAGCTGGTTCGCCAGCAGATCCTCGCCTGCGAGCAGCATGGAGAGAAGTCTATGAAGATGTCGTCTGGAGCATTGTGAATGTCAGTGAATTTGTGTGGATTCCATGACATCATTGAATTAAGAACATCAAAGAGCATTTCATAATATTGTCAGGAGTAGCTATGTATCGTCGTGATTTTCTAAGGACATCCGCAGCAGTCGCTGCTGCTTCGTCGACTCCTTTTACGCAAACCGCCAAAGCGGACACTCTCGTTAAAGGCGGTGCCGAGCATGTCATCTCCATCTGGCTTGGCGGGGGCATGGGAGCGATGGATACGTTTGACCCGAAACGTATGGGGGATCCGACTCAGGGTAAGCCAGGTTCTTACTATCCCAGCATCGAAACATGTGTCCCAGGAGTTCGGCTGTGTGAACATCTCAAAAAGATGGCGCCGCTCATGGATCGCGTGACAGCCGTTCGCACGGTGAATCATCATGTGATTGACGAACACGCAGCCGCAACAAACTTTATGCATACCGGACGCCCCGTCAGCGGAACCGTTGTTTATCCCTCGCTCGGGTCCATAATTTCACATGAGCGAGGAGTGGTTCAAGAGGATGCTCCGCCTTATGTTCTGATAGGTTATCCCAATGTCACACGAGGTCCGGGGTTTCTGGGAGCCCGGCACAATTATCTGTATCTGACGGATACCAGCCAGGGGCCTGCGGGGTTATCACGCCCGGAATCGATTCCTCCCCAACGGCAGTCGCGACGGGAATCCATTCTGGCCACACTGAGAAAAGCTCAGGGACTTCACTCAGAAGATTCGCTGCAAGAATACGAAGAAGCAATCGACATGAGCCAGAAACTCAGCGGCCCCAGTTTCAACAAAAGCTTTCAGCTCGATGAAGAACCAGGAGAACTTCGGAACAGCTATGGCGGTGAGTTTGGACAACGCTGCATGCTTGCCCGAAGACTCGTAGAACGGGGAGTTCGATTTATTGAAGTGTCTCACAATCTGAACTTCCTGAACGGAACAGGCTGGGATGCTCATAATTCAGGAATCCTTCAACAGCACGCCCTGATTCAGGAACTGGACTCAGCAGTCAGCACATTGATCGTAGATCTGGAAGCGAAAAAACTTCTCGATAAAACACTCATTGTCATTACCACAGAATTCGGACGACCTCCTGAATTTGATTCTGGTGGAGGCCGGGGACATCAGGGAACGGCTTTCACCTGTGTCCTGGCCGGTGGAGGCT
>DOCI01000336.1:7676-15076 GCA_003503535.1 Planctomycetaceae bacterium
ATCCTGGCCGGTGGAGGCTTGAACCATTGCGGAGGCTATGGTGAGTCCGATGAATTAGCGAAAAAAGTTGTCAGTAATCCGGTCAGCGTTCCCGACTTTTTTGCCACGATTCATGCATCGCTGGGAATTGATTACTCGAAGTATCTTTACGATGGAGATCGTCCTGTTCCCGTAACTGATCAAGGACAACCAATCGCGTCCCTGTTTAATTAACTAAACAATTCCCTGCTAATACACTCTCTCAATTCAACAAGGGCGTTGTTCTCATTAACAATGAACGCCAATTACAGGATTATCGCTCAATGTCCAATTCCGCCTCAGCTCCAGTCTCTTTGAAAACTCGACTCGCTAACGGAGAGCGCGTCAACGTGTTTGCTGTGGGCCGTTCTTTCCACCCGAATCAAATTGAGATGTACGGCTTGCAGGGAGGTTTTGCTGGCTTCTGGATCGATCATGAACATTCCGGATTTACGATTGATCAAATCGAATCGGCGACGCGTGCCGGACGGGCGTGTGGATTGGATTCCTTTGTTCGTGTGGCTCCGACCGACTACGCTCTCGTGACACGCTGCCTGGAATCTGGCGCTGGCGGTGTGATGGCTGCTCAGATTTCTTCACCAGAGCAGGCAGAAGAATTTGTGCAATGGGCAAAGTTCGCTCCGAGAGGACACCGCGGACTCAACGGTGGTGGACATGATGGTAAGTTCGGAATGACGCCGGCTGCTGAATTCTGCCGTCAAGCGAATGAGAACTCCTTTGTCGCCATCCAAATTGAAACCGTCGCGGCTGTCGAATGTTGTGAAGAGATTGCTGCGATTGATGGAGTCGACCATCTCTTTATCGGCCCCGCCGATTTGAGTCAGGCTTATGGAATTACAGGCCAGTCAATGCACCCCACTTTAATTGAAGCCGTCTCTCGCGTTTCCGCTGCCTGCAAAGCCAATCACAAAACATTTGGAGCAGTCACCTTCACTCCGGAACATGCTTCCCTGCTGTTGGAAAAGGGATGTCGCCTCATTTCGATGACATCAGACGTCTACACATTCCAGGCAGGAATTAGAGCGACCAAAGAAAAATTTCAAGGGTTGTTTTCTGAAGATTCTTCAAAATGATCCTGGATTGCATGAATGACTCTTCCAAAGCAAGCTAAAAATCATTTGCCACGATATGCCTGTGCAACAACAGAATTCACGTGGTCGGCCTGTGAAAGTTTTATCTGCCAATGCGCGCAATGCCCAACCCTCGTGCAATCCAATGTTATTCACGCGACTCAGACAAACCTCGTCCAGATTAGTTGTCCGTCGCAATACGTTCTGCATTAAGTTCTGCGTCGGTCACGAGCGGTTTCGATGGATAAGCAAGTAGTGGATTATTCGCAACACGATTGTATTTTTTTGCGATCACCGACATCGTAAGAGCAGAATTTTCAAAGGCATTGGCATCATTAAGTCGTTTTTCTGCAATGGCAAGCAATTGTTCATTCCGAAGGTCGACGGCACGCTGTTCGTATTGAGTGGCCCATCCGCTACAGAAATCAGCCTTGTTCCATAGTGAAATGCCAAACACTCCAGCAATCGTGAGAATCCCGAGGATGGTGCATCTCATCGCATATCGACGAATCGTTTTCATTTTGCCTGCCTCAGCAACAGTGAATAACAAATTGATAGTGAGAAGATCACTTCTGTCAAATAAATTTTGATATCCCTCGGTTGAGCTTTATCTCATTATCGACTGATGGGCAAATACCTGCAAACCAGCGAAAAGAAAGCGAATTCCTCCCAGACCATTTTCAAATGGTTTCTGCACTCGCTTGGACACCAAATGTCCTGAAACACTATGTTTGCTCCTGCTGAACACTGCAGATAATTTTTGAATGTGCTCTGGAAATGGGAGTCCGAAGGTAAATCCCACTCTCGACTATATTTTCTAAATTTCATGGAAAAATAAATATTACTCCGTGAGATTTCGCTAACTAAAGATAAGTCTAAATAGATATCATCATTTATAGTAGTTAGTGTCGACGCACTTTAAGGTAATTTTCCTGTTTTTATCGACGAAAATGGCAAAAATCATCTATCTGTTCTTCTGAAGGCATTTCCATTCCCGAGTTTCATATACAAGAAAACGTCTCCTCTGGAATTGACCAGCAGGTTGCATCCGATGAGAAATTTGTCAGCTTGATTGCTTCGCACCAACTGACTCTAACGGCCTTTTTACGGACATTGCTTCGACATCACACCGATCTTGAGGATGTGCTCCAGGAAACGAATCTTGTGTTGTGGCGAAAACGTAAAGAATTTGATGCCAGCCGAACCTTTGCTGCGTGGGCCTGCAAATTTGCTCATTTGCAAACGCTGTCTTATCTGAAATCGAAAGGCCGCAAGAGTTTCTACTCGCTGAGTGATGAGGCTTTGGATCAATTGGCCGAGCTTTCGATGAAAGAAGCCGAGAAGATCGATCGCAAAGGAGAAGAGCTGCAGCGTTGTCTGAAAAAGCTTTCTCCATCGCAGAGAGAATTATTGCGGTCTCGTTACCAGTCGAATGTAGCCGTTAATGAGATAGCCGAAACTTTGGGACGAACGCCTCATGCAATTTCAATGTCGCTGTATCGTTTACGGAGTTTACTCAGAGAATGTGTAGAGCGGGCCCTGCAACCGGAGGTGATCTCGTGAACGAATCTGATAACTTACATTCGCGACCTCGTTTTCAGGCATTACTTGGTAAACGACTTTCGGAATCGCTCGATGAGTCTGAGGAGCAGGAACTGGATCAGTTGCTGAATTCCTCTGCCGAATTTCGAGAACTTTACGTGCAACAAATCTGGACAGACAGCTTATTGAACTGGGAGCTTACGGAAAGTAACGCAACGTCTTCAGAGTTCCTGGAAATCCCGTTGTCAATTGATGCTGATCCAGTCATTACGTTGTCATCGACAGTAAAAGGCAATCGCTTTACCCGTTTCTGGCAAGCCTGTCTGGTGCTTCTAGTCTTGGGTACGCCAGCGATCTACTGGATAACAAGCGATCCGACTGAAGATCAGCAACTCCCTCAGCAAATCGCTGTAACCGATACCGCTGTAACAGATACCGTTGAGTCCCATCAAGTGGTCGCGGTTTTACTCGACAGTGAGGATGTCGTCTGGAGTGATGGTCGTGCTTTGGTCGAGTATGGAACATCGTTTCATAAAAACGAGATCCTCAAACTGGAATCGGGATTAATTCGAATTGCGTTTAACTGTGGAGCCGGCGTTGTCCTCGAGGGACCGGCCGAGTTAAAGCTCTGCTCTGCCTGGCAAGCGTGTCTGCATCAGGGCAAGCTGGCTGCGGTAGTCCCTGAAGGTGCGGAAGGCTTTACGGTATTGACGCCGCAAAAACGGATTGTCGATCTGGGAACGAAGTTTGGGGCATCAGTAGATGATTCCGGGCAGGCGAACGTTCAGGTTTACGAAGGAGAAGTGAAAGTCGAATCGCGGAATGAAGTCGCCGCCTCAGAGAGTCTACTGTTAACGGCAAAAGAACACTCTCGATATTCTGAAAACAATTCTCAGACACCTGAAATCAGATTGCAGGGCGTCGATTCTGAAGATCAGATTTCGGTCCCATCATTTGAACAGTTAGCAGTCGCTCGCACAGGGGTTTATCCGCCTTCTGAAAAAACGCCACAACATCAAGACAGCGAATACCCAATACCAAATCCAGAAACTCTGGCTCCCATGGAGACGTTTCCAGCCAGTGTAATCCTGGGTGAAGATTTTTATCCTCGTTCCCACCTCTCCCCTGCTTTCACAGGGAAGCCGAATGCCTTGAATCTGGATTCGGCTTTCGCACGTGTGGTGTATTTGCAGAAACCTCTGCAATGGCAAGACTTAAATGGCGGACATTTCGCTCTTGAAATGAATGGTCGTAACCCGGCTTATCCTTCCATTGCCAATCGGATGCACATCAAACTGGAATCGCCCATCAAAGAGGAAGTCTACTTCAGTTTTCTCGGGCGTTATCAGGGGCTCGATGAGAACGACTTTTTCTCATTGTGGTTCGATAATAATTACGGTGAAGGAACCAGTCATTCGATGTCGCCCAACGCAGGGATTCGATTCGGCGAATATTTTGCCCGCATGACCGTCAATGAAGCAGGATATTTCAGTGTCCCGGCTGACGACGTCGTTTTTTGCCTGGTCGGACATCTTCGTAAGAATCAACAGGGGAAATTCCATGCCATCGATGTGTGGGTGAATCCACAACAGATTTCGCCAGGCGAACCAGACATTCATGTGGAATTCAATGACATGCGCAAGCAGTCTTTCACTGTGGTCGGAATTCGCATGGGGAAAGATACCGAACCTGAAGATCGTTTTTTGTTTGATCGCCTGGTGATTGCCAGATCACTTCAAGAGGTTCTGGAATCGACGGGCACGATTGTTCCTGCCTCACCTCCCCCTACTTCAACCTTCCCTCAGAAAGTTGCAGAATGATTCATGCTGCCGATTGCAAACGAATAATTTATTGTTCGTTTCTGCTGATTTTATTTGCATTCAGTTGCTTCAGTGAAGTCCGTTCATTGTCTGCAGACGAGCAGACAGATCGGATTGCCGCTGAACGCTTTCAGGATCTGGATTTGTTCAGACTCTCCCCAAATACTTCAGATCCGCAAGGCTGGCTCGGCCCGTGGATCACTTCTCGAATTCTGCCCCCTCAAATCGTGGAGTCTCCATTTAAGACTCCTGAAACTTTGCGGCAGGATGTCTTGATCATGGGAACGGGAGATCGAAATAATCCGCTACGACGACAACTGGCTGAGACTTTCACGGAGGATGAACTCTTTGTCGGATATCGCTTTTTGTATGAGCCAGACGAGATCGTTGCGTCTCAAACAGATCCCGAGTTCTTTATTCTCTGGCTTGATAGAATCGATGGCAGTGATCGCGCCGTCCACAATTCACAGGTGCCCAATATCGGAGTGCATCTGGCTGACCGTGGCCCCAGTCGCGGCAAGAATGTGTTTATGGTTCGCTTTGGTTCTCAACAGACCGCCTGGAGCCATCGTGAGCTGGAACCTGGAAAAACCTATCAAGTCATTGCCCGCGTCTCGAAAGAACAACCGGGTGAACGCAACGATTACAGTCAACTCCAGTTGTGGGTGAATCCCAAAGCCGAGGATGCCGATCAGCCCCTGCTCACTCTCAGTAAACAGCAGGGTATCAATCAAATCCGCTGGGCTGGTTTTGCCACGGGAGTGAAAACGGAAAGCGAAGATCGAATTCGAATCGGCGATTTGATTCTGTCCCGTTCCTGGGATGATGTCTACAACTTCCTGCAGTCAGATTCGAATCATTCCCCCGGTCAAGCGTCGCCACAGATGCCTCAGCAACTCGTCTGGAAAGAGCCGATTCATTTCCGGGATGATATTTATCCTATTCTGAAAGAACGCTGCTTTGATTGCCATGCGGGAGAGTTTCCGGATTCCGGATATCGACTGGATGTACGGAATGAATTTCTCGGTTACAGCACAGGCGAAGCGTTTGTACTGCCCGGGAATAGCAGGCGGAGTCATCTGATTGAGGTTTTGACATCGAAAGCGGATGATGGACGCATGCCTCCCGATGAAGAGCCTCTCTCCGAAATTCAAATTGCAAAATTTCGAGCCTGGATCGATCAGGGACTCGCGTGGGATGATGAATTGCTGCCTGCACCAAAAGTGGAATCCGATCATTGGGCTTTTCAGAAAATCTCCCGACCCGAAGTCCCTCGAACGATCGCAGCAACACAGCAGGCTCATCCGATTGATGCCTTCATTGCAACGCGTCAGCACGAACATGGTATTCAGGCAACCGAACCCGCGTCCAAGCGAATTTTAATTCGCAGACTGTATCTGGATTTGCTCGGCCTCCCTCCCACAATCGAAGAGACCGAAAACTTTCTTAATGACAATTCACCGGACGCCTACGAGAATCTTGTGGAACATGTTCTCAATTCCCCCCATTATGGCGAGCGTATGGGACGCTTCTGGCTCGATCTGGCACGCTGGGGTGAGAGTCAGGGATTTCAGCACGATATTCCGCGTCCGTTTGCATGGCGTTATCGTGATTATGTCATCAACAGCTTTAACAGTGACAAACCTTATGATCAATTTCTGAAAGAACAGCTGGCTGGCGATGAACTCGAAAATCAGTCTGATGAAACCCTGGTGGCGACCGGTTTTCTGGCAGCTGCCAGGATCAGCGGAAATCAGATGGATAAGGAAATTCAGCGAACCGAAGTGATGTTCGACATCGTCGATAACACCGCCAGTTCTTTGCTCGGCTTAACCCTCGAATGTGCACAGTGCCACAATCATAAATTCGAGCCGCTCTCACAGCGAGATTACTATCGCTTTCTCGCCTTCTTTTCCAAAGGTCAGATGGGAAATTTGAAACTCAAGCAAGCCGAACAGATTCCTGCTGAGGAAATTAAAAACTGGTTTTCAAAATCTTCCTACAATTTTTATATGTCGGAAGCGAAGAAATTGAAAATCAACCCGGCTGACTATGCGCCTCATACCTGGGGATACTATTCCCCCGTGACGGGAAATCCCGATGTCGAATTTTTGCGAGTCGTGAATCGCTCTCCGCTCCCCTATTCCCCTGAGTTTTTGAAACGCCAGCAAACCAGCATACTTGTCCGTGGAGTTCCAGGAAGTCCGGGACTTCCGGTCGAACCGGGCTGGCCTGCTGTGTTGGGATCGGTTCCTTCCGAACTATCACCAACACCGCGGCAGGCATTATCCGACTGGCTTTCCAGCCCTGAAAATCCGCTGGTCGCTCGGGTGTGGGCCAATCGAATCTGGCAATCACATTTCGGTCGCGGGATTGTCTCAACACCGAGCAACTTTGGCACTCACGGTTCTTTGCCGAGCCACCCTCAACTGCTCGACTGGCTGGCATCCGAATTATTGTCGAACGGCTGGAGTACAAAACATCTCCACCGTTTGATTGTCACTTCGAACACCTATAAGCAATCCAGTCGTTTGATTCCGAAATCGCTGGAGCAGGATCCCGAGAACAAATACTTATGGCGCTGGCCCCAAAGACGTCTGGAAGCCGAGGCGATCCGGGATTCCGTGCTGGTGGCAACTGGTGAATTGAATCGCAAAATCGGTGGCCCGAGCATCCCGCCGCATCATGTCGAAGAACAACTGAGACGGACAATCTATCTCACTCAGAGACGCAGCGAACTTCCCGATGTGATGACCATGTTTGATGCCCCGGATGGCATCAAGAGTTGTTCTCGCCGGGATGTCTCCACGGTAGCCTTACAACCGCTCTATCTACTGAACAGTCCTTTTGTGGTCAGTCGAGCAAAGAAGCTGGCGGAACTGGTTCAGGCGAACGCAGGCAATCAGCGATCCGATCAGGTTAATGATGT
>DOCI01000336.1:15161-19219 GCA_003503535.1 Planctomycetaceae bacterium
ATTAGGTCGCGAACCGACTGAAGTGGAGAAGCGACAGGCCGTCTCGCTCTTTTCAGATCCGTCTACTCCAGTTGACATAAGTGTGGAGAAATCTGAAGACATGCAACTCATTCAGTTTTGTCATGCGATGCTCAATCTGAATGAATTTGTCTATCTCCCTTGAGTCTGACCCTGGGTTGACGCAATTCCAAACATTTATTTTATATTTATTTCAGGTGACATGTGAATCCATTTCAATTCAACCGTCGAGTTCTATTAGGCGAAGCTGGTGTCGGATTAGGAGCGATTGCACTGAACGCAATGCTCCAGGGTAATTCTGTTGCTCGTGCTGATCACTCGATGACGCGTCATCTGCAGGGAGCTCATTTTCCATCAAACGTGAAGAGTGTTATCTTCCTCTTTATGTCGGGTGGCCCCAGCCATGTCGATACTTTTGATCCGAAACCGACCCTCACCAAATTGGAAGGAGAACCGGTTCCCGCCAGTATCGTCGGGAATGTCCCCAACATTCCGCGATCAGGTGTCAATTCGAAATTGATGGCTTCTCCGTTTTCTTTTCAGAAGTACGGCAAAAGTGGGATCGAAGTTTCCGATCTGCTTCCACATACCGCTAAGCATGTCGATGATCTGTGTGTAATCCGTTCGCTCAATCATCGGATTCCAGTCCATGGTCCGGGAGAGTGTGTGACGTTAACCGGTTCAGGATTGGGAGATCGTCCCAGCCTGGGGGCCTGGTTCACGTATGGATTAGGAAGCGAAGCAGAAAACCTTCCCGGCTTTGTCGTGATGTCTTCGAATACGACCGGACCTGCTCCGCAACGTCCGGGATGGGGAACCGGCTTTCTGCCTGCTCGATACCAGGGAACACTCATTGATGATCAACGTGGTGTCCCCTATTCGAAACTCCCCGAACTGTATTCGACAGCCGACCGTAGAAAGCAACTCAATTTCATTCACTGGATGAATCAGCAACACCTGACTCAGCAGGCCAGCAATTCTGAGTTGGAAGCCAGGATTGAATCTTATGAACTCGGATTCCGAATGCAGATGACCGCCCCCGAAGTCCTCGATCTGTCGACCGAAACTGCTGAAACTCAACAGATGTATGGAATCGATCAAAAACCAACAGCTGAGTTTGGTCGACACTGCCTGCTGGCCCGCCGTCTGGTTGAGCAGGGAGTGCGATTTATCCAACTCCGAAACGGTGGCTGGGATGCCCACGGAGCGCTCAAAGGAAATCATACCAATCGTGCCAAAGCGACCGATCTGCCGGTAGCTGGCTTACTTCAGGACTTGAAACAACGAGGATTACTCGATCAGACGCTTATCCTCTGGGGTGGGGAGTTTGGACGGACTCCGACTACTGAAGGAAATCGTACGGGGGATAGCCGCGGCCGCGATCACTCTCCAGCTGGATACACCATGTGGTTAGCCGGTGGCGGTGTTCGTGGTGGGCAGGTGATTGGCACGACCGATGAGCTGGGATATGTTCCTGTTGAACGTCCCCTTTCCCCTCACGATCTGCATGCCACACTGCTTCACTGTCTGGGGCTGGATCAGCACAAACTGACTTATCTGCATAACAATCGAGAAGAAATCCCGACCGTTCTTGGTGGGGAAGTTATTCAAGAGGTGTTCTAAATCATATTTGTCCTTTCCTAATTTTTTCAGGAGTTTCCAGATGATGATTCGAAATAGACATTCACATTCACCGCGGGGATTCACGCTAATCGAGCTGCTCGTAGTGATCGCAATTATTGCCATACTGGTCGCCCTGCTCCTGCCCGCAGTGCAGCAAGCCCGTGAAGCGGCTCGACGTTCTGCCTGTAAAAACAATATGAAACAGATAGGACTGGCTCTGCACAATTACCACGATGTCTATTCCGTTTTCCCGCCGGGAGGGTTCAAAGCGACCGGTCCGATTACTTCCAGCAGCAATGAAAACACTGCCTTTGGAGAAGTGAATCACAGCTATCTTGTGGCGATTCTTCCCTTTGTGGAAGCCTCCGCGTTATATGACCAGTTCAATCCGATTCAAGGCTGGAGAGGAAGACCTAATCGTCGAGCAGTCAATTCCGTCCCCGCGGTTTATCAATGTCCCAGTTCGAGTAAAACTCATTCCGATCATGTTGACGAAACGATCATCGACAGCAGCGATGTCGTATTAGGCCAGATGTTTGCTGGTCATTATGTGGGCAATATGGGACCAGTTGGGACAGGCTATCAGTTGCAATGCGAAAATCCCTCAGCGGGGACTTCAATTCCCAATTGCAGTTCCGGAAATGAATGCTCTGGTCAGGGAGTCCTCGGAGCCAATACGAAAATACGCTTTCGTGATATTATCGATGGAACTTCAAATACCATTATGGTCGGAGAGATGTCTGCGAATGAATATCTCACTGGTGCGGTCGCACCGCGTGCCTGGTCTCGCGGATGTGCTCAACACTCCTGCGGCATGACTAAGAACGTGAAATTTGGCATCAATATTCAGGGATTTGTCTCTGGAAATTTCAACAGCATGAGCTTCAGTAGCCCGCATCAGAGGGGAGCCCAGTTATTGATGTCGGATGGAGGCGTCAAATTCACTTCCGAGAATGTCGACATCGATCTCTATCTGGCGACCGCAAGCCGGGATGGAAACGAAGCGAAAACTCTGGAGTTTTAAACTTCAATCTCCGTCATTCCCAGCAACTCCACTTTCGTGAAAATGGGCCCATGAATTCTGCGATATCAATTCAAATGTTACTGCTGCTGATCCCCTTATTCATTCTGGCAGGTTGCTCCGGCAACGATGGGCCCCAGCGTTTTGATGTCTCCGGAACTGTCACATTCGAAGATCAACCTGCTCCCGGAGGTTCTATTGTCTTTACGCCCGATAAATCGAAAGGCAATTCCGGTCCGCAGGGAACAGCAAAAATCATTAATGGTGTGTACAACACCGCCAGGCAGGGGCGTGGTATTGTAGGTGGACCTCATGAGGTCCTGATCATTGTCACCAATGGCGATGACGCGACGGAAGATGCCGAATTAAGTGGCCCCTTAACCGAACACACTGAGCAATTCGATTTTCCGAAAGAGACATCCGAGCACAATTTTGCCATTCAATAAGATTCTCACTTATCAGTGGCATTCTCGGCTTCGATCATCTCCACCAGAATTGGTGGAATGTTCACTATTCTCATCAAAGATGCGAGGGATTCGCTTTCTTGTGCCAGACTGGGATTAATACCGGTCATCGTTTTGCTTACAACGCCAACCCGAAACATAACCTTGATGACGCTTTTATACTTTGCCATTTCCGGATGAAGCAGGGCGAATTGAAAACAGAGACTCATCGCGTTTGCTTGAAAAGTTGAAGCATGTCTCTGAATAATAACCGACTTCCCTTCTCACATCCTGAACTCAAAAGCCGCCGAGGATTCGACAAGTAGCACTCGTTCCAGCCCAATATCAAAAACCAGCGAGAAGACTGCGGAATAATCGAGTATTTCTGTTTTTTGAATTGCTGGCGATCCATACAAATACAGTTGCATTCAGGACGATTAACTACATTCTACGACACATTCTTTGACGTGCTATCTCTCGCAGGCCCAGCGAGGCCAGAGTGTTAGCAGTTGCACCAATTCCGCATCATTTGTACCGTATTTTGCAGCGTCTGTTTCTACTTTTGCTGGATGTATAGCGGAAAATTGAGTTCGTTCACGTCCTACCGGGGAAGGGATGATTGCGTTGACCAGACTTCGTTGTTTGAACAGTGTGAAAACAGAGAGAGGTTTGATTCGAAAAGAAATTGTAAAGATATGACTGAAGATTCGAGATCTTTATGAGACCGTTCACAAGAAACCTGGCAAATCGAAAAAAGTCTTCAATGCAGACACTGTATTTCAGGACGTTGAACGCATATCGTCCGGGACATCTTTGAGGGCTTCATCGGGGAGGACGTAGCTGAAGCCGATGAGTTCGGGATCGTCGTTAATCAAGTCGGGCCAGGTTCGATTTGGGATGACGCTTACCGCAAAGACTTCCTGAACGGCATCTTCAAATCGCAGCCAGGCAAC
>DOCI01000313.1:0-2697 GCA_003503535.1 Planctomycetaceae bacterium
AGACAGCAACACTAACCCCCTACAGGGGCAGCCGTTGTGTTCACGCCAATAATTCTGCAATGTTCGAATCGAAACTAATCCCCCCATGCTGCAACCCAGCAATACGGTTGATTCCGGGGGAGCCTCAACATGATTCATGACAGCCAGTAAATCCTGGGAATATTCCGCAAATTGCTGGACATGTACGTAATCCCCCGTCGATTGCCCATGCCCTCGCAAATCGATTGCAATGGCAGTCCACCCCTGCCGGGCGGCTCGTTCGAGCAAATCGTTATAGCGACCACCGTGCTCGCAGGCTCCGTGAGTGACGATGAGAAATTTTCTTTCTCCTTCCGGCAGTTTCGGTTCCCATTTACGGGCATGCAGGGTAATTCCAACATCTGCGGATACCTGGAAACTTGTTTTTGTCACGTCAGAGTGGCTCATACTCATGCCAACTCCTCTAAAAATGGAAAATTTCCTCGGAGGTCGTAATTGATACTATCGGCTCAATCCTTAGCTTCACCCGTGGTGAATTTTACGAAACTACCGGAACTGATGCATTTTTTCCGATAGATTTCTTCACTATCTGAGGTTTATAATAGTAGAGATTGATAAATGGTCACCTCGTATTTCACGAATATTGCACAAGTCTTGAACTTGCAGCGATTTCCGTAAGATCTGCTTGAGATTTCGGCGGATTCAGGGTATCGTTAATTGAAATAGAGGAGCTACGTTCACTAGAGTTCCGTTTCTGCTTTATTTTCCGGTAGAATAGTTGTTAGGCACGATAGCGAATTGTGCTGCAGTTGTTCGAATACCAAAACAAAGCCCTGACAGGGCACTATTCTCGATCAGGAATGTTCGGAGTCCCGATACATGATGAACAAATTTGACAATGTCTATTTGGATCACATCAAGGATGCCCCCGCATGGGCGGTCAGTCTGGCAATTCATGTTGTCATTCTGATGCTGATGGCGAGTATCACTTATGTGGCTCAAAATCCAGACCGAAACCTGCTGCTCTCCAGCACGATCGATGAACCGCTCGACAACAAATTTCAGTTTGATGTCACAGTTTCCGATCAGTTGGGGACGGAGTCAAACTTTGATTCCCTGACGGCTTCCCTGGCCGCAACTCAGGATCCTACAAAAGCCGATGTCGATCCTGTTCAGGAAAAACTGCAGGAAGAATTACTCGAAGTCGAAATGCCAAATACCGATCTGGTCTCGCGTCCCAGTGATGCGGAACTGGTCGAATCTGTCGAAGTGGCTGGCCAAACCGAACATACGGGTGGTGTCGAAGGAGCAATGGATCGACTGACACTCGAAATTGCTTCTTCCCTCAACGACAAACCGACCCTGGTGATCTGGTTGTTCGATGCCTCACTTTCTCTGGATGAACGACGCGAAGCCATCGCGAAGAGATTTGAAATCGTCTACAAGCAACTCGGCATGTTCGATGAACAGAAACAGCATAAAATCCCGCTGGAAACTGCGGTCGTCAGCTACGGGGAAACGACCAATTTCATTACTGAAAAACCAGTCGAGGATGTGAAGGATCTCGTGAAAGCAATTCGCGAAATCAAATCCGATGTCAGTGGGAAAGAGTTTGTTTTTGATGCCGTCGACAAAGCCAGTTTCAAATGGTCGAGCTACAAAACAAAACTTCGCCGCAATGTGATGATGATCATCGTTACCGATGAAAAAGGGGATGATGTTGATCATCTTGAAAAAACGATCGCTTTCAACAAGCGATTGGGCATTCCCATTTATTGCGTCGGCAATGCTGCGGTTTTTGGTCGTGATAAAGGGTATTTGCCGACCACCTGGACAGAAGGGGAAAATACTTTCACAGAAGACCTGCCTGCGGATCAAGGGCCGGAGACCATTTATCCCGAACGTCTGCAACTTCCCTTCTTCGGTGGGGATCAACGTCAATACGATCGCATGTCGGCCAGTTACGGCCCGTATGCTCTGACACGTTTGTGCGCAGAAACGGGCGGATTGTATCTGGTTTCAACAGATGTACAGAATGGTCCAACCTTCGATCCCTCGATCATGCGAAGTTATTCTCCCGATTATCGCCCGATTCGTCTCGTCGATCTCGATTTGCGTCAGAACAACGCCAAACAGTCTCTATTGATGGCCGCTCAGCGATCCCGTGTGGGTGACATTCCGATTCCCACACTTCAGTTCCGGGCTGATACCGATACGATTTTACGTCAGCAATTGACCGAAGCTCAGAAGCCGCTCGCTGTCCTCGATTATAAACTCCAGGAATTGATGTCAATCCTCGAAAACGGCGTCAAAGATCGAGATAAACTGGTCGAGCCCCGCTGGCGAGCTGGCTACGATCTGGCTGCAGGTCGCGTGCTGGCGATGCGTGCCCGAGCTTTAGGTTACAACGAAATGTGTGCGGAAATGAAATCCGTTCCCAAGAAGTTCGAGGAGGAAGGAAACAATCACTGGCGACTTGTTCCTTCTGCTGAAATCTCAGCTGGTTCCACCGTGAAAAAGTTTGCTGAAAAGGCTGATGAATATCTCAGCCGTGTGATCACAGAGCACCCAGGCACCCCATGGGAAATGCTCGCCACGCGAGAACGTGAACAACCTCTGGGTTGGGAATGGCGTGAATTCAAACGGGAAGTGTCATCAATGAATGGCATGAATCCCGATGACCCCATGCTACTGCTGGCTGAAGAAGAAAAGAAAAAG
>DOCI01000313.1:2846-4539 GCA_003503535.1 Planctomycetaceae bacterium
TGGCTGAAGAAGAAAAGAAAAAGATGATGGCTAAGCAGCCTCCAAAACCAAAGAACGTACCAAAACTTTAGTATCGACCTGGTAATTTTTCTTCGAGGACAGAACGGAATTTCGAGCAATCAAATGGAATTGAATAGACTCGAGTAAACTCAAAACAGAGTTGACTTTGCTGACTGAAATTTAAGAATGAATGAAACGGTTCTGATTTACTTATAATTTAGTCCTTCAGATTCATTTCACTTAGAACTACGTTGTATTCCATTTAAAGGATCGCGGCTGCTCCCGCGAACAAATCATATGTCGAAAATATCCAGTGACTCGACCGCGTTGACAATGTCTGTCGGCGTTCATGTCGTCATTCTTGTCCTCATGGCTCTCATCAAGTTCACTTTGCTCGATGATGGCAGCGAGGTTGCTGTCGAAACCGTCTTTACTGACGAGCGGGAACAACAGGAGTTCACCCAGGAACTCGATATCAACACAGAGGTTTCTGAGAACCTTTCGGTGATCTCAGGCGCTACAATTTCAACGGCTTCCGGGGGATCCTCTGCACCGGCAGTCAGTCAAACAAAAATAGAACAATCTGAATCTCTCAATGAACCTGAAATTCAGGTCAATGTTGCCTCAGTCACCATGCCTGGTGCGAATATGCTCGGTACCGACTTAGGCGAGTCGGAAATTAAAGGAGAAGCCGGAGCTGTCGTTGAAGGATATGGAGCAGCCATGAGCCGGTTAACTCAGGAGCTCATTCGACTGATGCGAAATGATAAAGTGCATGTCGTCTGGCTGTTCGATGAATCCGGCAGTATGAAAGATGATCAGAAAGAAATTCGCGATCAGTTTGCTAAAGTTTACGAGGAGCTGAAAATTGCTCAGGAACAGGATGAAAAGCTTAAAAGTAAGGCTTCTGATGAAACGTTACTGACGACAATTCTGAGCTATGGTGCAGGAATACATACTCATACAGCGAATCCAACAGGCAGCATTCCTGAAATTCAAAAAGCGATCGACAATATTCCTGTTGATCAAACCGGCGAAGAGAATCTCTTCCAGTCAATCATGGCGGTCTGCGACAAATATGGCCAGCTGGCATTTCGAGCTCAGCGGAAACTTGTTCTGGTCGTTCTTTCCGATGAAGGGGGAGACGATGGTGGAGCTGTTGAAGAAGCGATTTCCCGCGTGAAGCGTTTCAAAGCCCCTGTTTATATTATGGGACGAGAGGCGATTTTCGGTTATCCTTTTGCACGAATGAGGTGGACCGATCCTAAATTCGGTCTCGATTTCTGGATTGATGTTAAACGAGGACCCGAAACCGCGTTCGTGGAAGCACTGCAGTACGATGGTCTTCACCGACGCTGGGATTCATTCTCCAGTGGATTCGGCTGCTATGAGCAGGTTCGTCTGGCTCGGGAATCGGGTGGTGTTTACTTCATGCTTCCGGGCGATGAAGAAAATCTCGTTGGACGTGCTGCTCATCTGGAACGTAAATTTGAATTTCTGGCAATGAAGGAGTATCAACCACTCCTGCTTGCGCGTCGAGACTATGAGCAGGAGCGATCCAAGAGCAAGTTCCGCGCAGAAATCTGGAACATCATCAATGTGCTCAACCCATATCAGGATGATAAGCTCAATATCAAGGAAATCTGGTATCCATTTACTCCTGAAGAATTCCGGCCAGAGGCTTTGGAGCATT
>DOCI01000313.1:4650-5343 GCA_003503535.1 Planctomycetaceae bacterium
GGCCAGAGGCTTTGGAGCATGCCAGTCGTGCATTACGGGCATTCGGTATTATGAACGAAGCAATCCGTCGACTTGAAGAGATTCAACCCCTGCGTGCTCGGGAAGATTCGCAGCGATGGCGTGCCGCTTACGATTTGGCTTATGCCCAGTGCCTTGCGTTTCGTGTCCGCCTATTCCAGTTCATGCTGGCCGTCGACACTCAATTGAAAGACTTCCCCAAGCCGAAAAGTCCACAATCCAACAAATGGAATGTGGTGCGTACAAAGAACATGAAAGAACCTGACGCGGATCAGATCAAGCGAACAAAAGTCGATATGGACGAGTTGAACAAACAGCTTGAAAAAGCGAAGGAGCAATTTGCCTTCGTCAACAAGCAACATCCAGGAACTCCCTGGGCACAACGTGCCAACTGGGAATTGAACAATGGCTTCGGCTTCGAATTCCGCGATGTCTTCCGTGACCCTCGCTACGACTCAATGCGAGATCAGATCAAAGTACCGAATCTGTAAAATAGACTTCATGTTCACTCAATAAAAAACGCCGCATAAACTGCGGCGTTTTTTTGTTGATAATTGAAACATCATTTTTTAAGAACTGCTGATGAACACAGATAGACGCGGATATTCAACATCTGAGTTAATCCGCGTTCATTTGCGGTTTAAAAAATATAATAATACGCTTTCTAATTTGAAA
>DOCI01000188.1:0-1489 GCA_003503535.1 Planctomycetaceae bacterium
AATGAAGTTTACGAAAATGCACGGAGCCGGGAACGACTACGTGTATGTCAACCTGTTTGAAGAAACGCTTCCAACCGAAGCCCCGGCACTTGCACGAGCCGTTAGTGATCGACACAAGGGAATTGGAGGAGATGGCCTTGTGCTCATCGAGCCTGTCGAGAACGCCGATGCCTGCATGAGGATGTTCAATCTCGATGGCAGTGAAGCTGAGATGTGTGGGAATGCGATTCGTTGTGTCGCCAAATATCTCTACGATCATGGCATCGCTAAGAAAGACAACCTGCAAATTCAGACCGGAGCCGGTCTGTTGCATCTGGAACTGTTTCCCGAAAATGGCATTGTCGAACGCGTCCGCGTGAATATGGGCGCACCGATTCTGGAATCTGCAAAAATCCCGACACTGCTGGCAGGTGATCCACCCGTCAATGCGACGCTGGTCGTCGGGGGAATGGAATTGCAGGTCACTTGTGTTTCAATGGGAAATCCCCATTGCGTGACGTTCGTCGACGAATTGACTGACAATCTCGTGCTTAAAATCGGCCCGCAAATCGAGAAACACGAAGTGTTCCCCAGGAAGATCAATGCCGAATTCATTCAGGTGATTTCTCCAGAGGAATTCAATATGCGTGTCTGGGAGCGAGGCTCAGGAGAGACAATGGCCTGCGGAACAGGTGCCAGTGCGGTAGCTGTGGCTGGTGTGCTGACTGGCAAGATGAGCCGCAAAGTGACCGGGCACCTGCTTGGAGGAGATCTCGAACTCGAGTGGTCGGAAGAAACCAACGAAGTCTTCATGACCGGCCCTGCCACCGAAGTCTTCTCTGGCGAATGGAATGGATAAACTTTTCACTTCTCTCAGGACAAAATTGTGAGTATGACAAAAGGCACGATCAGCATGGCATCGGCCAGAATTGGTTTGAGGTCCTGAGGAATCCTTTCGGAATTCAGAAATCCAATTAAGACAGCAGCAGTGCAGACTGAAACGCCAAAGATGTTCCATTCGTGGGCAAGCAATCGATCCATCAGTAAAAAGACAATTCCGGTGGCGAAGGCAATTCCCGGGAAGAATTTCACGACCGTTGGAAACCGCGTCGCCAGAGTTGATTCACCAGATTGTCGATCCTTCTCCGCTTCCCAACTGGCTATGCCGAGACAATTCAGCAAAATCAGTCCACCAGCAGACAAAGAAAATCGAAACAAAGAGAGCCCCAGTTCCTGATTGACGGTAGATCTGGCTTCCAAGATAGGAAAAAATAAAACCGCAACAATAAAGAACAGACTGACAATCACTTCTCGAGGAATCACCCAGCGAGCAGAAGGAAGCCGCAAGCAGATTCCGAAGTAGCCAGCGAGAAATCCAAGAATTAATACGGCAATCAGAATTGCAGTGAGGTCCAATAATAGCCATGTCATGACCGCAGTCGCCATGAATAGGATGACCCACAGACTCAGCAGTGGCCAGAAGTTACGTGCCACAAACCGATGACGAGGA
>DOCI01000188.1:1669-23991 GCA_003503535.1 Planctomycetaceae bacterium
AGATGACGAGGAATCTCGACAACAGAAGTCAGCACACCTCGGCTATCCAGCAGGCGATCACCGGCATACACCAGCCATGTCGCCAGAAATAACAAGAGCCGTTCGGAACTCTGCAGAGGGACATGCAATTGACGAGCCGCAATCTCTTGCCATGCGATTGATACCAGTGGAGCATCCAGGCTCAGCCCGTTCACCAGTAGTAACAGTCGCGACATGAGGAAGCCCATTTTCATTTCGCCATGATAGACCACAATCACAATGCAGGACAGGCTTCAAGTTTTGAGTCTTTAACAGTGCGGGAGTTATTCATGGAGGGCTTATCCAATTGAAAACAAACGCGTAATCACTCACTACCCGATGTCGTATCCTTATTTTTCTCTTCCATTTTCTCGGGATCTGTCATTTTTAAGATGATGTCGGAGTACCAGGCCGAATTCAGGCCAAGGGCTTCATCGGCTCGAATGTCGCGCCGCACATCAAATCGAGAGGAGTGGACACCCAGTAAACGCCAGGGGAGTTTATGTTTGGGGTCGCTGACCATTTGAGTTACAACGGGAGCTCCACTGCAGCCTCGATGAGTTCTTCCATCCGACAGAAAATACCCCATTCCCTTGAATCGCAACCCAAACGAAGAAGCGACGATTGCGTGCCGTGCGACTGGCAAATGATGGAGTTCATCGTGAAAACCTAAGGGGAAACCAGGGATCAACAGAGATGCTCCAATCTCGACATGATCCAGATTTTCAGAAATGTGTTCCATCTCAAAACAGACATACTCGCAATTCTCTGGAAACCTGGACACATCCAGAGGAATTGCCACGATATCGACTTCTGAAGTCCTGTCAGAGGCCTCTTTCCACAATGGTCGTCCTTCCTGGTACAATGGCAAAGTGAATTGAGAGAGCTTGGCGAGATTTTGTGAATCGGGATGTAGATCGATCAATAAGCGATCAGGCTGATGGCTGGTCGGCTCATCTCTCACGACATGCTTATTGGTGATCAAAAACACAACACCATCACGCGTGAAATAAAATCCCGTCGCCTCTGAGAGAATTTTATCTCCCTTCATCGTTGTAATTCTCGTAACTGCAAGCAGTAAGGACTCAGCCATGAACATCGCTTCCTAATCAAACTCACTACGGTGGCCGTTATCTGTACAGCTCACAGCAGTTAATATTTTAATGCAAACTCAATTTAACAGGTTTTGGCCTCTGAGTTGCATATTTATCTGGATTACAACTTGCATAAATCTCAATCAAATTCATTTTCGTGGAAAAAATGTTTGACTGAGGTAGGCTAGGAGAGAAATCATGCTGAAGAGAACACCTGAAATCATACTCTCAATGGGAATTGCGGCAACAGTGACAGGTTGTCAACCTGTCGTAAACGAAGCTCCTGCTCCTGAAGGAGAAGCGGGGAGTGTTATTCAGGGAAAAACCGCTGACCGTTTAGAGGCAATTGACAACCAGAAAGAAATGGATGAACTTCCTGAAGCGACTGCGCAGCAGGAAACGTTTGAAGGAACCATTGTCGAGATTTCACCAACGGCAATCAAAGTGGATTATGGTGAAGGCAAAGCCGAAGAGTTTGCCGTCGATGCAGGAGTTCTGGTTTACAAAACCAATACTGAAGAACCAAGTCAGATTGTCGACTTGAAACCAGGTGACCAAGTCAAATTAATCACAGAAAACGATGCGACTAAGCAGGATGGTGTGATTATCGTTGTGAAAGAAATTCAACTGATCTCAGCTCCAAAGGCAGAGACAACGACTCCACCAGCAGAGCCATCCACCAGTCCATAAGGAAGCGGAAGACAATTGGAGGTCATCGATTAGAACCTTGAATGTTAACAGGCAAACTGAGTTTACCGCAGATCCTCTCAGTCCGTCTGTACCCAATTCAAGACTCTTTTCATGATAAAACTCCCCTGTGGAATAAATATATTCTGCAGGGGAGTTTTTCTATGAATCTCTCGATCTTTCTCTCATGCAGCATCGAGTTGTCGTGAAGAGCGTGACCATTGAATCCAGTTCTTCACTTCCTGCAAGTCAGGTCGTTTACTGGAGCGAAGAATCCGCTTTCCGAGAGTCGAGTTGGAAAACGGTATGACCACCTCCAGCAATTCTTCGGCTCGCTTTGACGTCAGTTTTACCACATCATCGACACCACAAGCGACGAGAATTTGAGCATCGTGTCCACGCAATTCAGGAATGCAGCAGACAAGTCTGGCCTGGGCCTGCCATTCTCGCAAAATTTGTGCTGAGATATGCTTCACATCCAGCTTTGAGGCGACCTTCTCGACGTCTGCAATCAGAAAATCGTTAACGGTTTTGATACCGACTCGATTTAACCGCCGTGCTGTTTTTGGACCGATCGACGGAGCATCGACAACATCACTTTGCCTCGATAGATAGAATCGCAGGGTAGAATTCTCGTTCGATGCGGGAACACTTTCGATGCGGCTGATCAATGATCCATGTCTTGCTGCATGCGCTTTCGGTTCGATTCGCGTCGTATTCTGTCGATTAGAATCGGTCGTCCTGGAAATTCTTCGTGTTTGTATCGGAGGATTGACCACTGTAGTTCGATTTGGTGTAACTAGATTTCGAGGAATCGATTCGTAACTTCGTCGTTGTCTGGCTGCCTGCTTCCAATTTTGAGCATGGCTGCGGTTAAATTGATGATTGAGATAAGCCCGAGCAGATTTACGATTCGATGTTCGCAAACCTTCAAGCCGTAAAACTAATGCATCTTCATCGATACCTGCCAGCGAGTCTGCATCGCGAATATCGCAAAGGGCGAGAAGGCGAGCTTCTGCTGGTTTCAGCCCCGGTGTGCAACAAAGCAATCGAGCGGTGGCCTGCCAGCGACGAAGGCGAGAAGGGCTGATGCCAACTCTCTTACAGAATTGATCAGCTCCCGAACGGACATTTAAAAGCTGATCAATCGTTCGAACCTTCAAAGACTGCAATCGAACAACCCGCTTACGACCAATTTGTGGTAATCGACTGATCGAGTCCCCGGGGGCTAATCCGAAAGTTTCAACCACTGACTTACTGAGTTCAGGAAATTCCGTCTGGAATTTCAAGGATTTTGGATTCGTAGTGATATGAGGAATCGGTTTCAATCTTCGAGACACTTCCTGATTGTTTGCATAGGCATGAATCAGGAATGACTGTGCTGCAGTTCGGGATAACGTGATATTGAATTTTGGCTGACCAGATTTGAATATCTGTTGAACATGGGCTCCGATTGCAGCCGACGTGTTGGCAACGTGCTGATGGCAAGTCAGATAAATAATCTGCTGACCTTCGAAGGCATACTGACTGAGTATCCGAATCGCCGATTGTTGCTGTTCGTAGTCGTGGTCCGCCAATACATCATCCAGCACGAGTGCGAATGAAATGCCGCGACGTCGATATTCTCTTGCGATCGAGAGCCGGAGCATCGTAGAGATGAATTGCTGAGTTCCACAGCTGAGCTGGTCCCAGGGATGCCAGATCGCTTCTGCAGAGAGAGCTTCCAGTTTGCGGTTATCCGAATTGATACGGACGGCTCGCCATTTCGCATCGCTATGTTCGCACAAATGAATCGACGTACGAGTCAGCACAGGAGAAATCATCCCACGCTTCTCCAGTTCCTGCAAACGGGCAACGACTTCAGATGAGGTCTGCAGAGATTTTGATCGTCCCTTCAATTCGTCAATCCGATTTTCACAATTTCGAATCTGTGTTCGTAATTCGCTCAGGCGAAGTTCAAATGTGGTATCGAGATTAAAGGCTTGAAATGCTTCGCGAGCATTGAGCAACCTTTGATAATCCTTCTCGGCTGCAACTTTCTTCTGCAGAAGTTCTTTCTGCTGTTTCATCAGCAAATCAAGCGAAGATTGGAGAGATCGAACGAGAGACGACTGCTCCAGTAACTGGGTGAAGAGTTTGAGGCCCGTGGGGTCGAGATGAGCATGAGCCAATTCCTGAAGGTGCCTCAGCGCGGCTTCATGTTTCACGCAGCCACATAAAAACTGCTCCGCGGTCTCACATTCCGATAAGCCCTGGAGTTCCTGCCACATCGTTTTTAACTTGGCGTGACGCGACTGAAGTTGTTCGATCCAACTTTTGAGTGAAACCTGCTGAGCTTCGTTGGCTTTGAGTTGTTCAGTCGTGTGGCACTGACAATGAGCAGTACAGTGCTCCTCTGACAAGCTGGCTAATTGAGACGAATGCTCGCGAATGGTCTGACGCAGAATCTGCCAGCGGGCATCGCAGTTGTCCAGATGATGTTTGCCGCAATCGGGGCAGGGTTGTGAATCGTTCAGAATATGTCGCACATCCTGCTGCAGAGTATCAATCAGTTCCTGTTCGACATTCTGCAGAAAAGGAGCATTCGAACTGCGAGAAAGTTCCTGTAAGCGTTCCGCTTCGGCTTGCAGATCGGCTAATACAGACTGGGCACGTTCGAGTTGCTGTCGCGTCTGACCGTAATCTGCAAACGATTGGCTCCAGCTTTGGTATAAGCTGGATGTGCGTTCGCAATTTTCTTGCTGAGCACGCAGACTTTGCTCCTCGTGAAGTTTAATCTCGGTTTGTAATCGAGTCAGTTCTTCCGTGAAAGAAACGACTGCCGCCCGTGCATGTTGAAGTTCCTGTTCGTTCTGTTTGATTTTGACTTGTGCTTCGTAAGTTTCCTCATTGTATTTGTGTTCAAGGGCCTTAAGCTCTTTCGTCAGTTCCAGCAGACGATGCTCTTCATGCGATAAATCCCTGGAGAAGTCCTGAGGACACAATTGATTCTTAAGCGTCCATTTGCCTTCATTGGTTGTCAGTGACTGCGATTCGAGGCTGACTCCATCCCGACGAGCCGCATCGATCAGATTCTGAAGATTGGCTTGATCCCGCATGCAGGAAAAAAAGAGGTTGCGATACAATGGTTCGCGAAACTGTTTGAGCGTTTCATAAAACTGTTTTTTTGTTCGCGAAGTCTCTGGTGAGATTGACAGTTCGGAATAGTCGGCATCTTGTGGTTGAGTCCAACCAATAGAAGCGCGTGCATTATTATGGGAGAGCTCGACCTGACCACTGAGGAAATCATTGGCCCCCCGGCGATCGTTTTCTCCGAACAGAGAATCTCGCAGGAAGTTCCAGGTGGTGCTTTTTCCGGCTCCGTTTGTGCCATAAACCAGATTGAATCCGGGACGAAAGTCGGCCAGATTTAACTGAAATTCGGTCCCTGGACGAGTGATGGAAATCCGTTCCAAACGCATGTTGATCTTCCCTGAATCAAGCCCATTAATGATTTGGCAGCCAGGACTATTTGATAATATCCCTGCGGTTCCGTGCATAATCGATATTAAGCTGTTCCCGCTTAACCGTTCACCGCACTGCCTGCGCACCCCCCGTGCGCGAATCGAAGTTTAAATCAATACGGGAAAATACAGCAAGATCGATTTGGCAGACGATCAATTACGATAGCAAACTGCGAATGCTTGCGGGAAGAAAATCCTGCTCCTCTGTTTCTTCTGGAGCGGGCAAAGTGACCGGAGCAGTTTTGGGGACGATGCCTTCGAGTTGCTCATAAACCTGAACAGCATCATCTGGAAGTCGAGAAATTAAACTCCAGGCCTGATAAACCTCTTCACTCAATTGAGCATGCATGTTTGAAACGACCGAAACCGGTAAATGCAGGTCCTGAATTCCGGTGGTGCTCGAAAATGCAGGAGCAGATTCGTTTCTCACAAAGAGTTGATCGTCTTGAACAGCCGTATTGTGCTGAGGCAGTTCTTCTACAGAGGCAGCCACTTCATGAATCGTTGTTGTCATTGTGACTGACTGTTGGTGTGCCGGTGAGCGAAAGAAACTGACGGCTGTGACCAGTAAAACAACTGCTGTCGTTGCTGCTGCCAAACGTTGACGGAGTGGCACAAGAGACGGCGACGTTGCTGGAAGAAGAGTTTGTGACGGACGGGAAATTTGCTGCCATTGCTGAACGGCATTTTCGATCAGCAAGTGATCTTGCCACATCATGTCAGTATCAGGATCGTCCCCTGCAATGCGTTCGAGTTCACTCAATGCATTCCTGTCACGATTTTCGATCGCAACTTCGAGTTGTGCTTGAAACGTTTGTGGGTTCACAGGTGATAATCTCTCGGAAGTTTCGATAAATAAATACAAGACTCACATGGCCGTAGTTTCGCTAATAAGGCTAACCATGTCCTCGTCTTTGCAGAGCCTGAGCGAGTTGCCCACGTGCCCGATGCAACCAGGTTTTAATCGTTCCTTCGGGCCGATTCATGCGTTTGGCAATTTCAGCGCATGAAAATTGTTCGGTATAAAACAGGCGAAAACATTCCTGCAAATCAGGCTTGAGAGCCTGAAGGTGAAGTTCCAACTCTTCTGCCAGTTCGCTACGCTCTTCCATGTCTGGAGACAAATCGCAGGCACTCTCTGCAAAGTCTTGACTGGTGACGATAGGCGAACGACTGCGTTTTGCCAGTGCTGTCCGACATCGATTCGCGGCTATCGTCAGTAACCACGGTCGCAGTGGGCGTGTTTGATCCCACTGGTGCAGACTGCGAATTGCCCGGACAAACGTTTCCTGAACAACATCTTCTGCGTCTTCATGATGCCGCAGAATTCGAAAACTGACTCGATAAACCGAATCCCGAAATTGACGAACAAACGTACGCACACTCTCGCCATCGCCGGTGAGACACCCGCGAACAACACGAAGTTCACTTGAGAGTGTGTTTGAGTCTGACATCAAAAAGTATTACCTCGAGTCTATTGGGTCAGTTTTACGATTGCTCTCAAAATCGACAAATTGGTCGACAAATCCCTGTTTGCATTCAAACGTATAGCACTATTGACCTGTTTATCGAGCTGCATGCCAGCCAGGATTTCGGGTTGTGTGCCACTGGCTTTGCCAGTGCAAGTCGAGACGAATACTGCAGCGACAAGGCACTGGCATACATAGCCAGTGCCACCCTGATATTTAACTGGAAAGACCTTAGGACTTCTGTACAGATTCGCGGGCAATCGCTCTTGCGGCTTTGTATGCGTGTCGAACGGTGTAAAGCCGACTTTCGATCTGTTCTTCGCCGTAGTAACGACCGGCTTCACTGTGAGGAAGTCCAGCCAGGGCAATCGTTAACGGGAGCAGATCGATGAATTCCCTGTACCGACGTTGAACCTCCGCATTCACATTTGCATCCGCCACGGCTCACACTCCTCATTTGAATGAACTGATTGCCTGCAATATCTGCAGCAAGACAGGATTTTTTGCTGATTTCAGTCTTTAAGCAAAACCAGCTGGCAAAGGGAAACAATACATTGCCACCTGACCATCAGTTTAACAAACACTTGTTCCCGATATGAAGCCAATCTGCAGAATTCTGCGAGTCGTCTCGGAATTCTGCATCGCGTACCGAATCGTACCCGTGCTGGGAATAATTTCAGGTTAAGACGGTCGCCGACGCATATATTGCTGAATGATGTCCCCCGCTTTTGAAGAAGGATTCTCTTCCGCAAAAGATTTCCCTGCAGATTCCCTGCCTGCATTTTCTACCTTAGCTTCTTCTTTTGCACCCGTTTCAGAGGGATCGGGAAGCTTGACTGGAATTTCAGATCCCGATTTCTTACTGGCAGTAGGCTCCTCTTCCTCGACCTCATAGTCCTGTTCGGGCTGAGGCTGTTGATATTGTGGCTGCTGGTATTGAGGTTGCTGCTGTTGAGGATATCCGGGCATCTGCTGATTTGGCATTGGATATCCCTGAGGATACCCAGGCATCTGATATTGTTGCGGATATCCTGGCATCTGAGGATACGGGAATTGCCCCATCGGCATCTGTGGAGGATATCCGGGCATCTGAGGATACCCGTAACCAGGTGGCATCGAACCAGGAGCGTATTGAAGAGGTTGCTGCCCGGGATACTGCTGTTGAGGTGGGAAGTATTGAGTATCCCCCTCGTTCATCATTTGTGTATCAGTAGGTGAACCTGAAAGATCGTGAAGCGTTTCTGTTCCTGTTGAGTCACCATCTGATTCGGAGTCTTCATACTGGTCAGATTCCGGAATCGTTTCTCCCGACAATTCCAGGGGCTCACCAGGCTCGGAGGCGACTTCCGCTGCAACGGGCGCCCCTTCTTTCACCGTAATGGAGAATTCGAGTTTCCCGATACGGATTTTATCGCCCGTATTCAGTACAGTTTGACCTTTCAATGGTTCGTCATTGACATGTGTCCCGTTCGTGCTGCCAAGGTCACGTAGTCGAACCGAGTATTCATCGAGTGTGAATACACAATGATGTCTACTGACCAAGTCGTTGTTGGGTCGCATGTGGCAATCTTCACCACGACCAATCAGAAATTTTTTCGTCGTCAGGGAAATGACTTTCCCCTCGTGTTTTCCAGATAAGATCCGTAAATCCGCAGTGAGCATTAGTAACTCCAACACACAAATCTCTGTAATCCCAAAGGTAATCAGATTTAACCTGTACAAACCGGAGTGGTCCCGTTTTCGAAGGGAAAACTGAATTCGAAAGGACCACGAACGATGCAACTCCGCTGCGCAGTGGAAGTTCATTCGCAAATGCCAGAAACTCGCTCATATTGACGGATCGTGAAATAGACGATGTCAAATCGTAAGACAGTTCAGGGCAATCAGGTTGAAATCCTGTTAAACACCAATTAAGGAATCAAGAAAACGAACGATTGAAAAAAGAGCAGTAGATGCCGCAATGAAATGAGTGTCTGCAAAACGAAATGGACGAAAGAATGAAAAAAAGACTGGTCCAAATCTGTTTGGCGAAACAATAAGTATTCTTGGATACTATTACGCTATTCAGAGAATCGATTCTTGTCAATGAAACATATGAGTAATTACACTGAGAATTCATAGAACAGTATGGTTTTATCAACGAAATCAAATGGGATTCCGAGCGATTCGACAATATGCGTTTTCAGATTACCTTTTTTTGCATAATAATCGCTCAAATCTATGTTACTCCTCAGAGTCTGGGGTCTGCTCTGTGTTCTTTGCATCATTGAGATATTGCCCCAGTTTTTCGATGGGAACCAGATTCATTTCAAAGACTCTCTGTCGAAAAATGGTTTTCATTTGCAGGGTGTGAAGCCATTTCCCCTCACCTGTCTCGTAGGAAATCACACCGCCATCTGCACAGATCAGTACGTGAATGGCATGGATACCGTTGGCGCTGACAAATTCATCAATGGCCCCCAGTTCACCCGCAAACTCCGACAGCTTTTGAGACTGAGCCTCACTGGCATGCCAGCGAACATCTTTACCCGGCATCCGAGTCCATTTGGTTGTCGACATCACGTCCGCACAATCAGGCCGCACGATTTCAGTATTGCTGGACTCTTTAAATTCAGGCTCCATCTCTCGATTTATTCTTTCTGCTGTTGAAATCTCTTATTATTGTTGTGGATGTGTTAAGTTATCACGGAACACCGCATCAATTCGCTTCCTGACGCTTGGCGGCCCACCAGGGAAGAGAAATTCCACCATCGATGAGCAAAGTCGAGCCGGTCATATAGTCGGCATCGGGACTGAGAGTGTAGAGGATAGCTCGACCAATTTCCGAAGGAGTTCCGAGTCGATCCCAAGGGATGTTGCCAGCGCCAGCTGCGAGATCCTCTTCCGAGAAAAACTTACGCTCACCCGGCGTGTCGATCCAGCCAGGGTGGATGATATTCACACGAATACGATGCCCGGCTAATTCGATTGCAGCAGTTCGTGCCATCTGATCAATCGCCGCCTTGGCCATGTTGTAGGCCATTGCTCCCGGCAATGGAATCACGGCATGCGGTGAACTGACGACCGTAATTGCTCCACCGCCCCCTTGCGAAATCATTTGACGCGAAGCAGCTTGCACTCCGTAAAAAGCTCCCCACATACTCACGTCAATCGTTTTTCGAAAACCGTCCATTTTAGCATCGACCATATTTTCCCGATCGCTGTAGACAGCATTCGAGACATAACAATCGAGCCGTCCCCAGGTTTCGACGACCTGACTCACCATCGCTTCCACAGCCGACTGATCGGAAACATCAGTCTGGATCGCCAAACCCTTTTGGCCAAGCAATTCGATCTCAGCGACCACTTCCTGAGCCGCCTCGGCATCGGAATGATAATTCACGGCCACGTTGGCACCGGCTTTCGCCAACTCGATTGCCGCTCCCCGCCCAATACCTCGTGAAGCGCCAGTGATAATGACATTTTTTCCAGTAAGATCCATTGTCGCAACTTTATCAATATGAATAGAGGAACATTCAATCAAAGTTTCTCAGACTGACCTTGAAGGCTAACTGAACCGAACGCGATCCTGAGAAATAAACTCTGCTCAATTAACGTAACATAAGCACCACAACATCGAAAGCCAGACAACACTCCAGATCTGATCTGAATGAGCCCTGCACCGGATTCATGCTTGCATGAAAATGCTCATACGGTTTCTCGTAAGCCCTGAAGAACAATTCAATGGACTCAACAAAAAAGCTACACCGACTTGAGTCAGAAAGTTTGTTATTGGCTCACCATCGATTTGACGAATCTCACAGGTTGAGACAAAGCAGAGAACTGGCTGACGTAGCCCCAGGAGGATTTCTTTTAAAGCCGGGCGACCCGGAAAGATTTATTCGGGATGGTGTAGCCGTATGCAACCTCAGAAACCCCAATCCTCAAATCAAAGAAGAATGACTCGACGAACACCATTCGCATTTCTCAACATAATTAGGAGAATTGCCTTTCAATTTCAATTAATCGATGTATTCAACCAACGCATCATTCAGCAATCGTTTACGGTTATCGTCTTCCATCGTTTCCGTTTTGTCCTCGCCGTATTTGCATGAATCCGCACGAATACTCATACGAACAGACAGAATGGCATAAAAAAACGTCATCCCGACGAGGAACAACGTTTAGCGTAACGCCTTATATCGATAGCACTTAGCAAGTAGCCGAGGCGGGACTCGAACCCGCACGAGGGAAACCCCTCCCGGGATTTTAAGTCCCGTGCGTCTGCCATTCCGCCACTCGGCCAGTGTTTGATGTGAGAGCATGGCAATTAGAAATATATCGTGACTGCGACAAGATTTGAACCGTTTCCATTCACAAACTACAAATCTTTATCGAGTCCGTTAAGAATGTGGACAACAATTGACACACTCCAGCTTGAGGACACGGCCATACTGGAGATGTTCATCCCAAGTTCCATCTTCAATCTATTCTGAACATTGTCACTGTACCTGATTCATGGGTTATCGCGGAATCAGGCATGAAAGCGTTTCAGCAAACGATCGCAGATGGTCACGCCGATATTCAATGCAGAAGTCGCAGCGGGCGATGGGGCATTGAGGACGTGAATCGCGTGCTGATCTTCTTCGATCAGAAAATCATCGACGAGCTGGCCATCTGGTGTGACGGCCTGAGCACGGATTCCCGCTGGGGCGGCGATGAGATCCGACGATTTGATGTCGGGGACTAACCTTTGCAAAGCAGTCACAAAAGCAGGTTTGGAAACCGAGCGATACATCTCGCCTAAGCCAGCCGACCAATGTTTCAAGCCAAGTTTGCGGAAGCCAGGAAAACTGAGGGCATCCCACATGTCGCGAACATTGAAATTTGTTTTGGCATATCCTTCCCGGGCAAAGGCGAGCACAGCGTTGGGGCCGCACTCGACGCCCCCTTGAATCATGCGGGTAAAATGCACACCCAGAAACGGAAAATTGGGATCGGGAACCGGGTAAATCAAGTTCCTGCAGAGATGCTCAGCCCGAGGACGAAGTTCGTAATACTCGCCGCGAAAGGGAATGATCTTCGCTTGTGGATTCCAACCACACAGTTTAGCGATGCGGTCCGATTGCAGCCCGGCACAGGTGACGATCTGTCTCGTTCGAAATTCGCCGACTTTGGTTGTCAACACTTGTTGACCCGAGCGAGCCTCGACTTTCAGGAGTTCCGCCTGAGTGCGAATAATGCCGCCTTGCTCTTTGATGATTTCGGCAAGTTTTTCAGAGACTTTGACATAGTCGACAATTCCCGTTTCGGGGACATGGATTGCAGCAATGCCCGCAGTTTGTGGTTCCAGCTCGGACAATCGTTCCCGGCTGATCAGTTCGCAAGAGACGCCGTTGGCTTGCCCACGTTCGAAAATTGATTGCAGACCTGGAAGTTCAGAATCTTGTATTGCAATGATGACTTTGCCACAACGATCGAACGGGATACTGTGTTCGGTACAGAATTCTTCAAGTTGCTGTTTCCCGGCTCGACAGTTCTTCGCCCTCAATAATCCCGGCTTGTAATAGATCCCGGAATGAATCACGCCAGAATTGTGACCAGTTTGATGGGCGGCCAGATTGCCTTCTTTTTCAAGAAGTAGCAGTCGAGTCTGCGGGCGTTTCTGGAGAATGCGATAAGCGGTCGCCAATCCGACGATCCCGCCTCCGATGATCGAAACGTCGTATGATTCCATAACGGTTTAAGTTTCACTCGATGAAGAAACAGTTTCCTTTGACGGTGCGGGAGTATTCGGAGCACAGGTGTTACAAACCGATTGATTGGCTCCATCGGGCATGTTGCTCAACCCACCACAACTGCCTCGGAGGCAGCGGTTGCTGAAGATGACTCCTGCAGCCATGCCGCCAATCGCGGCTGCAAAAACAATTAGAGCGACTATAAATGTGGCCATTTTATTCTTTCGTCTGGTTCAGAAATTCTTGGCTGAAATAACTATCGGCCTGAGTCTCTTCACGTTCCAGTAATCCGACTGCCAGTTCATGATTCGCAGCAAAGTTCTTGGCTTTTGCCATTCCCATCACCATTAATGCAGTTGCATAAACATCCGCAGCAAGACAGGATTCGGACAATACGGAGACTGAACGCAAATGATGAGTCACAGGTCTTCCGGTTATTGGATTTATTGTATGAGAATACCGAATGCCGTCGACCTCATAAAAGTTTCGATAATCGCCTGAGGTCGCCATCGCAACATCAGACAGATGCACGACCCGCTCAATATCCCGCTTGCCTTCGATTGGCTTTTCAATCCCGAGCCTCCATTTCGTGCCATCTTCCTTACGTCCAACAGCAACGACTTCTCCACCAATATTGACCAGACACCCTTGAATTCCCTGAGTTTTAAGCTCTTCTGCAATCACATCAACTGCGTAACCTTTGGCGATCGCGGAAAGATCGAGCCGGAGGTTGGGAATAGTCTTACGAATGGCGGGGGGATCGAGACGGGCTTTCAGTTGATGAGCGCCCACGTTACTCATGACCTCATCAATCTGTTCCTGAGTCGGTATTGTTCGATCTTTAATTTCCGGCCCAAAATGCCAGAGGTCGACCAATGGCCCGACGGTCGGATCGAAGGCTCCATTGGTTATGATGGAAAAAATAATCGCCTCATTGACCACTTGGGCAAACCCGGGAGAGACGGGAAACCAGTCCAGAGATTGCGATTGATTGAACTGCGAGATTTCCGACTGAGGATCGTAAGTCGACATCTCAGCATTGATCTGCTCAAGCAGTTCCTCGATGCGGTTCGTCAATTTGGGAATCTGGTCCGGGGGAAGATCGTCGGCGATGGTCACTTCATAGAATGTGCCCATCGTATTCCCGGTGATTTTAATCGGACGGAATGCCTCTTCGTTTTGCTGACACCCACTACAAAAAACGCTCTCTGCCAGAATCAGGCAAAGAGCGATTTTGTGGAATCGTGTTATTCGATCGCCATTCATCGGCCGATTAGCCTCCGAAGTCGTCGTAAGCGATGTTTTCCGGTTCGACACCCTGATCTTCCAGCAGTTTCTGAACTGCGGAGAGCATCATTGGAGGACCACAAATATAGTATTCGCAATCTTCCGGAGCAGGGTGCTCTTTCAGATAGTAATCGTACAGAACATTGTGAATGAATCCGACGGGGCCAGTCCAGTTGTCTTCCGGCTGCGGTTCTGACAACGCAATGTGCAGTGTAAAGTTCGGAAACTTCTCGGCCAACGCCTCGAATTCTTCCAGGTAGAAGAGTTCGCGTTTACTGCGTCCACCATACCAGTAGGAAATTTTTCGACCGGAGTTCAACGTTTTGAGAAGTTCAAAAATGTGCGATCGCAGCGGAGCCATGCCTGCTCCACCACCGATGTAGATCATTTCGTTTTCGGTTTCTTTGATGAAGAACTCACCATAAGGACCAGAAATAGTGACTTTATCGCCTGGCTTCAGGTTAAAGATATAGGAAGACATCTTGCCGGGAGGTGTCCCTTCCGGTGCTCGCGGCGGCGGGGTCGCCACACGCACGTTGAGCATGATGATCCCTTTTTCACCAGGATAGTTGGCCATCGAATAAGCACGGACAACATCTTCCTTAACGACCGATTTGACTTTCCACAGGTTGAACTTGTCCCAGTCGCCACGGAATTTTTCTTCGATGTCGAAGTTTTCGTAGGTGAGCTCGTGAGGCGGACACTCGATCTGAATGTATCCCCCGGCTTTGAAGCCGACATCTTCACCTTCAGGCAGTTCGAGAATCAGTTCCTTAATGAAAGTGGCCACGTTGCGGTTGGATTTGACAGTACAGATCCACTTCTTCGTCTCGAAAACTTCCGGCGGAACTTCAACCCGCATATCCCCTTTGACAGGAACCTGGCAGGAAAGTCGCAAACCTTCGCGAGCTTCTTTTTTATTGATGTGACCTTTTTCGGTCGGCAGGATATCTCCGCCACCTTCTGTGATATGCACTTTGCACTGGGCACAGGTTCCACCACCGCCGCAGGCTGAGGAAACGAAAATTTTGTCGGCTGCCAAAGCTCCGAGCAATTTGCCGCCAGCAGGGACATGAATTTCTTTTTGATCGTTCACGATGATCGTTACATCGCCACTCGGAACAAGTCTCGATTTGGCAAACAAAATCACACCGACCAGCGAAATGATGATCAGCGTAAACATCGCCACGCTAATAAATATGGTACTGAACATAGCATAATACCCTGTCAGGGTTTTGATATAGGAGTCAAAGAACTGTAACGCACTCTGTTGTCGTGCTTTACAACTTTCACAACCCGAGAATTGAATAATAACGAACTAAGTTTCTACTCAACCAAGTGCTATCGAAATGACAAGTCCATCGGTCAATGATAGACATTCTCAATCTTGAATTACAGTTGAATTATTGAAATTCGAAAGATGTTTACAGTTGAATTCCGGAAAATGACATGAATGCCAGAGACATCAAACCGACCGTGATAAACGTAATTCCCAGCCCTTTGAGGCCATCAGGAACATCGCTGTATTTCATTTTTTCTCGAATCCCAGCCAGTGCGGCAATCGCAAACGCCCAACCGAGTCCTGATCCGAAACCGAACACACAGCTGTCTGCAAAATTATAGTCACGCTCCACCATAAACAGAGACCCACCCAGGATCGCACAGTTCACGGTAATCAACGGCAGGAAAATTCCCAGTGCATTGTACAATGGTGGGAAGAAGCGATCGAGAATCAATTCAAGAATCTGCACCATCGCGGCAATGACGCCGATGTAGCTGATCAACCCGAGAAATTCGAGATCAATCCCCGAAAGCGAGGCAATTCCTGTCCAGCCCAGTGCATCTTTCTTGAGCAGGTAAGTGTAAATCAGATTATTGGCCGGCACAGTAATCGTCTGAATGACAATCACTGCAACACCCAGACCAAGGGCGGTTTTTACATTCTTGGAGACGGCCAGAAACGTACACATTCCCAGGAAGAATGCTAATGCCAGATTCTCGACGAAAACTGCTTTTAAGAGCAAGCTGAGGAAATGTTCTAATTGATCCATGATGATCTCTCGACGTGAAAGTCAAATAATGAGATTGCAATAACTATTATCTACGAGAAACGATACTTAGTCGTGTTCGACCTGATCTTTATCCGCTGTTCGCAACACCCAGATGAAAATCCCGATCAGGAAAAACGCACTTGGTGGAAGTAACAGTAAACCGTTAGGAACATACCAGCCCCCTTCGTTGACCGAAGGAAAAATGGTATTACCGAAGAGCTTGCCGGAACCGAAGAGTTCACGAACAACTCCAACAATCAGCAGCAAAACGCTGTAGCCAAGTCCATTGCCGATGCCATCCAGGAAACTCATGAAGGCATTGTTCTTCATTGCGTAACCTTCTGCCCGACCCATCACGATACAGTTGGTAATGATCAGACCCACAAACACCGACATCGTTTTGGCGATTTCCGGCAGAAACGCTTTGAGGAACTGATCGACCATAATCACGAGTGATGCGATGATCGTCATCTGTACGATAATGCGGATGCTGTTCGGGATGTAATCGCGAATCGCAGCGACGGCTGCACTGGAAAATCCAGTGACCAGTGTCACCGCAACACACATTGTAACTGTCGTTTCCATTTTACTCGTTACAGCGAGAGCCGAGCAGATTCCCAGAACCTGCAATGCAATCGGGTTGTTCGAGAAAATTGGAGTGAGCAGTACGTCAGCTGCTTTCGATCGTGCCATGATTTTTCTCTTTGTGTCCTGCCAGTTAGCGACAGGACTTAAGGATCATATTTGTTGCGTGAACGAATCTAATAATAATTAACGAGTCGCCTGTGCGACTTTAACTTCTCCGCTGGTCAGGTTCTCGATCAATGTTTTATAACCGTGATCTCCCAACCAGTAATACATCATTGTCTCGACGCCTCGAGTCGTGATCGTGGCTCCACCCAGAGCTTCAAATAAATGTTCGCTATTGGGTGTTTCACAATTCAGGGCTCCTTTATAAAAGGAGATATTCACTTCACCGGCATCATTCAGAATGACTTTCGGACATTCCGGATTGCTCCAACTGGCCTGCCAGCGGGCATTATTGATTTCTCCACCCAGACCGGGCGTTTCACCATCTTGGTAGAAAGTGAGCCCACGTACGGTTTTACCGTCGCCATCAAGTGAAAGTAAACCCCACATCGTCGACCACAATCCCTTGCCACGAACGGGAAGAACCATTTGGTCGATGGAGCCATCTTCTTTCATGAGGAGATAGATTTTGGTGATTTTCTCACGGGTACCGATGCCAGCCAGATCTTTCTCTGCAGGAATCTTTTCAATCAATTCGGGATTCGAAGAAACCTCCTTCAAATCGAACGTATCAATATTGACGGCATCGGTTTCTGCCAGCTTGCCGGTATCGATATTGACCAGCAGTGGTTTGACCTTTTTGAACAGCTCCGGAATTTGGTCTGGAGTGTTCTTATCGGCTTCGTATAGCCCCAGAACTTTGAGGACTTCTCGCTGAAATGCCAATTGCTCATTCTTCTGCTTGATCGGACGAAGCCCAACCGCAGTTGCTGAGACGATAATGGAACAGACGACACACAGAATAGCCGCGATCGTAAAGGTTCCGCCTACGGAGTCACGCTGTAACATGAGTACGAGCCAACCTTCTCTTAATGTTTGCCTGGACGAAGAAGTGGTCAATCAGCGGCACAAAGACGTTACCGAACAGAATTGCCAACATAATGCCTTCCGGGAAGGCCGGATTAATCACACGAATAAGAATGGTCATAAAGCCAATCAGGAATCCGTACACCCACTGCCCTCCTGAAGAGAAGGCTGAGGAGACAGGATCTGTCGCCATGAATACGGTGCCAAAGGCAAATCCACCAACAACCAGATGCCAGTATGGAGGCATCGCAAAAACTGCATTTCCTTCACTGCCCGCTGCGAAGAGTCCGCCAGAGGTGACGAGTGCACCAAGGACAACAGCGGCCATCACACGCCAGGAACCGATGCCCGTTGCGATCAAAACAAAGGCACCGAACAAGCAGGCCAGAGCCGAGGTTTCCCCCATCGAACCGGGAATGACACCCAAAAAGCAATCCATCCAACTCAATCCAAGCCCGCCATCTGCAACGGAATTCGTGATCGCATTCATCCCCATGGATGCGTTTGCTGGATCAAGCGAACCGAGTTGTCCGAGAGAAGTGGCTCCAGTGTAGCCATCAACCAGCTTGTAGCCATCGGCTGCAACCCAGACACGATCTCCAGAAATTTGCGAAGGATAAGCAAAGTACAGAAACGCACGACCTGTCAGTGCGACATTGATAAAGTTTTTTCCGGTTCCCCCAAAGACTTCCTTAGCGAGAACAACTGCAAACATAATTCCAATTGCCGCCTGCCACCATGGTAATGTTGGAGGCAAAGTCAGCGGATACAACATGCCTGTAACAAGAAATCCTTCATTGATTTCATGATTCCGAATGCAGCTGAAGACCACTTCACAAAGACCTCCGGCAATATTGGAGATCAGGAACAGTGGGAAGAAGTAAAGAGCCCCCAGCAGCAGGTTTGCCAGCTGATTATCGGGATTAGCCGTCAATCCAATCGCATTAAAAACAGCACCACGCCAGCCTTCTGGAACGGATACTCCCCCCGCATCCAGCACGAGATTCGCCTGGTAGCCGGTGTTCCACATCGCCATCAGAATACAAGGCCCCAAAGCGGCGACGACGGTAATCATCATGCGTTTGAGATCGAGTGCATCCCGGACATGCGAAGGACCGTGCGTAATTTCGCCCGGCGTATATAAAAACGTATCACCCGCTTCGTAAAGTGGGTAAAACGGCTCCAGCTTTCCACCCTTGGTGAACAGCGGATGCATCTTATCAAGTAGTTGACGCAAAGGTTTCATAACTCAGAAATTCCTCGCCCCCAAGAGAGCGGACCAAAAACTGGCATGTTGTTCGTAATGCTACGCGTTCAGATCGCTATCAAAGCGTCTCTAGCCTTCACTTTCGATGATTGACAGGTTTCGTCGCAACATCGAACCGTATTCGTACTTTCCAGGGCACACGAATGTGCACAGAGAAACATCATCTTCATCCAACTCCAGACAGCCGAGCGCCTGAGCCTGATCGGAATCGTTGACAATCAGTGCTCGCAGTAAGAACGTAGGAAGTATATCGAGAGGCATGACAGATTCGTACATCCCAATCGGCACCATCGCCCGCTTGCTGCCACCCGTACTCGTCGTCAAATTATATCGCTTTTTAGGATTCAACAATTTATTCATTGAAGCCGCATAAACATCTTTGATCGAAAACTTATCAAAGCCCGGCATCTGCCAACCCAGAAATTCCCGCTCACGGCCTTCAGCCAATGCTGAAATCTGATTGTGATATCTTCCCAGATAGGAATAAGGCCCCGTTGCTGTTCGACCCGACAAAACAGACCCAGAAACCACACGGCGATCCGCTTCGTTCAGTTGATCCTCTACGATATCGAAGATTGATGCGCCAATTCGCGTACGAATCAAACGAGGCTCATTCACAATCGGACCAGCCAGCGAAATGACTCGCCCAACTGACAGCCGTCCAGTATCAAATAACTTGCCAATGGCAATTACATCCTGATAACCGATGAACCAGACCTTTTTGCCCGGACCAACCGGATCCAGATAGTGAATGTGTGTGCCCGGCAAACCAGCAGGATGCGGCCCTGCAAATTCTTCTGCCCGAATAAAATCGAGCGATGCCCCTGGAATCTTGACCGAGGGCGGCTGACAAAGAAAGACAGACCCATCAGTCAGATGCCGCAGCACCTGCAAGCCATGAATAAAACTGGCTTCATTTTCTGCAATGACAACAGTCGGATCTGCCGCGAGGGGCTGAGTATCGATTGCGGTCACAAATATAGAACTCGGCTGCGTGTCCAGCGCGGGAACTTTATTAAACGGGCGAGTCCTTAAAGCCGTCCAGAGACCGGAACTGACGAGATTATCCTGCACTTCCTGGCGAGAGAGAGTCGTCAGATCGGAATCGGCGAACGAGCGGAAAGTCTCTTCCTCATCGCCATCAAGCTCGATCACCATCGACTGAAAATAGCGTTTTTCGCCGCGATTCACCTCAGCAACAGTCCCGCAACCGGGTGAGGTGTAAATCACTCCGGGAGTTTTCTTATCTTCGAAAAGCGGCTGGCCTAATTTGACCCGATCCCCTTCCTGCACGAGCATTGTTGGTTTCATACCGACATAGTCGGGACCAATCAACGCAACGCGACCAACTTCGGGACCAGGAGAAATCTCCTGCACCGGTTGGCCAGAAATGGGAACATCTAAACCTTTTTTAATTTTTATCATCGTAACGCAACACTCCGCTCGCGCCGTCGCACCACAGGTTTTGTAAGCTTCAGCACGGTTTATATCAGTTTCACAACTCTGTGTGAATCGACCAACCGTGATGTGAACGCAACATTTGCAGAGCTAATTCAAGAATTATGCTTCAGTGTGCGTATCGTAGTGAATCACGCCACAAGAAGAGACCTAATATAATGCGGCAAATTGCCGCAGAAATTTCTTGCACTCAAATGCAAGTCTTTTCATAAAAAAGTCAGCAGGTTGGGTTAACGAAGCGTAACGCAAGAAGTGAAGTAGAGTCACGTCTTTAATCTGTAATTCAAGACGTTCGGTTGCGCGTTCCGCTCACCCAGCCTACAACCTACAACCGACAAGCTTTCATCTACTTTTTCTTTTTCGACTTCTTTTCATCAGTTGCCTCGGCTGGCTTCTGCTTTTTGCTGCCAGGTGACTTTTTCCTGGATTTTCCTTTTCCTTTATCAGCCTCAAATATTCGATCCCATCCAGAGGAAAATTTTTCGCTGGTTCCTGTGTGAACTGTGTAACCCGTCATTGAGCTTTCTCCTTGTCGATTTGCGATGCGTTCATCGCTTGATTTTCATCTGTTGATACGTCACTGTGTCTGACTACTACTTCAGTAACAAAAACAGACTATAAATCAAGGCTGAACCCAATAACAGGAACCGAACATGAGCTTCTTCTCTGAGATCCCCTCCATTCCCTACGAAGGCCCCGATAGTAAGAACCCCCTGGCATTCAAGCATTACAATCCGGATGAAGTCGTTGAAGGCAAATCGCTGCGGGAATTACTTCGTTTCAGTGTCTGTTACTGGCACACATTCCGAGGCACCGGCGGCGATCCTTTTGGCCCCGGCACAATGGTTCGCCCCTGGGATGACGGCAGCGACTCTATCGATAATGCATTGAAGCGTGTTGACGTCGCTTTCGAATTCTTCCAGAAGCTCGGCGTCGACTACTATTGTTTCCACGATCGCGATGTCGCACCTGAAGGTTCCAGCCTGAAAGAATCCAATGAGATTCTCGATAAAATTGTCGCTCGACTCAAAGAGCAGCAGGAATCGACCGGCATCAAACTGCTGTGGGGAACAGCCAATCTTTTCTCAAATCCTCGCTATATGCACGGAGCCGCGACGTCCTGCAATGCCGATGCATTTGCTTTTGCCGCTGCTCAGGTCAAGAAAGCGATTGAAGTCACTTATGAACTCGGTGGTGAGAATTACGTTTTCTGGGGCGGCCGCGAAGGTTATCAGAATCTGTACAACACCGACATGAAACGCGAACTCGATCATCTCGCCAAATTCATGCACATGGCGAACGATCACGCGAAAAACATCGGCTTCACCGGACAGTTCCTGTTTGAACCCAAGCCGAAAGAGCCGACGAAACATCAATACGATTACGATGTCGCCGCCTGCGTGAACTTTCTGCGTCAATACGGTTTGGAAGATGTCGTGAAAATGAACATCGAAACCAACCATGCCACCCTGGCTGGTCATTCGATGATGCACGAAATGGAATACGCCCGCATCCAGAACATGCTCGGCAGCATCGATGCCAACACCGGCGACCTGCTCCTGGGCTGGGATACCGATCAGTTCCCAACCGACATCTACCTGACCACCCAGTGCATGCTCGTGCTGCTCAAGCAGGGTGGACTGGCTCCGGGGGGAATCAACTTCGATGCAAAAGTTCGCCGCGAAAGTTTCGAGCCTGTTGATCTGTTCCACGCCCATATCGGCGGAATGGATACCTTTGCCCGTGGAGCAAAAATTGCTGCTCAGATCCGAGCCGATGGCGTGCTCGACAAATTCGTCAGCGATCGTTACTCCAGCTACGATTCCGGTATCGGTTCCGAAATCGAATCTGGCTCCGCCACGTTCGCCTCACTCGAGAAATACATGCTCGAAAAAGGCGAAATTGAAACCAACAAGAGCGGACGTCAGGAATATCTGGAAAACCTGATTAACCAGTATGTTTAATCAAATTATTCGCTGGGGGCGTCTCGACGCACCCTACTAATACCTATGTCGTTAGCCGTGTGCCACTGCTGGTTTGCCCAGCAGTGTTTCTTTCGCTCTGAGTTTATAGTGTCTATGGTCGATATGGACAAGATGCAGCGGATGATGAATTCCACACCGGCCCCTCGCTGACGCGTTTTGAAGTTGCACA
>DOCI01000181.1:0-2284 GCA_003503535.1 Planctomycetaceae bacterium
CCTTCGGTTCCGTAGGCGGGTGCCCTAAATAAGCTCAATGGCCTTGAAACACCTGTTTTATCAGGCTTTTAGTGAAAATGGGACTGTTTGCAAACGATTGCATTCTATAGCAAACAATCGCGAAAACTAGTGGTAATCCATTAGAAAAGTGGTAGAGAGTGGTACGGCTTAGAGAAGCCGTTTTACCGACGGCAAGGTTGCTCGTCGCAAGAGTCGAAGAGCGTTTCTGAATGAATTCTTACAAGAAATCCATCCCTATAACTTGCCGAAATGTCGCACTATCAAATGTCTTTTGCGACAATCATTCGAATTTTGAGGGCCTGAATGTTGCCCTGAGAACCCTCAAATTCCACTCGCTGGATCATTTCAAATTCTGTCCCAATCTGCNNAGGTGCTGTACAACGAATGTGTTATACTCTGCAGAATATGATTTAAGGACAATACCGAAATGGCCAAGATTTTCCACCCACTGCTCGCATTGATCGCGTCGGCGACGGATCGGGAGCTGGCCAAATATGTGGAGTATCTGAAGGCCGAGAACCAGATTCTACGAGCTCGGATTCCTGGGCAGATTCACACAACGGCAGGCGAACGCAGCTGAAATCAATACAGCTCGAATCCACCACAATAAGCGTTCCGAAAACTGATACATGATGAGATGTCGTTCAAGACCGGCAATGATGTTGCTGAGAAACTGGAAGGGACATCGCGAACTGTACAGATGTGAATAACGGAAATAAATCGGGCACAGAGTTTTCATACCTGTGAGAAGCCTCTTGCATTAGAGCTGAATTGCAAGGAAAAGATTAATGATCGGGCTCAGCAAATGGGAGTGAATTGAGAATCACTGATCCCCAAGCAAATTGTAATTGAGTAGCGAATGTGATACCACTCAATCTACGGACTCAGTGACGAGAACCCGCGCGGTAATGGTAATGTCCAGAATGTTGTGATAAATGGCAGCGTAGGCCGCCAAAGTCAGTTTCCATCCTCTCAGGCTGCTCCAACAGCGTTCCGAATTTTACCCGTTATGAACAGTGGAATTGCATCCTGCTATCGATATCCTCAGTTTAGAAGCACTCAAGCTCTATACGCTTGCTCAAAAAAATCAAATTTTATTAAGCTGAAGCGCCCGGAGATTGATTCATTCTCGTCTGTTAAATTAGAGCACAGCAATCGCGTCCGGAAAAGATCGAAAATCACTGAAGAACGGTCCTGTTCCGATGGCTAATCCGGACGATCCTCAAGAGACACTCTTTATCGCTAAACAGGGCGATGAAGCGGCTTTGGGACGCCTGCTCGATATCTATCGCCCTATGTTAAAGAGCAGAATCCGGGAACATCTCAATGACCAATTGCAGCGTCGTGTCGACGAATCCGACATCGTCCAACAGACATACATCCGCGTTGTGCAGCATTTCGAAGAGTTCGATGGCGGCTCCCCCGAGCAATTCCTGGCTTGGCTTCTGCAGATTCACGACAACAACCTCATCGACTTCGTTCGGCATCACAAAGCACAGAAACGAGCCGTCGATCGGGAAACGCCACAATCGCGGATGGATCAAAAACTGCCTGGAGCAGCAACAACGCCAAGTCAACACCTGGCGCGAGGAGAACGAAAACTCCTGCTCAGTGAAGCCATCGCACTTTTGCCCGATGACCAACGCGATGCCATCTCGCTCCGGTATCTTCAGGAACTTGGCATTCCTGAAATCGCCGCTCAGATGCAGCGGTCCGAAGCGGCCATCGGTGGACTGCTCAAACGTGGGATGAAAGCGTTAAAGACCATTCTTGCCGATGAAAAGCAATCCTAAAGAGAAATCTCAACACGCAACTCAATCTAGGAAACAGACGCTGTGACCCAGGAACACGATCCCGATGCGATGCTGGCCGAGTGCCTGAAACGAATTGATGCTGGTGAAGCAGTTGATTCTGTCTGTTCGGACCACCCTGAAATCGCTGAAGAACTCCGCTCTTATCTCGATGGAGACGCCTTGGTCGGAAAACTTCGCGATCAGGATGTCTCCGACCAGAAAGCGAGTATCGATACTTCAAATCCCGCTCACGATGAAACCCTCAAACCGGGAATCGGTAAGGAAACCGATCGCGATCTGCTCGGCAAGATATTTGGCCGTTACAAACTCATGCGGCAATTGGGACAGGGAGCAATGGGAACGGTCTACCTGGCTCGTGATACCACTCTCGACCGGGATGTCGCGCTCAAGATTCCGACGATCAGTCTCACCGATCGAGACGACTTCATGCTGCGGTTCAAGCTGGAAGC
>DOCI01000181.1:2380-5542 GCA_003503535.1 Planctomycetaceae bacterium
TGCGGTTCAAGCTGGAAGCCCAGTCGGCGGCCAGCCTCAAGCATCAAAATATCTGTCCGGTATACGATTTCGGTGAAATCGATGGCACCCCATTCATCACCATGGCGTTCATCGACGGCTATCCCCTCTCTCGACTCGTCGTCAAAGACAATCAGGATCAGCGGTGGATCGCAGACATCATACGCACGCTGGCCGACGCTTTGAGCCATGCCCACGAACTGGGCGTCGTCCATCGCGATTTGAAACCGGGCAATATTCTGATCGAGAAGAACGGGACACCTCACATTACGGATTTCGGACTTGCCTGCCGAGTCGATCGCGAAGATCAATCACGCCTCACCCAGGAAGGGGCGATCATGGGCACCCCCCTGTATATGGCTCCCGAGCAGGTCGAAGGGAAAGTCGCTCAAATTGGACCATGCACCGATATCTACGCTTTGGGTGTCATTCTCTATGAGTTGCTCACCGGCGAGACGCCCTTCCGCGGCTCGGCTGCTTCGATTTTCGCACAGATCATTCGAGACAACGCAAAACCTCCAATCGAAATGAATCGCTTCGCTGATAAAACGCTTGCTCGCCTCAGCCTGAAAATGATGTCTAAACGGCCCGAGAGTCGACCGCAGTCAATGGCGGACGTGATTGCCGAACTCGATGAAGTTCTCTCAACTCCAGTAGCGGCAAGTCATAGCACGATCGACTCGAAGACCGAACGCTCAATCAAAAAACTGGATGCAGCAAAGTCAAAAATCAATGACCTCGTCAAACGAGGACAATATGCTCAGGCCGTCAAACTTCTCGAAAAACTGGCCACACTCACCGCCCCGGAAGCGGTCGGTTACGCCAATTGGGCTCGCGCAGAATTGCCACGGGTCCAAGCGATTCCTAAGAAAAAACGGAGCAATCTCCCTGCAGTCATAGCGACAGCAAAGAAGCTGATCGACAAATATGACTACGGACAAGCGGCTGAAATGCTGCAGCAGATCCCCAGCAATATCCGGAATGCTGAGGCCAATCAGCTGCTCGACAAGGCCATCGATCTCCAGGACGAAGTCGATCTCCTGCTGGCCGATTTGCAGGGCTGTGTCCGCCGCAAAGAGTACGAGGGAATCGAAGATAACCTCAAACGACTGCTCGAAATCAAACCCGGTAATCGCTTCGCCAAAGAACTGTGGGAAGCTTTGCAGACCTACAGCAACGTTCCAGCGAAATCCCGCAAGTACAACGTCGACAAACAGGGAAAATTGCAGCCTAACGACGATGATCTCGGTTCGATACTACTTAAAGGAATTGCCGTCGCCGTCGTCGCCTTTGTTATCGCTTTCGCAGGCATCACGTTCTACTTGAAGAGCGGCCAGCTTACGGTTGCCGTCACTTTCGATGAAGAACTGCTGAAAAACGGAGACCTGACACTCACCTTCGACGGCAAGAACTACACAATCGACGGCCCGGAATTCAACCTGAAAGTCGCAGCCGGCGAATACGGCTACGAAGTCCGACAGGGGAAAACCATCGTTCGGAATCCAGAAACGTTTACTGTAGTGAGCGATGGGAGAAACGTCCTCCAAATCGGAAAGACGAGTAGTCAGATCGCTGAGCGAGAAGTCAATGCTGAACTACTAAAAACATCCGATGCACAATCAGATCTCGCTCTGGCTTTCCCAAAGTTGGCCGATAGTGCAACCTATGTCGAAGTGTCAAGTCTTCCAGCTTTGGGCGACACGCCAATCACAATCGAAGCTTGGGTTCGCCCAGGACATGATGCCGGGATTACTGACGAAACAAAAGAGAGTTTCGTTTCGATTATCGAATATCCCCTTTCTGATGAAAAAATCGGGTTTTCACTAGGGACTAATAATGTCGATTCTAAATGGAATAGAACTCACCCATCAATGATAAGTGTTCGTCAAGCAAAGTATAAAAAGAACTTCTTATCGGCTCCGACACCTCTACAGCGAGAAAAATGGTCACATTTGGCTGCCACTGTTGACGATGACATTCTTGAATTGTTTGAAAACGGAAAGCTCGTTCGCTCAATGGTTTTGAAGGGGCAATGCGAAGTAAGAAAATACAAAATGTACTTCGGAGTATATGCTACCGAAGAATCTGGCGTTGTAGTTAACCCCTCAATGAATTTCTATGGAAGGCTCGACGAAGTTCGTATCTCAAATGTTGTGCGATACAAATCAGACTTCACACCTTCGCGTCGATTCGAACCTGATGACGTCACACTAGCCCTCTACCACTGCGACGAAGGTAGTGGCACAGTTCTCAAGGACAGTTCTGGCAATGATCATCACGGAACGATTATTGATGCTACTTTTAGGGCGGTGCATGATGGCGATCCAATCTTGGCGATGGATTTTTCCTCAAGCAAGGTCGTTTCTGGAAGTTCTTCAGGTGAGATGACAAAATCAGATACGGGACCAGACACAGCACCAACGATAAAAATTACACCAAAAGATGACATTCTCCTTTCAGGCAATCGTTTCTCGGAACTTGACACCAGCAAGAAGTACAAACTTGAATGGGAGCCTGTTCCTGGAGCAGCCTCCTATAAAATTGAGCGACATTTTCTCAATGTGGCTCAGTTAAAGGGTACGACGCGCCAGAGGGGGAGGTGGATGGAAAAAAATTCAGCAGATGTTGGCAACCAAACAAGCTGGAATGTTGGGTTTTTCGGAGCTAATTTACATCGCGTACGAGTAATTGCGATAAGCAAAGATGGTCAATCCAAAGTTAGTTCAAGTTGGCTATATTATTGCAATCAGTTCACAAGAAAACACCATCAACAGCGATTCGCAATAATTTACTCACATAAAATAATTGATATCAAGGAAGGTGTGGATGTTGACCTGAATTAGTGTTTTATTTCGTGCTGCTTGAGTTCACTTCGATACCTTTTACTTGGATTTTCTATGCTGCAAGTCGAAATTGGTGCAGACAACGTGAGCTTGACACCTGATGAGTTACTATTGATCGGTCGTGGTGACAAGTGCGATATCCAACTCGACGACCCTTCCGCTTCGCGTGTCCATTGTCGGCTCTTAAACCGGGATGGCAAAGTCTTCCTGACAGACGCAGGCAGTCGTTGGGGAACGTTCGTGAACGGGGAACGCGTCACGGAGTGCGATCTTTCGATCGGAGACGAAATTACAGTAGGAG
>DOCI01000181.1:5652-6485 GCA_003503535.1 Planctomycetaceae bacterium
CGAAATTACAGTAGGAGAGACCGTTCTGCGAATCTCGGCCGAAGGGCATGCCGGCGCGACAACACTAATGCCGCCCGCTCATCACATGCAATCACCAGTGGAGGCATTCCAGAAGCCAATTCAATCAAAGGAGAACGTAGACAATGCTAAGCGATCTCCCAGTGTGCCCCCATCCGCTTCCCGAATATTACAGCCTCCGAAGCCATGGGTTCCAAACCGATTTCTCAATAAGCCATTCCTGAATTATCAAGTTGAGGAATTAGTTGCAAATACTCGATCCGGGATGACTTTTAAGGCTCATCACCGAGAACTTGAACGAACCGTCGCCTTAAAAGTATTTCGTCCCGATATCTTTTCAGATTCTACGAATCGCTCTCGATTTCTTCGGGCTGTCCGCACTATGCTCGAGGTTCGAATTCGGGGTGTCGTGCAGCTGATCGATGCAGGGGAATTGCACGGAACTTGCTACACAGTATCCGAATTTATTTCAGGGGAGTCGGCTGCTGATTTGATCAAGCGCATCGGCATCGCCGGTATGCTCGATCGGCGAAAGACGTTGAAGATCGCTATCGATCTCTCTGAGGCATTGAGTGAACTCCATCAGCGGGGAATACTCCACCGTAATATCAAGCCGGAACACATCCTGATCGGAAGGGATAACGACAAGGCAATTCTCAGCGATGTCATACTCGCCAAAGCCTGGAACGACTCTCAGTGTGAACAACTGACGCAACAAGGTGAATGCCTAGGCAACCTCGCATGGCAATCGCCGGAAATGCTCTCCTCTGGTCAGCCGATCGATCATCGTTCGGATCTTTATCAGTTAGGGACCA
>DOCI01000181.1:6585-6963 GCA_003503535.1 Planctomycetaceae bacterium
CGCTACGCTCTGCTGACCGGTCGCGCACCATTTGAATCAAGACTGCCATCGGACACGATTCAGAAAATTCTAACTGAACCACCACCTTCGCCGAAAACAATTCATCTGGCGATCCCGGAACTATTTTCCGATCTCGTCCTGCACCTGCTCGCCAAAACTCCAGCCGACCGTCCTGATTCTGCGACGAGTGTTTTTCGCGAACTCGTAAGAGTCGAGAAATTTACCGGACCTGTATAATAAAGACTATGTAGTAGGTACTTTTTCGCGGATGCTTCCATGCTCCACACGGGAACTACCAAATACTGCAACAAAGTTTATTTATTTCCGATTTCGACTGACTGAGAGAACTTACAGGCCCCCTTTGATATCGATGAAAGA
>DOCI01000181.1:7186-8609 GCA_003503535.1 Planctomycetaceae bacterium
GCTCGTCAGGTCTCCACACGGCCAGCCAGGATTTTACAATTCTTCCAACATCTCACACAACGCTGTGCCGAGCCGCTGTATTTACCTCAGTTGGAAATTTTGTCAATCTTCTACCCCGATCAGATGAGCTTACTCCCGCTTCAAATTAGCGAAATCATTAGGGACGAAGCATCCAGCCCTGATCTGGTAATTCTCATTGACTTTGGTATTGTCTGGCTATCGTATTTTGGATCACAGATCACATTCGTTGTACAGGAGGGCTTCCGCCACGAGTGCAGCGGCAATGGGACCGTCGGTATTTTCAAATCCCAACGACGCACGAAAGTCGGTGATGCCATACCAGGTGAGCAGAAACTTTCTCATTGCGGTTCTTGAATGTAGGGTCTGAACCAAATAATTTCGTTGGTCATACGGTTGACAAACACTGCACGATTCGGCTTCTCAATTCCCTTGAACTTGCCGATGCCGCCACTCACGAGCGTGCCTGCGTCATCCTCGTTCATGCAAAAGGCCACGCGTAACTCAAAAAGGCCGAACAGGTCTTTGCACGGCCCAACGCAGCGACGCCAGTTGTCAATGAACGCAAAGACAAAGGTACCCTTGCGAGGGCCTTCGTCCGCGATGCGCTTCAGGAGGTCGGAGGGCGAGGTTGGTTCGCCGAGTTTTGACGGTTTGAACAGTGACGCGGGATGGAGCGACTTTTCGGAATCCAGACCATCCAGAATCAACGCGGTGCGGCGTTTGCCAATACTGTCCAGTATCTCTTGCAACGGCAGTGTGCCAGTGTCGCTGTACGCTTTGAATTGGCTTCCCAGCATCTCTACTGCATCGCTTACGCCGCTGCCAGGCGCGATTCCTCGTCCGTTGAAGTAGATGACTCGGTCGAAAGTTCCGTTGACAGCCAAACTGCGGACGGTCGAGGCAAGCAGCCCGTCGTGAATTTGATCATTATAGCCGCTGACCAGCACATTTAACGCATTGCGCGTGGTCAGCGGAATCGTCAGCCTTTCGGCGCTGAAGGTCAGTTTCTCTCCCAAGACAAGCGTGTTTGCTTGTCCACAGGCCAGCTGGAATTCACCGAATCTCGGACGGCACGGCAGATTCGCGCCGTTGAACACGCGAGTCTTCCCCGCCACGCCGCGTTTAGTCGCCCGTTCCGACAATTTTGCAATATGCTCGCGGCAGAATGCGCTTTCCGCCAGCGGTATCAGGAAACTCATATTGCCGGATTTCGCGCCGTTGGCGTTGTTGATGATGCCCTCGGGTGGGCTGCGGAGTTCAGACGCCGACCAGTTGCCGCCGCCGAGGATCATCGCGGAGTCCTCCTGTCCACACGCAAGTGCGATACGACACCCCAACTGCGTGATTATGGCTCCGATTGACAGCGCGGGGCCAGCGACTTCTTCTCGGTCAAGTCGATGAC
>DOCI01000211.1:0-4674 GCA_003503535.1 Planctomycetaceae bacterium
GCTGGGAGTTCTCGATATTTCTCATGGTCGCAGTACAACCGTGCGAAAAATGAGTAGCGAAACACTTTCGAAACTGTTTCCACTGATGCTTTCGATGGAAGGGGAACAGTCGCTGTCGCATGTTTTCGAAGTTCGTTGTGGTCTCGAACTGCAAACCGCTCGACTGGCGGCTCAAAAGCGGACAGCTGATAATCTGAATCGCCTGACCGATCTGGCGCAAAAGTTTGACTCGTTCGACACAGATACTCCCGAGTCGATTGAATCCGATCATCAATTCCACGTGCAAATCGCCAAAGCAACAGGTAATCCCTTATTCTGGGTCCTGCTCAATGTGCTGGGCTCGTATGTGAAGTTTGCTCAGCGGGAAAGTGGTAAACACGATCCCGAACAACACCGCCGCGCCTCCCAGGCTCACTATGAAATTCTGCAGGCGATCACAGATCGAGACCCCGCACGCGCCCAAGCCTGCATGGAACGACATCTGCGAGATGCCCACCACGTTTCGAATCTTTGAGACCTGCAAGCACGGAGCACAAGCGAGCGAATGAGCGATTCCTGGGAAATTAAACACACTCGCTTGCGCTTCGTGCTTGTATTCTCAAGTTATAATCCCGTCTCAAAGCTTCTCAAAATATCGCAGGAAATCCCGCTCCATTTCTTCGAGATCGCAATCAAAAGACGCTTCAAAATCGTTGATCCGTTCCAAAGCCGAGTATCTGCGAAGTGAATCGCGGGCAGCTATTTTTTGCAGATATTTTGTATACTGTACGCCTCGTGTTTCCATCAGAAAGAAGGTCAATGCCCAGGCTTCGCTGTAGGCATCCAAAACATTTCTGCTGAAATTTCCTTCATTGGCAACCAAATCAACCAGACTTCCCGGCTCACGTCGGCTTTTCACATAGTTTCCGAACCAGAGATATCGTTCACGATTGACGCGCCGCATCGCTGGGCTAGTTTGCGAAGCCCCACGCATATCAGGATGCTCAAAGACAGTCGCCAAACCCTCAACGATCCATTTGGGCGTTTGCCCGGTACGAGAATGCAATCCGACATTATAAGCGACCTGATGAGTCGCTTCGTGGATCATCGTGTTCTGTAAACTCGTCGACTCACCAGCTTTAGCAGCGATTAAATCCGTAACTCCACTAACTGGCAGTTTTTTTGTGACGACCTGCCCATCATCAAACAGGGCGACTCGATTGGTTCGCCTATCATAATATCCAGTTAAACCTTCTGTTTGAGTCAGGCCATCCTGAGCCGCGTACTTGACGAACTGCTGATGTTCTGGAAAGACGATTGCCACCATTGGAAACTCGGGATTGTCAATTTCGATGCCACGCACAGAAAAATATTGTCGAAATTCACGATATAACGAATCGAAAACTTCTAAATATTGCCCTGCCCGCCCCTGAGCCGAGGCAACCAAATAACGGGAAGTCCCTTTGATTTCGAAATCGTTGCCAAACTCTCTGCGCAAATCCGTTCGCAGTTCGGCTGCCGAGTAAGGCCGAAAAACCTGATTCGTTAATCGGAATCCAGTCACACTCGCAATAGAAATCTGCTCCAGACCTCCATTTCGCTCGATGACCCAGCAAGCCTTATCATCATAAGCCAGTTTTTTACCGAAAACCGTTTTCTGAGCCGTTTTAATTTCTAACAGAGGCTCTGCAGCTTCGACAAACGAAATACAGAATACGCTTGAGACCAGCAGTAATTTCCAGATAAAGAGTTGCATCTCACCATCCCCAGCCCGATCTCCCCTATATGTGCTATAGGAAAATCTAGCTTGGTATTGGTCGTGAGCTTGGTAAATCAGGTTCATTTCAGAAGAAATTTCGATAATTTCGGTTTCATGTTTCCTAAAAACAACAAGAAAACAAGCACTTTTCACACAGGACTCATCTTGTCGGGTTACGTTCACTGCGCGTAGAATGATATTGCCCCCTCCAGAATCATTCTTATTTCAGCCTTTCTAAGAGGTGAGTCGTGTCTATACAGAACCACAATCAACATTTTATTCCCCGACTTATCTTGGGATTTCTGCTGATCTCCGGCATAAATTTCTGTATGAATCAAGTCTGCGCCCAACCCACTGAATCTGTGGTTGACCGGCTGCATACAGACGTAAAATTTGAATTGCTGCTTTCGCGCGAACGAGCTAACGGACTGGCTGGTCAGCAATGGGCGGAAGTTTTTCGGCAATTCGAGGTGCCATTGCGAGTTCGTCAGCCACTTTACAACGATAAAGCTGGTGTCGAGCAGGATATTTTTGGAACGACTCGCCGGGTCGTAGTAACAGGACTGCTCGATCGCAACGGGGAAATCGTCTTTCCGGATCGCAAATTTCGCCTGAGTGATGTTGGGGAACTGTCCGATTGGATTGAAGAACTCCAGACTTACGGTGCCCAGGGAACTCCCGAAGGGCAACCACTTTGGGGATTGAGCAAAGCTGAGTTCGATCTGCTCCATGCGGCTATGCGAACGGTTGTCGAGAACAAAACTTCCGATCTCGATCTGGCAGCGGCTATCGTCTCTCTGGAATTACCATCGAACTATCCCATCGACTTTACCCCCAAGGCTAAACAAACTCTGGGGCCAGTAGATCAAATCCCCACCGTAAAGAATGACTTGACTGGCCTGGCAAAAGGAACTGCTTTCGCTCTATTGCTGCGGGAATATGGGCTCTCTTTTACGCCGCGACGTTTGCCGGATGAGTCAATTATATTGAGTATTGAAGACGTAGAGGAAGTCGAGAAAGCATGGCCTATTGGCTGGGATCCCGATTCCCTTGGCCTCACCCGGCTAACTCTTGCCAAAAAACTGTTTGTGGCCGTGCCCGTTGAAGTCGATCAGATGTCGATGACCCAAATGCTGCAGGAACTTGAAAAGCAGACGGAAATCCCCGTCTTTGTCGATGGGATGGCTCTTAAATCGATGAACCTCGATTTCGATAAAATGACCGTCACCTATCCCCGCAAACGAACCTCATGGAGCCTGTGTTTAAGGACATTGGTTTCAAAAATTCAGCTGACTCAGGAATTACGGGTCGATGAAAATGATCAAGCATTTTTGTGGATCACTCGTTTCCAGCCCAGATCCAAACCAAATCCATAAAAAAACAGCCTGTTTTAGCAGGGTTTGAAGAACTTATGCGAACCGACATTCTCCGGGGTTGTCAGATTTGACAGCGGTCAATAAAATACCTCGCACACTCAGACAGTTCCCTGAGAATTGTCTTCCAGCCCGGTGGTGTAACGGTAGCACAACGGATTTTGATTCCGTCAGTTTGGGTTCAAATCCCGGCCGGGCTACTCAAAAAGCTCCTGATTTTCAGGAGCTTTTTTGCGTTGAATGCCTTCATTATTATAAGCACGAAGCGTAAGCGAGTGTATGAGTCCATCCGTGGTTCAATAATTTCAGCTGTAGGTCAGGCACTGCCTGACGTGATTAATTGTCGGCTTCAAACTTTGTCAGTCACAGCCTGACCCACAGATTTCTTGCGAAGCTCATTCGTCCAGAGATGCCAGATGATCAAACCGCTGACGCAGGCGATCATTCCAAAGCCGATCAGCCAGCCAACGGAAACTCCTTCCCGCATTAAATCGCCAGCGTCTCCTACGCGATCCATCCAGCCGATTCCCAGGTAAGCACCATTGGCGATGCAGCAAAATCCGGCAAAGAAGGCAGCGACGCTCATTAAAAGTGGTTGTCTGAAATATTTTTTCACGACCAGCCACAAAGTGATCGGAATCAGCGAGCCCCAGATCGGCCCGCCCCATACCACGAACGCGGCATAAGGATTTGGATTGATGTGCGTGCAGGAAATTCCCCAAAGTGGAATCGATACCGAGTTGACAATTCCGCCAGAAGCTAAAGCATGGACGACATGCCCAAGTTCATGAACCGCTTCCATGCCATACCAGCTGAGGATCAGAATAATCATTCCGATCCCCAGTTTCGTTGGCTTTAATTTCGACTGTGAGTCTTTAACGGATATCGGCATCGGGAAGTTCTGTTTTAATCCCCTCGTCCATGGGAAGCGTTTCCCAGGATGTGCCGCCGGTTTTGGCGATCAGATCATCGAGTTGCTTTTTCAGTTTGCTGATCAATTCTCTGTGTTCCGGCTTATCGATCAGGTTGTGCATTTCGCCGGGATCGTTTTCGAGATCATACAACTCGGCCATGTGCTTATCAGGAGAGCCGTCGCCGTGAGGATATCGCATATATTTCCAGCGGTCAGTACGAATCCCACGGACATTCGGTGTGTAGGGAAACTGTTTTTCATAGTTGTATTCGTAGAACCATGCGTCTCGCCAGTCTTTTGTGTTTCCTTTGAGAAGCGGAACCCAGGAAGAACCGTGTATGTTCTGCATTGGTTTGGCACCACACAATTCGACAAGACTCGGAGCCAGATCGATATTGAGAATCTGCTGAGGAATGACAGAACCGGGCTTGGCGACTTTGGGATAACGGACAATCATTGGCACGCGAATACTCGGTTCGTGCATCGCCCGTTTATCAGACATTCCATGTTCACCCAGGAACATGCCGTTATCACCCGCGAAAACAATCACCGTATTATCGAGTACACCGCGTTGCTTGAGCAATTCGTACATCCGACCGACAGAATCGTCGACGGATTTGATCGAAGCGGTATATGACAGACTGAATTTT
>DOCI01000211.1:4757-11035 GCA_003503535.1 Planctomycetaceae bacterium
TATATGACAGACTGAATTTTTCAAAGTCGAGTACGGCTTCGGCAGAACGATCTGGGAATTTTTCCCGGAACCCATACAGCGGTCCATAAATGCCGTGCCAGGTGTCGAGCCGTTGTTCAATCCATTTCGGTTTCCCTTCCAGATTAAAAGCTGAGTGGGGGTAGTTGACTTCGATATCATCAAATATGTGCTCGTATTTTTCTTCCGGAGTAAATGGTGTATGCGGGGCCTTGTGGCCAAGAATCAGCATGTACGGTTTGTCTTTGGGCTGCTGCTTCATCCAGTCAACCGCCATATCGGTCACGACGGTCGTGTAATAGCCGGGGATGACTTTTCGGTCGCCATTCACATTGAATTCGGTGTCGTAATACTGCCCCTGCCCTTTGTGAGTCACCCAGTAATCGAAGCCGGGACGTTTGGAATCATCAGCTTCTCCCATGTGCCACTTACCAATGTAAGCGGTTTCATATCCAGCGTCCTGCAGTCGCTTCGGAAAACTGTCGAGATCGCGAGGATAATCAGTGAAATTATTTACAACGCCATGCGAGCTGGCATACAAACCTGACAGAAACGAAGCCCGGCTCGGTGAACAGAGAGAAGTCGTGACAAACATATTCGAGAACTGAACGCCTTCTTCGGCCAGTTGATCGATATGTGGCGTCTTCAAATAAGGATGCCCGGCACACCCGAGTTGATCCCAGCGTTGATCGTCCGTCAGTATAAAAATCACGTTCGGACGAGCCGCGTTTGCGATCTTCGAGAATCCAGTGATTGAGAAAACCATCGCAATCGCGACCAACAACAATAACTTCCTGCGCATATCCCACCCTTTCGGAGTCAATCTAATAATTATTTCACTCAAGGATAAAGAGTGGCCAATGTGAATTCCAGTAATGCCAGTAGGTTATTACGGAAACGTCACCTGTTCGCAGAAAACCGATCTATCCCAAAATCATTCCCTTCATATAATTCCTGAAGAGGCTCTCTCATCCGGTTTTATTCCAGGAGTTGCACGATGTCTCCCAAATCAACAAATACGCCTAAGTCTGCCAGTCGTCAGAAGACGAGTCCAACAGCGAAAACGAATACCTCAAAATCTTCCAAGAAAGAAGAGGCGATCCTTTCGATTGGGGCTTACCTCATTGAGAAATTGCAGGAGTATGGTATCCGGGATGTTTTTGGAATTCCGGGGGATTTTGTTCTTCAGTTCTATGCTCAGTTAGAAGAAAGTCCGATCCGCGTCATCGGCACGACTCGCGAAGACTGTGCCGGCTATGCAGCAGATGCTTATGCCCGGGTGAGTGGAATGGGAGCGGTGTGTGTCACTTATTGCGTGGGCGGTTTGAGCCTGTGCAATTCGATAGCTGGGGCTTATTCTGAGAAGTCGCCAGTTGTTGTAATTAGCGGGGCTCCCGGAATGGAAGAACGTCGTAACGATCCTCTCTTGCATCATCGGGTTCGGGATTTTAATACACAGCGGGAAGTCTTTGAGAAAATCACAGTAGCGCATGCGGCTCTCGAAGATCCGTTGACCGCTTTCCGGGAAATCGATCGCTGCTTTGCAGCCGCAGCTCGCTATAAACGTCCGGTCTATCTGGAACTGCCACGAGATCGCGTCAACGCAAAACCACTCACGCCTCATCAACCTCAATCGGAGGAATACTTCAGCGATCCGCTAGCACTGGCAGCCTCAATTGAGGAAGCAGCAGAACGATTGACCAAAGCGAAGAAGCCAGTCGTGATTGCCGGTGTGGAAGTGCATCGCTTCGGACTGCGTGAGACTCTACTCAAGTTGATCGAAAAACATTCAATTCCCGTTTCTGCGACGTTACTGGGGAAATCAGTGATCAGTGAACGGCACCCGCTCTATCTTGGAATTTACGAAGGCGCGATGGGACGCGAAGCGGTGACGAAGTATGTCGAGGAAAGTGATTGCGTACTGCTGGCCGGAACATTTATGACCGATATCAATCTCGGCATCTACACCGCACATCTCGATCCTCAGAAGTGTATCTATGCCACCAGCGAGCAATTGCGGATTGGTTATCATCACTTTCACGACGTGCGGCTGGATGATTTTCTGGAACATCTGGCAGATGAGAAAATGAAAATCGTCAAACGTGCGATGCCTAAACCGCCAGCCAAACCAGCCGCTTTCAAATCGGTGGAAGATCACCCCGTCTCAACGAAGCGACTGTTTCAGCGGATCAACGAATTGCTGGTTGATAATATGGTTGTTGTTGCTGATGTGGGGGATTCGTTGTTTGGTGCCTCGGATCTGATTATCCATCAGCACACGGAATTCCTCAGCCCGGCCTATTACACTTCGATGGGCTTTGCCATTCCAGCAGCCCTGGGAGTACAGGTCGCCAATGAAAAATTACGACCAATCGTCCTGGTCGGCGATGGTGCATTTCAGATGACCTGCCTGGAACTCTCGACCATCCTGCGGCATCATTTCAATCCGATTGTTGTCGTTCTGAACAACAAGGGGTATACGACCGAACGCTTCCTGCATGAAGGTCCGTTCAATGATATTCTCGACTGGAAATATCATCGCATGCCCGACCTGCTCGGCGGCGGCTGGGGCTTTGAAGTGAATACAGAATCCGAACTCGATCAAGCTCTCAAGGCTTCGCTGAACAACGAAGACAAATTCAGCTTGCTCAACGTGCATTTGCAACCACACGACATCAGTTCGGCTTTGACACGTCTGGCCGAAAAGATGAGCAAGACGATTTGAGCCATATTATTCTGATCTCAAGATCAGAATTCACTTGCGTATTCTCTCCACATTGATGCTTAGAGCTGCAGCAATCCTATGGTGTGCACATAAACACATTCTGCGTGTACATTAACAGTTCGGTATGTGAATTCTCCACAATTTAGCATGTCGTGAAGGCTCTCATCATTTCATTAACCGCTTATTTGAGAACCGATTTTGTATTTTTTCTGCATATAATCATGCGAATAAATAACGACTGAATCGTTTGGTGCCTGTATCATCTGAAATTGTATTCCTATGAGTTGTTGTGAACTCCAGGAGTGGCATGAGTATTGCAATAAATACAGAGTGTAGTTTTTAATTCCCATCTATCGTCTTCTTACTTAGGAATTTTCAATGAGCAAATTTCGTCGGCTAAATCACATTCGAAGTGGGTTCACATTGATTGAATTACTCGTTGTTATCGCGATCATCGCTATTCTTGTGGCATTATTGTTGCCAGCTGTACAACAGGCACGTGAAGCAGCTCGACGATCGAGTTGCAAAAACAATCTGAAGCAGATTGGCTTGGCGATCCATAATTACCATGATATTCATCTGACTTTCCCCCCGGGTGGATTTGCTCCCGATGCGGCCACGAATCGAGGGGCTTCCTGGCTGACACGCATTTTGCCGCAAGTGGAACAAGGTGCTGCTTATGATCAGATTACCTTCGATGGCACAGACTGGACGATGCAGAGTAATCGAACCAACCGGAACTGGAACATTACCAATACCTTGCGCGTGAAAACCTTCAATTGTCCATCCAGCCCACTGCCAGAAACACGAACGCAAAACACGAATACATCAACAGTAGCTCTTGGTGCTCCCGCTACAATCACATACCAATTGGTGAATTACGTCGGAATCGCAGGCTCTTATGACAGCGGTCGTGATCTGGTCAGTCTGCCCTCACCGACTGCATGGACTGGTTATTATCGCTCCAACTACAACGGAATTATTGTTTCTGTCGACACTCTCAATAATCGTCCGGTTCGATTGAAAGATGTCACCGATGGAACGACCAACACATTTGTCGTTGGAGAACAGTCTGAATATCGCGTTCGTACTGATGGAGTGAAAGAAGATAAGCGTGCCTGTAATCACGATGGCGGATCATGGTCATGTGGAGCAGGTGGTTCGACGGACTGGTGGTTGAACATGACAGTCGTTCGCAGTTCTATCAATGCAAAAAATGCTAACAATGGTCAGGAACAAGCTTACTACCGTCATACACTTCTCACATCACCCCATAAAGGCGGAGCGCAGTTTGCCATGGCTGATGGTTCTGTGCAGTTTGTCTCTGATAATGTGAACTATGGCATTTTGACACGTCTTTGCGATAAAGGCGATGGCCAGCCACTCGGTGAATTCTAAGCTCCAATTGCTTATTGAAGTATGTGAATAATGCAGAAGGATTCTCGCTCCTTCTGCATTTTCTCAGCCGATTTCTTTTCAAATCACTTCCGGGAAGCAAATTTATGCGTCAGTTTAGTTGTTTAATTCTCTTTAATCTCCTGCTTATCACAGGGTGTTCGAGAGGGGATTTCGATGCTCCTGCGTTGACCTCTGTAAGTGGCGTGGTCATGTCCAAAGGGAAGCCTATGCCAGGAGTCAATCTGGAATTCCGACCCGAAAACGAGGGGGCTCCCTCTTATGCGACAACCAATGAAACCGGTGAATTCGTACTCAACTACAGTGATGGTCGAAAAGGAGCTGTACCAGGTAGACACACTGTAAAAATGATTGAATCCTTTGCTCCGACCAGTGCTGAAGGAGGGGATGGCCCTCCACCAAAGCGACCGCCCGGACCGCCAAAAGAGAAAACGATGAAAATTGAGGTGAAGGAAGAGTCTACGCCAATGGAACTTTCTTTCGATTAATCAGTTGTCCGCTTGTTCCATATAGGTCTTGTAGGACAACTGTCCGTCCCAACCCAACTTACGATGCAACGTTTCGTAGTAACTGTGATCGGGGAAGCGGACGAGTTGGCAATTCACACTGGCTTGACGAAAAGTGATCGAATCCCCCTGCTGGAAGGGACGGTGAATGTGACCATCGATCACAGCCAGGACATTTTCCTCTTCCTGAGGAAGTGTCAACGTGTAGGTGCAGTCGGCTCGGTCAACAATTGGTCGTATCGTCAATGTATGCGGACAGATTGGCGTAATCACGAAAGCGCGCATGGTCTGCTTCAGGATCGGACCGCCGGCTGAAAGGCTGTGAGCAGTCGAACCAATGGGCGTTGCGAGAATCAAGCCGTCACCGCTGTAAGTTGTGACGGCTTCGCCATTGATGGCCAGTTCAACATCGAACATGTGCGGCGACTTTCCAACACGGACCGCGAGTTCATTCAATCCCAGATGATGTTCTTCAGAACCATCGGCCCGGTGAATAATCGCCTCGAACATCAACATCTCAGCGATCGCATATTTTCGATGAGCGACAAGATCGAGATTCCGTTGCAGGTCTTCCAGAGTTAAGTCGGCCAGAAAACCGAGTCGGCCCAGATTGATCGGCAGGATCGGAATCTGATGATCTCCAAACTGACGGCAGGCCCGTAAAATCGAACCATCGCCGCCGAGTACGATTGCCAGCTCAGCATCGAGCTGTGCGTGATCGACATCTTCAGTCATCGCCACACCCACGATTTCAATCTCTGGCCGCGAAGCTAAGCAAGGCTGTAACCTTTCCCATGCCTGACGCACATGCTCATGCGGACTGCGGGCAAGAACGATCGTTCGGATTGTTGTGGGGGTATTCATTACTGAAGTCTACCAGAAAATAGACTCATACGGGAACCAAAACAGGAGATGGATATAGAGACAATCAGAACTGGTAAACCTTAATCGTCCAGTTACCAGTTCCCTCCATTTGAATGCGGTACTCACCCCCTTTTTCGTAATTGATGCCACCTTGATAACGGATCGGCTTGCCGGGCATTTCCATGAGGATGTCTTTGAGACCATCGTCCCGAATCCAGGCGATGCGTTTGATGCGGCCATCGTGTTCCCAGCGGAATTCCCAGAGGTTGCCGACTGTAAACGGGCCTGTTATGCCATCGTCCTTGCCGGAAAACTCAGCGACCAGTTCACGGTTTGCCTGAGGTGGCACATAGAAAATGTAGGAACAGACCACAGTCAACGCAACGACCAGCAGAAACATCCCAAGACAGATCAGCGCGAAACCGCTGGCGGTTTTTACGCGTGCCTCTTTCATTGCGGGATGTTCTTGGGACATAGGGTGATGGTTGAATGTTAAGGGTTGAGGGTTGAATGTCAGGTCTGAATTATTATACCCGTTCAAAGTCCAGTGGCGACCCGTGAAAGCAAAGTTCGATTCTTCACTACTGGATTTTATAAATAAATTCTTCGGGTTGTGTGCTACTGGCTTCGCCAGTGCTAAATGACTGTACGCGTATATTATGCAGTTGGAAAAAGATTGAAGTCGAAATGATTGGATCATGGGCGTGGCCGTCCGCATTTCCCACGCCCATCACTTCGTTCTGGGACGT
>DOCI01000211.1:11139-12868 GCA_003503535.1 Planctomycetaceae bacterium
TCGTTCTGGGACGTGCCACCCAGAATTTCACTGATCACAAAAGGAATTGGTGCAGGATATCGAGCGAATCTATCATTTCAAGCATATCCAATGATAGCGCACTGACATGTCGTCGAGACTAAAACTGAAGTTACGATGCACTGATAAAGCCAGTGCATCGTAACCGTTAAATTCGAACAGAGCACAAAATCAAGTGACAGAACATCGCAATGGCTTACCGTCGATTCCAAGGGCCAGATTATCAATAGCAATTTCTGCCATCGCGTGGCGGGTGGATGTTGTCGCGCTGCCAATGTGCGGGGCGATCAGGCAATTGGAAAGTTGCAGGATTTCATCGTTTAAGCTGGGCGGTTCTGGATCGGTCACATCTAAACCCGCTGCTCCGATTTGTCCGGTTTTTAAAGCCTGCACGAGATCAGATTGCACGTGGATTCCACCACGAGCAGTATTGATGAAAATTGCGTCATTCTTCATCCGCTCGAAAGCTGCGGCGTTAAACATCCCTTTCGTTTCTTCGTTCATATCACAATGAACGGAGACAAAATCGGAACGTTCGAGCAACTCTTCGAACTCCACACGTTCCGCAGATAGTTTCTGCTCAGCCTCAGGCTTTGGCGAGCGGCTCGAATAGAGCACTTTCATACCCCAACCGCCAAAGCAGCGTTTGGCGAATGTCTCTCCGATGCGACCGAGTCCGACAATACCAACGGTTTTCCCTTCGAGATCCCAGCCGATGTGCCCCAAAGGCTCCCAGGATTTCCACTTGCCGTTGTGAATATACTGATCACCTTCTATCAATCGTCGAGCAGTTGCAATCAGTAAGGCGAAGGCCATGTCTGCAGTCGCATTCGTTAACACGCCAGGAGTATTTCCCACGGCTATGCCACGCTTTTTCGCGGCTTCGACATCAATATTATTGTAGCCGACGGCATACTGACTGATGACTTTAAGCTGATCTCCAGCGGCTTCAATAAATTCCTCATCGACTTTCTCGGACAGCATCGTCAATACGCCATGACAGCCGCGGATTTTTTCGAGCAGCACGTCTCGGGAAGGAGGAGTGGCATCTTCCCAGATCTCGACATCAAACTCATTCTGCAGTCGATCAATTCCAGCCTGGACGATTTTCCGTGTGACAAAGACTTTTGGTTGTGACATAACACTCTCATTTTCAGGTGATAAACTTTTCGATTTCATTTTGAAACCGGAGTGTATCGCCTGAGGTCCGTCTCAACCAGAGAACACCAAATGATAAGAAATGTATAGCAGTATTCTTGATGTCAATAAAAAAGGCCGGTAAAAACCGGCCTTGAATATTTTGATGTCGTATCAATTATCGACTGGCAGTTTTGGGAATGTTCTTCAGGCTCAGGTGTCCGTAAAGTGTTTCTCCATTACGTAGAATGAAGAACTTCAGGGGGCTGAAGGTTTCCAGTTGAGGATGATCGAGGACATAAGAGATATTCTCTTCATTGACAGTTTCCCAGACGTGCAGGCCGACGAGGATATCTCCGCGTTTAATTCCATTGCTGGCTGCGGGTGATCCGGGGCGAACATTCGTCACCTGCATGCCACCACGATATCGGGGGGAAACTCGATTCTTGCTGGTTTCAGCCAGTTCGACCAGTTTCAACCCAAGTACATCCCAGGCACCTGCCTGACTGTAAACAACTGGTTCCGTTTGATTTTGAGGTGTTTCGACTCCGTGTAAGAACTGACCTTTCTGATC
>DOCI01000211.1:12905-15321 GCA_003503535.1 Planctomycetaceae bacterium
GGTTTCGTCACGAACGACAATCACGGGAACAGAATCGGTTGATCGTACCCCCAGCAGAGAGCGTTCCAGGTCGACACCATCGTTAATTCCAACAGTTCCCATTCGCACAATCACATCGCCAGGTTTCAGCCCCGCTTTGTCTGCGGGACTGCCCGATTTGACACGATCGACAATCAGTTCATGACCGCCGCCGTTGTGAACACAGCGAGTCGTCAAGCCGTGATACATTTTATCGAGCACTTCAACGCTCATCAGTTTGGCGATCAGTTCGCGAGCATCATCAATAGGAATTGCAAAACCAATTCTTTGAGCACCGGCTCGAATTGCGACATTGATGCCGATGACTTCTCCATCGAGATTCAACAATGGGCCACCACTGTTTCCCGGATTGATGCTGGCATCGGTTTGAATCAGATTTTTATATTGCTGTTCCTCATTGACTTCAACATCTCGTGAAAGAGAACTGATGATTCCAGAGGTCACCGTGTGCACATAACCGAAAGCGTTTCCGACAGCGATAACAGTTTCGCCAAGCATCAGGTCGGAAGAGGTTCCTATTTCCATAACATCGAGTTTAGGATTGCCATCGACTTTGATAATTGCCAGATCGTGTTCACGATCGAAAGTGACCACATGAGCGGAATAGCGACTTCCATCGTAGAGAGAAACTTCCAGGGAATCGACGCCGGCAATCACGTGATTATTGGTCACCAGATAGCCACGTTCATCAATCACGATGCCCGTACCCATTCCGTTAATTTTACCACGATTGGTGGTTCCAAAGACGGAATTCGATTCCTCAGCTGATTTCTCAGTGTGGATATTGACCACGGCTGTCTGGGCTCGCTTGACTGCGCGAACCAAAGGGGTTTCGCGAATCGAAGCGGCATCCAGTGTGGCGGATGACAGAAATTGACAGAGGCAACCTGCTGTCAACATGATGGCGAGGAATTTGTTCTTCATGCGTCATTTCTGTCTCAGATGCTTTTCGCCGAATTATTTGAGACGATCTCTTTGCCAAGCGAAGGGCCAATCGCAATGCCATAATTTTTTCATCACCGTCTTCAGACGGCCAGAAAATTCCCTCAGGCAATTACAATTAGAGACAAGTGCACCCAGTCCGATCCTTCAGTGGGCAAATACACTTAACGTCACAACCTGATAGCCAGAATCGGCATCTGCGATTGTGCTGCTTGAACAACCGGGTTTCATGACGCAAAGTTTACCCAGTCGCTTCCTGTGTAAAATTGGTTAAGTTGTGCAGGCACTCCCTGAAAATAATCTCATGTCACATCGTTTTGAGTGAAGTTCTTAGTGAAAACGGACGGGACTGCGAAAACTCCTGAAAATACAGAACCGTCTGCCTATCGTCCAATTCCACGAGCCACAACGGCCACATGAACCACTGCACAACCTGCAGCTAATAAGAGCCTGGCACATGCATGTGCGGTTGCCCCCGTGGTGAGTATGTCATCCACCAGCAATATGTTTTTCGCTCGCAGTTTTTTTGAGGCAGATGCCCGATACGCGTCGCGAATATTCTTGCGACGAAGAGACGGCCTCAGAGACGATTGATGCTTCGTGCGAATGCGCTGCACGAGACCTCTCCGAAAATACGGTACTTTGAGTCGTTTTGAGAGACATTTCGCCAGTGTTTCATTGGGATGGATTCTTCGAACCAGGCGATTGGTCCAGTGCATGGGTACTGTGACCAGGCAGTCAACCTGTAACTGACTGAGCGTGTCTCTTCGTGATTGCCAAAGGCGTTCACCAAGTAACCAGGTTACATCCTGATGCTCAGGTCGCTTACTGAGCTGGCAAAATTGCTTTAATTCCGATTCATAAGTTCCGTAGGCAATCACAGAGGCAAATGAAAACGAATCGGATTTGCAATAATTACAACCTTTAGAAGTCTCGACATACGCTCCGACTTCTGCTCCGCACCTGCTGCAGGAATGTTCGATCGCGTCTGGGAAGTTTTCCAGACAAGTCATACAACAAAGAACTATTTCGTTGGATTCCGTATCTGATGCCAACGAAGTTCCACACAGACAGCATTGAGCCGGAAAAATAAACTCACATAGAGCGGATGAGGATCGGCGAGCGGTCTGTAATAATTTCGACATGACTGATCCCGTGTCACGATCCGATTACCCCTTGAGGACATTATGCAATGTCACATCGGCCGGAAGTTCTGTACGAAAATAATCCTCTTCAGTTAACAGGTTAACATCCAAACCATTCAGGGTGCTGAACATATTGAGTTCGTCCACTAATTCCTGTAAATCAGCCGATTGAGGAATCGCCAGCCGCATGACCATCGAAAAGGTGCTAGCGGATTCGGGGCGGGCAGAAAGTGACTCAATTGTGATCAACATCTGTGCCAGCATACCGCTGACAACTCGTACGACCCCTG
>DOCI01000206.1:0-357 GCA_003503535.1 Planctomycetaceae bacterium
ACCGGGCCGAAGATTTCTTCGCGGGCAGCGACATTGTCGAGTGAACCAGCCAGCAAAGTCGGTTTGACATAATTACCCTCGTATCCCTCAACTTCTGCAGGACCTCCGCCGCAGAGACATTCTGCCCCGCCTGCTTTCCCCTTTGTCTGATAACCGAGCACACGTTCGCGTTGTTTCGGATTCACGACTGGCCCCATTTGACTGTTAGGATCGAGCGGATGCCCGATTTTGATGCCCTGCATCAGGTCTTTGCAGTAGCCGATAAATTCATCATAAATATCCTGATGAATCAACCAGCGTGTGGCATCACAACAGACCTGCCCCGTATGGAAGGTGATGGCGCCGACAAGAGCTTCT
>DOCI01000206.1:467-855 GCA_003503535.1 Planctomycetaceae bacterium
TGATGGCGCCGACAAGAGCTTCTGCCGTTGACTTCACATCGACATCATCAAATACAACCGCCGCTCCTTTGCCTCCCAGTTCCAGCTTGACCGGAACCAGATTTCGTCCGCAGGCCTCACCCACCAGTTGGCCCACTTCGGGTGAACCCGTGAAGGACATGCGTTTGATTTTGGTATTGTTGGACAAAGCAGAACCAGCAGTCGCACCACGTCCAGTGACGACATTAATCACTCCATCAGGCACGCCAACTTCTTTGGCCAGATGAGCCAGATAGATTGCCGAGAGCGAAGTATCTTCTGCTGGCTTGATAATGACCGTATTCCCAGCAGCCAGAGCAGGGGAAATTCCCCAGCCGATCAGCAGAAACGGAAAGTTCCAGGGGAAGAT
>DOCI01000206.1:990-1589 GCA_003503535.1 Planctomycetaceae bacterium
GGAAAGTTCCAGGGGAAGATAAACGCACACGCTCCCCAGGGTTGTTTGAATGTCCAGGCATCGTGCCCCGGAACATCCAGTTTAGTTCGCAGTTGGACCTGATCAGCCAGTCCGACAAAGTAGCGGAGTGTATCGACAAAGTTTTGAATATCACCCGCCGCCTGAGCCTCGATTTTACCGGCATCCAGGGCTTCAATCTGTGCCAGGATTACTTTTCGTTCTTCCACTGCATCAGCCAGTTTCAGCAGGATGCTGCTTCGCTCTTTCTGAGATAATCCTGACCAGGCCGGGAAGGCTTCATTGGCAATATCGACGGCTTTGTCGATCTCCGAAGCATCCAAATCGTGAATCTCAGCGATCTGATCGCCTGAACCGGGATCGATTGTGGCGATTAAATTTCCCGATGCAGCCGGAAACTCGCCGCCGCCAACAAAACCCGCAAATGGACTTTGGTCCAGAAATGCTGCGACTTCGGGAAGTAACTCAACTTTAGTGGAAACGCTCATCGTATTTATCTCCTTATCGATTTTGAACGACAATCTTTACTTCATAATAAAATCAGTAACGAAAGTCCTTAAAACGAGGGTGGCGGGGGCGCT
>DOCI01000206.1:1770-2898 GCA_003503535.1 Planctomycetaceae bacterium
GGGGGCTTCCGCTAACGCGGAGCGCCCCCGCCACCCTATTTCAGTTCTGTCTTATCAAATATGATTTGCTACTCAATGTTGATTAACGTAGCTTTCGTAATTGTAAAATTAATACTTCGCCAAATCCGACTCGGCGGCCAATCCGAGTTCTTTAACAACCCGGCTGGCCTCATTAACCATCATTTTCAGTTCACTGGCCATAGCGAGAAATTGCCAGCCCTCATCGATTCGCCGCTGGCAATCTTCGACAGTCATGGTATGAATTCCGACGGGTGTTCCCGTTTTCTTACCAGCAGCAAGAACCCGCTGCAGCATCGCTTCGAATTCTTCGGGAGTTGGATCGCTGCCATCTTCTGTAAAATTCCGCATCTGAAATTTCAGATCGTTCGGCCCGACAAAGATTGCATCAACTCCGGGGAGTGAATAAATCTCCTCCGCATTTTCGACACCTTCGGGTGATTCGGTCTGCAGAACGACGAGGATTTCATCGTTAGCGTGCTTGAAATAATCGCCTGCAGCAGCATCGAAATTCAAAGCATGGATCGCTCCGCCAACGGACCGATCTCCCACCGGGGGATACTTGGCGGCTGCAATTGCAGCTTTGGCCTGCTCGACGGTATTAACCATCGGCACCACAATTCCCATCGCCCCGGCATCGAGGACACGTTTGATGTGATCGTGATCGCCTCGTGGAACGCGGGCCAGCGGGACGCAGCCTGCATCGGCGATGGCGGCAAACATGTGGGCAGCCGTCTCCCAGCTGACTGGCGAATGCTCGATATCGACCGTTAACCAGGGAAAGCCAACTCTCGCCATGAAACGGGTCGCGAAAATACTTTCCAGAGACAACCACGTCCCCACCTGAGGTTTGCCTTCTTTTAACGCACGCTTAACTGGGTTAATCTTCACTCGGAATTACTTTCAATTTTTGGGCACAAGGTTTTGTAGGGTGCGTCTTGACGCACTATGCTATCGAGATGACTGCTCAACGAAGGTGTTACAGTTTACCGTCATTGTTCATAGCCATGATGTAAATTGTATTCGAGATTCCATTACGGTGCGTCAGGACGCACCCTACAAACTACGGGACTCAAATATAATTGCTAAGACAGGCAAGATGCCTGTCCT
>DOCI01000161.1:0-2085 GCA_003503535.1 Planctomycetaceae bacterium
GCTGAAGCGGAGCGCCCCCGCCACCCCGGAAGACCTTTTCAAAATGTCAAAGGAAATCCGGTTTCCAATTGGAACAGGGTTTAAGTGTAAAATTTAATGCGAGCGGTCATTCAGCGAGTCTCCTCTGCCTCCGTTGAAGTCGAAGGAAAAATAGTCGGACAGATTGAACAGGGATTGCTGGTCTTTCTGGGAGTTGGGCAGGGGGATAGTCGTAAGGAAGTCACCTGGATGGCTGAGAAGATCGCCTCGTTAAGAATTTTTCAGGATGCTGATGGCAAAATGAATCGTTCGCTGGTCGAGACCGGGGGCTCTGCATTGGTCGTCAGTCAGTTCACTTTGTATGGTGACTGCCGTAAAGGTCGCCGACCAAGTTTTATTCAGGCGGCTGCTCCAGAAGATGCGGATCGACTTTACCAGGAATTTGTTGCCGAAGTCCGTGGTCACGGAATTCAGGTTGCGACTGGTACCTTTCAAGCAACGATGCGAGTTGCCAGTATGAATGAAGGCCCTGTAACAATGCTCATCGATAGTGAAAAACGGTTTTAATGCCCAGGAAATACTCAAAAAAACGCAACCCGCCTCCCGATCCGGAATTTGACGAAATTCCCTACATCCCTCCCCGACCGGAAGAGCAGTTACTAATCCAGCATCTGGCCTCCTTGCAGGCCGAGCGGATACTTTGTACCAGCCATGGGCGCGGTCAATTGGCCGGTTACCTAGCCAGTCAAAATCCCAATTCCCAGGTCCAATGTCATTACCTGGATAGCCATTACGCTGCATTGTCGAAAACCTACTGGGAAGAAGCCGATCATCGTCCGGAAATCATTTGCAGTCCTGATTTACCCGATCAGGAATATGATGTTGTCTGTGTTCCCGTGCAAAGACAGGGGAATGCGGAGCTCACTCGGGAGATGCTTCAGCAAGCTTATCTTCGACTGGCCGACAAAGGCATGATGTACTGTGCCGTCAACACCCCTCAGGATCGCTGGTTGCACGAGCAGATGCAGACACTTCACAAAAAGGTCACCCGAAAGGTTAAAAAAACGGGAGTGATTTATTCGGCAACAAAAACTGGACCACTGAATAAAGTCCGAAATTTTACCAGTCATTTCACTGCGAAAGTGAAAGAACGAGAACTTGCATTTGAAACCCGGCCAGGAGTTTTTTCACATCGGCGACTCGATCCAGGTGCCTGGGCGCTTATTCGATCGATGCAGGTGAAAAAAGGAATGCAGGTCCTGGATCTCGGCTGTGGCTGCGGGGCCGTGGGAATCGCGGCTATGTGCTCTGCTCCAAATGTCAGTGTAACTGCTATTGATTCCTATTCACGTGCGGTACAATGTACTCAACGCAATATTGAGAAGAATCTGGATGCTGCAGAGCAAAGTCGATTTACGATTGTGCAAACACACTCCGGAGAATTCCAGCATGATGGTCAATTCGATCTCGTGCTGGCAAATCCTCCGTATTTTGCCAACTTTAAAATCGCCCAGTTGTTTATTGAAACCGCTCTCAATGCGATGAAGCCGAATGGGAAATTCTTTCTCGTAACAAAAATGCCTCACTGGTACGAAGAACATTTGCCAGAATATTTTGCAGAGATTCGGATCGATCCGCAAGGAGATTACTCAATCGTCAAGGCAAACAACTAACTGAGTGTCCAATAAGCGAAACTTCAGTTTTTTTATTCCAGCCGGAAAAATTATCGCAGATTCTTGTATTTAGACAAGTAGACTGTTGACATTTGCGTGAATTGATATGTACACTCAAAAAGGTTTGTTAGGCTTGATGTAATGTGTCGATAAAATAGAGTAGTGCAAATTAATCAGTAACCTCCTTTAACCCACCCCAAGCCTTCTTCAACCTTCCTTCAAGATATCTCATTGACCGGGGGGTCAACGAAATATCCTTACCTGACGGGGACACATAGCCTGAGAGTCCTTTGGCTTTCAAGTTGGCTTATGTATTCCAACCGTGAATCGGAATCCAACCTCAGTTTACCTCAAGGAGATCACGAATGGGTCACTCTAAGTCTTATCAGGATACTTGTAATCCTTCGCATTTTCGCAAATTGTCGCGGGCTCA
>DOCI01000161.1:2161-10389 GCA_003503535.1 Planctomycetaceae bacterium
ATTTTCGCAAATTGTCGCGACGTGGTTTTTTATCAGTCGGTGCAATTGCGGGTGCCGGACTGACACTGCCCGATTTATTCCGTCTCCAGTCTGCACAGGCAGATCTCAAAGACTATTCAAACTTTGAGGGAACTGCGAAGTCAATTATTCATATCTACCTGCCCGGTGGAATGGCACATCAGGAATCATTCGATCCGAAGCCTTTTGCTCCGATTGAATACCGTGGAGAGATGAAACAAGTCAAGACGAAGATTCCGGGACATCTGTTTGGTGAGTCTCTGGTAAAAACTGCCAGTGTTGCTGATCGTATGACTGTCATTAATTCGATGACTCATGGCGAAGCGGCTCACGAGCGTGGCACTCATAATATGTTTACCGGGTACCGTCCGAGTCCTGCCTTGCAGTATCCAAGTATCGGGTCGATTGTGAGCCACGAGTATGGCCCACGGAATAATCTTCCTCCTTATGTTTGTATTCCAAATCAACCAAATGAATTTGCAGGGACTGGCTACCTCAGCTCTTCTTATGCGGCTTTCAGCTTGGGGAGCGATCCAGCATCTTCTGGCTTTAAGGTTCGCGATCTGGATATGTACGCAGGAATCGATGATTCCCGCTTCGCCACACGCCGCAGTGCGTTGGATGCAGTGAATGATCACTTCCGCTCTCTGGAGAAATCCGACAAGATTTCCGCGATGGATTCTTTCTACGAGCGAGCTTACTCTTTGATCAGTTCGCCACAGGCTCGTGAAGCGTTTGATATTGAAAAGGAAGATGGCAAGTTGCGAGATGCCTACGGTCGAAACCAGGCCGGTGCTCGCTTGTTGATGGCTCGTCGTCTGGTTGAATCAGGCGTCCGCCTTGTGAATCTGACCTATGGCGGTTGGGACATGCACAGTAATATTGTGAATGGCTTCAAAGGGACTATGCCAGCATTCGATCAGGCATTCTCAACTCTAATTACTGATCTCGAACAACGTGGTTTGCTGGACGAAACACTCGTCATGGTTTCTTCTGAATTTGGTCGTACACCTAAGATCAATAAAGACGCTGGTCGAGATCACTGGCCGAAAGTCTTCAGTGTTGCTTTGGCTGGTGGCGGAATCAAGAAGGGCTATGTCCATGGGACCTCGGATGCGACAGCAACTGAGCCGGATCTCGATCCAGTTAGCCCCGCCGATTTGTTCACGACTGTCTACCACGCTATGGGGATCGTTGCGGACAAAGAGTTGATGGCACCTGGTGATCGTCCAATCGAAATTGTGGATGGCGGTAAGGTAATCAACGAAGTTCTTGCTTAATCAAATAAACAGTCCCCCAGCGTAGTCTACTAATGGACTTACGTTGGGGGCTTTTTAATAGATGTCGATCACTTTTGGGTTCAGTTGTTCTGCAATGCAGCACTGCATCCTGATACATAATGACCTGCCAGGAGCCTGCTAAAAGGCGTTGCTGGGTGAAGTAGGTCTTGCGTTACGGTCAACGATGGCCGTATCGGCATGTTGCTAATGTAAATCACGTGAGCCAGGGGGGAATTGCTCATGATGGGACGGAATTCTAATTTCTGTCAGCTGGTCAGTACGCTTTCAGTAGCGGCTATTGTTTTGACATTTAATCTGCAGTCAACTTTTGCAACCGATCCCGATGTCAGCAGGGTACTGCCATATGGTGGACAGGTCGGCCAGCAAATTGAAGTGACATTCTCCGGTAATCGTCTCGAAGATGCCGTTGAGGTTGTGACTTTCAAGCCTGGTCTGGAAATCACTGAAGTCACTGCTCCTGAAGATAAAAAGGGACGTGAAGTCAAGGCGAAAATCAAAGTTCTGGATGACTCTGCACTTGGTCCACATCGGCTGCGTGTTCGCACGAAGTCTGGTCTTTCTGAAGTCGTCACTTTCTTTGTAGGGACTTTACCCGTCGTAGATGAAAAAGAGCCGAATACAGAATTTACCGCTCCACAGCCCATCGAAAATAATGTGACAGTTCATGGACGTATCGATAACGAAGATGTCGACTACTTCACAGTGACAGCTAAAAAAGGTGAGCGGCTTTCCATTGAGGTCGAAGGATTAAGACTCGGGACAGAATTCGCCGGTAGTAACTTTTTTGATCCCTATATTGCGATTCTCGACGAGAGTCGTTTTGAACTCGCTGCCTGTGATGACCATGCATTGACCTATCAGGATGGATTTGCCTCAATTATTGTTCCCGAAGATGGGACCTACTATATTGAAATCCGCGATGCATCTTACGGTGGACATGGAGCTTCGTATTATCGATTGCACATTGGAGACTTCCCCAGGCCAACTGGAACAGTTCCTTCCGGCGGGCAACCGGGGGAAACACTGAATGTCAAATTTTATGGGGATGTTACTGGCGAATTTGAGCAACAAGTCACTTTCCCCACCCAGCAGGAACTCAAATTTGGTCATTACGCGTCTCAAAATGGAAGAATTGCTCAAACTCACAATCGTTTCTGGGTTTCTCCACTACAAAATGTGATTGAAGTTGAGCCGAATGAGCAACGCGAGCAAGCCACTTTGATCTCGATTCCTTCAGCGGCTAACGGAATTCTCATCTCGAATGAAGATGTCGATTACTTCAAAATGGAAATGAAGAAAGACCAGCAAGTCAATCTCGATGTTATTGCTCGCCGTGTGCGGTCTTCGATCGATTCTGTAATTAATGTTTATAATGAGCAAGGTGGTCGACTGGCTGGCGATGATGATAGTCGGCGTCCCGACAGCTGGGTTCGCTTCAAAGCTCCTGCTGATGGCACCTACTACTTCCAGGTTACTGACCAGTTGGGCAACGGCGGTACTGATTTCCATTATCGAGTTGAAGTCACCCCGGTCGAACCTGCCATGGAAATTACCACCAATGATATTTCTCGTTACGTTCAGCCAGATGTCGAAGTTCCTCAAGGGCGACGCTTTGCAATTCTAGCGAGTATCAAACGGGAGAATTTTGGCGGAGCTGTCCAGTTTCTCGCCGAAAACCTTCCCCCTGGTATTCGACTGGAGTCTCCAGAGTCCTGGAGTAGCACGGGAGTTGTTCCATTGATGTTTCATGTCGATGAGAATGTCGAGTTAGACTCTTACCTCGCCAGTGTCATCGGGAAGTGGACGAACCCAAATAATGACAAGCAGGTCTTGACTGCACCGCTCAAGCAGGAATTACTTCAGGTTCGGGGGCAGAATAACGATTACGTGTGGGTCGAAAACTTCGATGTCATGCCTGTAACTGTCACGGAAAAAATACCATTTGATGTGCAGATTATTGAACCGAAAGTACCAATCGTTCGTGGCGGAGTAATGAATCTCAAAGTCGTTGCGCAGCGTGATGAAGGTTTCGACGAAGAAATTCGCATCGTCGTGCTGCAGAATGCATCGGGAGTCAATTCCAGTCGTTCGGTTAAAATTGAAAAAGGCCAGACGGAAGCATTGATCCCACTGAATGCCTCTGGAAATGCTGCTATTCAGGAATCAGCAATCTGCGTTACCGCGACAGCCCGCGTTGGCAATGGAAATATTACCATCAACAGTCCATTTACGACGCTGCGAGTTGCCGAAAAATACATGAACCTGAAATATATGACCATTGCGGTTGAGCAGGGCTCTCCCGTTGACTTGCCGATTGAAATTGAAAATCTCACGGCATTCGAAGGTCCTGCCAAGGTGAAGTTGATTGGACTTCCTAATAAAACCACTACGGTTGAAAAGGAAATTACTAAAGATACGACAGAGCTGGTTTTCCCAATCACAACCGAAGCCGAATCTCCAGTCGGAGAACATAAGAATCTGTTCTGTCAGATTACGGTCATGGAGAATGGTGAAGAAATTGTTCACAATATTGGAACAGGCCGCATGCGTATCAATAAACCTGCTCCAGTCGTTGTCGCCAAACCGAAAGTTGAACCGAAGCCTGAAGAGAAGAAGCCGGAAGCTCCCAAGCCAAAAGTGCTTTCTCGAATCGAACAGCTTCGGCTGCAACAGGAAGCTCTACGAAATCAGGCGAATTGAATATTTAATTAGACTGATGTATAATAATGACATTGACTCGACCAGATTTTGCAGTTCAATAGAGCTAACGACAATCGAACTGCAACTGGTTGAGTAGAACGCTCGAACTGTTGTCCCACCACACCTCCGCAGATATTTCGTGAGATCAAAAAGAGAATCACAAATGCGACTTCAAATTAAATCCCACCTCGCCTCTTCAATGACATTGCTAGCCTTTTTCGGAGTGATGAGCTTAGCGTACAACGCTGATGCCGCTGATCGCTCGCTTGTGCGGATCGGTTTGTATCCTCCTCAGGTGAATCTGAAAACAGCTAAGGATCGTCAGGGTCTGGTTGTACAGGCCGTTTATGCAGATGGCGTCACTGAAGACGTCACTTCAAAAGCTGCCTTCAAGTTTGCTGGTGATAACTGTGTAAAGTTGGAAGGGGCAACGGTTTTGCCTGTTGCCGATGGTGCGGGAACACTGGAATGCACATTCAATGGTCAATCGGCCTCTGTGCCAATTACGGTGAAAGAAGCGACTGCCCCTCGTCCAGTCAGTTTCAAGCTCGATGTGATGCCCGTCTTCATGCGTACCGGTTGTAACAGTGGAAGTTGTCACGGAGCCGCTCGCGGTAAAGATGGTTTCAATTTATCATTGTTCGGATTCGATCCCGATGGGGATCACTTCCGCATAACCCGCGAACAACTTGGTCGCCGCATTAATCTGGCTGTCCCTGAAGCCAGCCTGCTCGTTGAAAAAGGAACCGGTCAGGTTCCTCACACGGGCGGGAAATGTTACGAAGTCGATTCCAGCTACTGCACAGATATTGTCGAGTGGATTTCCAATAAATGTCCGAAAGACCCGGAAGACATTCCCTTCTGTGATTCGATCGCTCTGTACCCTGAACAGGCCGTGTTAGATGGGGCAGGAACTCAACAAAAGTTGACCGTACTTGCTCATTACAGCGATGGCAGCGAACGGGACGTCACCCATTTGGCTCTGTTCCAGTCCAGTAACGATAATTCTGCGACGGTCGATACGAAAACAGGTCTGGTGACTGCCGCCAAACGCGGCGAAGCTTTTGTTATGGCCCGCTTTGCGACTCACACCGTTGGTTCGCAAATGATTGTGCTTCCGAAGGGATTGGATTTTACACTCACAGACGAAAAGCCTTCAAATTATATTGATGAACTCGTCCTGCTGAAATTGAAAAAACTGCGGATGAATCCTTCCCCAGTTTGCAGTGACGAAATTTTCATTCGTCGAATTTATATAGACATGGTGGGGCAGTTACCCTCACCCGAACAATACACCGCGTTTCTGCAGAATCAGGATCCTGATAAACGCAGCAAAGTGATCGATGAACTGATTGAGCAAAAAGAATTCACCGAATTGTGGGTTTCCAAGTGGGCAGAATGGCTCATGATGCGATCCAGCAATCAGGTCAGTTATAAATCGATAATTCTGTATTACAACTGGCTGGCTGAACAAATCGCAGACAATGTGCCTCTGGATCAAATGGTCCGGGAACTACTCACCAGTAGTGGGGGCACATTCAGCGAGCCAGCTACCAATTACTACGAATTGGAACGGGACAATCTGAAAGTTGCAGAGAATGTTGCTCAAACTTTCATGGGCATGAGAATTCAATGTGCACAGTGCCACAATCATCCGTTTGATCGCTGGACACAGAATGATTACTACAACTTTGCCGCTTTCTTTGCTCAGGTTGGACGTAAGCAGGCTGAGGACAGTCGCGAGAAGATTATTTACAACCGCGGCGGTGGAGAAGTTAAGCATCCGGTGACAAACCAGAATGCGATCCCTGTGTTTCTTGGTGGTGGAAAGCCGGATGTCAGCGGTAAAGATCGTCGAATTGTGATGGCCACCTGGCTGGCATCTCCAGAGAATCCATTCTTTGCAGAAAACTTTGTCAATCGAATCTGGCATCACTTCTATGGCATTGGCATTATCGATCCCGTCGATGATATCCGAGTCAGTAATCCGCCGACCAATCCTGAACTGCTCAAAGAGTTGGCGAAACGATTTACAGAGTCTGGTTACGACTACCGTCAACTGATTCGTGATATCTGTAATTCCAAGACGTATCAGCGTTCGACGGAGAGAAATTCAACGAATGAAACCGATGAAACGAACTTCGCTCATCAGACGACACGACGAATTAAAGCCGAGTCTGTGCTGGACATGATCAGCCAGGTCACTGAAACCAAAGACAAGTTCAAAGGTTTGCCACTCGGTTCTCGGGCGGTTCAAATTGCAGATGGAGCGACCTCGAATTACTTCCTGACAACATTTGGTCGTGCGACCCGTGAGACAGTCTGTTCCTGTGAAGTCAAAATGGAACCCTCTCTTTCGCAGGCTCTACATCTGTTAAATGGCGATACATCTAACCAGAAAATTACCAGCAGTAATGTCATCAAGACATTTGTTGCTGAGAAGAAACCTGCGGACGATGTGATTAAAGAATTGTATCTTCGCTGTTTGAGTCGTCAGCCACTGGAAGAAGAACTGAATAAACTTCGGCCACTGTTTGCCGAAGAAAGTAATTACAAGCAAGCTTGTGAAGACGTCTTCTGGGCTTTGCTGAACAGTCGCGAGTTTTTGTTCAATCACTAAGAGTGATGTCCCCAGTTCGTCCCCAGATTATTATTCAAAATCTGTTCGTATAAAAATCGTGAACGAAAATGAAACTCAACGAAGCGAGACTTCATTTCACGAGGCGAATTGGAATATCCAAGACTTGCAAATGATCCTCAATTTTTCCTGCCTGCCAATCGAGTAATCATGATGAAAACATTTCTCATCACCTCAGCGATCCTGTTGACTTCTCTTTACATTGCTGAAGTTTCAGCGGCTGAAGAAGAAGCTGCTGTTGAAAAAATAACTTACGACGACCATATCCTTCCTATTTTAAGACAGCGTTGTGGTTCCTGCCACAATGCCAGTGATCAGAAGGGAGGACTGGTTCTTGATAGTTTTACGGGCTTGATGTCAGGGGGTGGCTCTGGTGATTCGGTTGAGCCTGGAGACGCTTCTTCATCGTACCTGTATATGGTTGTTGCTCATGAATCCGAACCGTTCATGCCACCGAATCAACCCAAAATACCCGATAAGGAATTGACGTTGATCAAAGACTGGATCGACATGGGGGCTTTGCAAAACAAGGGAAGCAAAGTCGTCAAGAAAAAAAACGATCTGGCAAAAATTGAAATTTCGACAGAACGACCAGCCGATGCTCCAGTGATGCCGGTGTCTGTGCCATTAACCCCGGTGCATACTCCGACTTCCGGAAACAGTGTGACTGCTTTGGCCTGTAGTCCCTGGGCTCCGTTAGCAGCAATTTCCGGTTATGAACAGATCCTGCTTTACGATACATCATCCGGTCTGCTTTCCGGCGTTCTGCCTTTTCCAGAGGGAACGCCTCAAATTTTAAAGTTCAGCCGTAATGGTCAATTGTTGATGGCTGGCGGAGGTCAGGGAGGTGCTTCAGGACGCGTGATCGTCTTTGATATTAAAACAGGAAGCCGGGTTGCTGAACTCGGTAACGAATACGATTCTGTTCTGGCAGCCGATATCAGTTCCGATCATGCGATGGTCGTCCTGTGTGGTCCAAAACGTATGATTCGTGTTTATTCGGTTCAAACTGGAGAACAGCTCTACGAAAAGAAAAAACATACCGATTGGATTACGGCAGCCGAGTTTTCTCCCGATGGAGTTCTGCTCGCAACGGCTGATCGCAGTAATGGCATGACACTCTGGGAAGCGATGACTGGAAATGAATACCTGAATCTGAAAGGTCACACTGGAGCTATTACCGATGTCTCCTGGCGTCCTGATTCGAATCTGGTTGCCAGTAGTAGTGAAGATGGCACGATTCGTCTTTGGGAATTGAATGATGGCAATGAAGTCAAGAAGTGGAATGCGCATGGTGGCGGAGTTTCTGCGATGGACTATACAAGAGACGGTAATATCATCTCGATTGGTCGTGATCGCGTCGTAAAACTGTGGCAGGCCGATGGTAAAGAAATCAAAGCTTTTGGTGGACTTCCCGATCTTGGCATGGAAGTCGCATTTGATGCCGAATCGAACCGCGCCATTGGTGGTGACTGGACCGGAGATGTCCGTGTCTGGGATGCAACCACCGGAACTCATCTTTTCTCACTGGCAACGAATCCACCAGGACTTTCTGAACAGTTAGTGCAATC
>DOCI01000161.1:10534-15709 GCA_003503535.1 Planctomycetaceae bacterium
TAGTGCAATCGGCCGAACAATTGAAGCAAGCCGAAAGCAAATTGAAGAGTTCTCAGGAGAGCTTGGCTGCACTCAATAATAAAATTGCTGCTCGTCAACAGGCGGTGACTGCCAAAAAGCAGGACATCAGTAATCGAGAAATGGAAGTGACACAAGCGAATACTCAAAAAAATGAACTGAAAAAGCAACTGGATGCAGCAACGGCGGAATTAAACAAGAAATCCGCTGAACTGAAATCTCAGGAAGGCTCAATGGGTCAACTGAAAAAAGAAGTTGAATCGCTCACTAAAACAGCCACCGAGAAAAAAACAGCAGTCGCAACGGCTACTCAGCAGAAGCAAAATGCTGAGAATCAGATTGCTGAACTGAATAAGAAAATCGAAGAAGCTAAAAAGCAGGAAGGTGAAGAGGGACAAAAGGCTGTCGCAGCTTTGGAGGAACAACTGGCGACTGCTCAACAGCAACTCGATACTCATAATAAATCCCATGCGGAAGCCGTACAGGCTCAGACGACTGCTGATGCCGCTCTAGCGGCAAAGCAGAAGCAAGTGACTGACCTTGAAACTGCTCTGGCGGCAACTAAGAAGGCTGTCCAGGAGATGACAGTGGCGGTTCAGAACGCTGACAAAGCATTCAAAGGTCAGGAAGCCAATGTCAAAAAGCTGCAGGACAGTCTGCCAGAATTGAAGAAACAATTAGCAGAACTGGACAAGGTCGCTCCGGTTACTGAAGACGAAAAGAAACAACAGGCGGAACTGGCTGCTCAAGTCAAGCAGAACGAAACGCTGGTTGCCTTATCTGTTGCTCATAAGCAAAAACTGGAACAGCAACTGGCAGGCTCTCAGCAGGCATCTGCTCAAAATTAATAAATTCCAGTTTGTTAGCTATTTATTTTCCATGATGGGACAATAATTTAAGATCAGTCACAGGATGTGAAAAACTAATCTCACGACGATAAGTCTTATTACATCGGAAAATTACAGAAAGCGAAACAATGAAATTATTTTGTGCTTTGACAATCCTGATACTTGCAGGTCAATCTGCATTTGCAGCTGACCCGGCTACCAGCCCACTCGATTTCTCGGCAAAGACGATTGACGGTAAAGAGGTGGATCTTTCAAAATACGATGGGAAAGTTGTTCTGATTGTCAATGTTGCCAGTCGATGTGGGGCGACTCCCCAGTATGAAACATTACAGCAACTCAATGAAACCTATGGTGATAAAGGATTCGTGATTCTTGGATTTCCCTGTAACCAGTTCGGTGGTCAGGAACCGGGTTCGGAAACACAAATTCAACAGTTTTGCTCTGCAAACTATGGTGTGACTTTTGACATGTTTTCCAAAATTGATGTCAATGGTAAAGAGGCTTCCCCTGTCTATCAGTTTTTGACTTCCAAGCAGACGAATCCAGAATTTGCAGGACCGATTCGCTGGAATTTTGAAAAATTTCTGGTGAATAAAGAGGGGCAAGTCGTTGAACGCTTCGCTACGGGAGTTAAACCCGATTCTCCCAAAGTAATTGCTGCCATCGAACGGGAATTAGGTCAGTAATCAAATGACTGACGTCAAGATGCCAAGCCAGCCTGAAGGGGTTGGCTTTTTTTATATCACAATTCCACTGGTAAGAGACTCATTGCGATTCTCGCAGTCCATCTCGGAGACATAATGAAATCTTTTGGGAACCAGACATCTCTGGCATTTTTGTTTCTGTTTTCTCTCTGCCTTTTCAGTGCTTCTATTCGCGCAGAAGATGTTGTTCAGGAGTCAGGAGAGGCGAAGGAGCAAGTTACAGCGCCTGTCGATTTCAAATCGATTGCGGAAAAAATTCGCGAGGCCATTGTTTCCGTTGCTTTTTTGGGGAGAGAGGGTGAAGAGCTGGGAATGGGAACAGGATTTGTCGTCGATGATACCGGCTTGATCGCCACGAATCGGCATGTCATTGGAGAAGCCCGTCCTATCCGCGTCACATTTTTGGATGGTCAGCAATACACAGTTGAGTCTATTTACGCCAGTGATGAGACTTCAGACCTTGCTCTACTCAAGTTGAATTCTGAGGAATTGACAAATCGAAAGATCGTTGCTTTGAAGCTGGGGAATCGAGCAGAGCAGGGAGACGACGTTGCAGCGATTGGGCATCCGCGGGGGTATAAGAATTCTCTGGTGACGGGAATCGTTTCCGGAACTCAGGAAATCAATGGAATTGATCTCATCCAGGTCTCGATGCCGATTGATCACGGGAACAGTGGGGGACCGCTGTTGAACCGAGCTGGCGAAGTGGTTGGGATTATCACCTACAAAAGTGCGGAAGCCGTCAATGTGGGCTTTGCCATGCCGGTCGAGGGCCTGAAGTCGATTCTGGAATCCCCGAATCCGATCACACTCTCTCGCTGGACAACCATCGGCCGTTTGAATTCAGAAAAATGGCAGGAGCTATTCGGTGCAGCCTGGAGTCAGCGGGCAGGCCAGATACTGGTTTCTGGTAGTGGAAAAGGATTCGGTGGTCGTTCGCTCTGCCTCTGGCATGAGGCACCTTTGGACAATCAGAAGTTTGAGCTTCAGGTTTCTGTCAAATTGGATGACGAAGCCGGAGCTGCCGGGCTGGTGTTTCAGGCGGATCGTCAGGATCGCCATTACGGATTTTATCCCAGTGCAGGGAACTTACGTCTTTCCCGATTTGATGGAGCTGATGTTTTCAGCTGGCATGTTCTGCAGGAAATCTCTTCGCCTGCCTATAAGCCTGGAGACTGGAATCGGCTGAAAGTTTCGATCGATCAGTCTCATATCCGCTGTTACTGCAATGACGAACTCGTGATTGATCTGGAAGATCATCCTGTAGGGAAAAAATCGAATGCCGTCGGACTGGCCAAGTTTCGCGATACCAAGGCCAGCTTTCGGGGCTTTGAGCTAGCGGAAGAACTTTCGAACTCGCAGCTCACCGAAGACATTCAGAATCAACTGGATTTGCTGGTCGAAGAATTGAAAACGGAGGAACTGATCAGCCAGCAGTCGATTCAGAAACTGCAAACATTTCCGCTGGAAAGTCGCGATTATTTGAATCAGATGGCTGCCGATCTGGAGCTGCGGGCAGCTGAAATTCGTCGTCTCAATCGTCGTGTCCATGATTCAATAATCAGACTGCAGATTGAGGAAGAACTGAAAAGAAAACAACCTCGTATCGCTCAACTGGCTTTGTTTCTGGCACGATACGACAACCCGGAACTGGATGTTGAAACCTATCTCATGCAAATCGATGAGTTGGCTGATGAGATCAAGAACATGGCAGTAGATCAGAAGCTGAATGAAGTCGAACTTCGGGAAGTGATGGATCGTTATCTCTTTGAGGAAAACGGATTTCATGGCAGCCGTACGAACTACTATCACAAATCAAATAGCTATTTGAACGAAGTGATTGACGACCGCGAAGGATTGCCAATTTCCCTGTCGGTTTTGTATCTCGCTTTGGCAGAAAAGCTTGAGCTTGATATTCGAGGCATCGGCTTACCCGGGCATTTTATTGTTCGACAATATGTTAACGATGAACCAGATATGATGGTCGATGTTTTTGATCGAGGACGAATACTCGGGTTGGTCGATGTGATGACTCGAGTCGAACTGCAATCCAACACTGCCTGGAACGATGCCTATCTCGAACCGCAGTCATCACGAGATATTCTGATTCGGATGATTCGTAATCTGCAGGGAATCGCAGAGCGGCAGGAAAGTGTTGAGGATTTGCTGCGATATTTGAATCTGCTGGTTGCGATTGATCCCGCGAATCAAATCGAACATCGCTATATTCGATCCTTGGTGGCTATTCGTCAGCGAGAACGATCATTGGCTGAAGAAGACCTGACCTGGCTGGAGGATCATGGTCGTCCGATACTGAATGATCGTCAATTGAACGAACTGACGCGGTTTGCCGAGCAATGGCTGGGTTTGAAAGATTTGAAAAAGACTTCTCAGGAACAAAACAGCCAATAGCAATCAATGAGGCAGTCGGCAGCAACCTGGACCACAGGCAGGTGCAGAAGATGGTGGGCAACTATTCGCAATCGGAAGCCCTGAATGACTGACAGCCGTCGCGGAAGTGACACTGAGTAGTTTTTCCAAATTTGACTTTCCGCAGGTTGGACACTCCGGTTGCTGCGAAGAGCGAATCAGTAACTCAAACTGAGACTGGCAGTCAGAACAACGATATTCAAAAAGTGGCATGCTATAAACCTGAAACCAGTTCCATGATCATGATAAAACTCGACTGATTTTGACATGCCCGGCATCAGAAATCAAATCATCATTGACGCCGGGTTGCAATGGCTTTGCCAGTGCATCGTAACTTCAGGGTTAGTCTCACTTGCACTGGCAAAGTTATAAATTGCACAATCAATTAGAGCATTTTAAAAAAATCACCTGCAGTGTTCGGCAGGAGCAAACAAAGCTTTATTAGGACATTTCGCGCCCAGGAGACTGCAGAAACTATTTGGAAATGCTCTAGTTATTGAACATTCTTGATCGAGAGGCTTTCAGTTTCTGCATCTCATCGAGGAATTGATCCGATAAGTCGGGAGAATTCTGATCGAGCAGGCCTGGATTGTTGAATAAGGGAGACAATGTCTTGCGGCCTGACCAGTTGGGTTCAAACTGCAATGACGATGCCTGTGGATATGCGGCTGACTCCTCATCAAGCACAGGACTCAAAGGCAACAGAGAATAGCTACCAACTCCCTTGGCAGAAGTTGTCTGATAAACGCGTTGCTGGTTATCCTGGAAGCGACCATCCAGAAAGACAATCGCCAAAGCGAGGCAGGCCGCAGTCAGTGAAAAAACCGGAAAAAAATGCTGCTTCCAGTCCTGATATCGATTTCGTGAGACTCGCTTTTCGGGAAGTCGCTGAGATAGAGAATTCCACAACGAGGACTTCAATTCTGGGATCGGTTCATCATGAACGCGATCAATCATGCCGATTGATTCGCATAAACCTCGGTAATGATCTCGGCAGGTGGGACAACTGGAAACACTTCGACGAAGCGTTTCCGGAAGCCTATCCGGGGCATCCCGCCCGACCAGCAATGCCAACTTTTCACGATTTTCAATACAACGGCAACTCATGGTTTCACCCATTAAACTCAAATCCTACTGCAGTTTGCAGTTAACTGTAGCGGCTTTTTGATGGTTTG
>DOCI01000161.1:15853-16298 GCA_003503535.1 Planctomycetaceae bacterium
CCACCCGCTACACATTCAGGGAAACGGCTCTAATCTTTCACTCGGAACGAATTGTTCACGAGAAATCCTCAATTCTCAATTAATCATCCAAGGGAGAAAAATCGTCCGCACGTTTCAACCAGAGAGCTTTGAAGCGATTTCTCGCTTCAGCCAGTCTCCAGCGAATCGTTGCTTCTTTCCGTCCGACGATGGCTGCNNATTTCCGCAGTGGAAAAATTTTCCAGATCGCGGAGAACGAGCACCGAGCGATATTTTTCAGGGATATCTTCCATCACTCGTAAAACTTCTTCTGATAAATCCAGATGATTTCTCGGATCGGCTGACCCGGGATTCATCGGCTCATCAGGTTGAATCTCACTGAATACCGACGTTCGCCCCCGTCGTTTTCGTTTTCTGAGGAAATCAAGAGTCAAATTGACCCCAATTCGAAACAGCCAGGGACCAA
>DOCI01000137.1 GCA_003503535.1 Planctomycetaceae bacterium
TCAAACTTCTGGTGATGCGTTTTTGACGTCGACTTGGCAAAGCTGCTGTTGCCCGCACTGATCGCGTTGTTGGAACGGGGCTCGACCTTCACGTTGTAGGGCGGATCCATATTCACCAAGTGGATCGGCTGGCCATCGAGTAACCGATCGAGGTCCTCGGGTTTGGAACTGTCGCCGCACAGCAGGCGATGGTCACCAAGAATCCACAGGTCACCCGGCTTCGTAATCGCCTCGTCAGGTGGTTCAGGCACATCGTCCGGATCAGTCTGCGGCTCGGGTTGTTCCGGCTGCATTATCTCAGCCAGTTCATCGCTCGTGAAACCCAACACATCAATGTCGTAATCGAGTTCTGACAACGCGGCCAGTTCGAGAGGCAGAAGGTCCAGGTCCCATTCGGCCAGTTCGTTGGTTTTGTTGTCGGCGATGCGATACGCCTTGATCTGGGCTTCAGTCAGGCCTTTGGCGACGTGGACCGGGACCTCCTTCAGCTTGAGCATGTTGGCAGCCTTCCAGCGCGTGTGGCCGACGACGATTATGCCCGCTTCATCAACGACGATCGGTTGCCGGAAGCCATACTCTTCTATCGAGCGAGCCACTTGTTCAACAGCATGATCATTCTTTCGAGGATTGTTCGCATAAGGTTTAACCTTCTTGATGGGCCATTGTTCGATCTTCAGTTCCTGGGACATTAGAGATTCCTTTCAGAGGGAGGTGATTGATTATTTAGATGGCGATTGTCGCTATCAGAACTGTCAATTGTATGACTGTGGCTGACAGAAGGATTGGGGCCGAGCTTCCAACCTGAGCGTGGTCCATTGCGGTGGACGAGGCCGAGTTCTTCAAGTTGCTTCAGGTTGTATTGAACCGTTCTTTCGGGCAGGTCGGTCAATTTGGCGAGCTCTGAGGAGCTAAGCGCAAGATTCTCCATAATATATATCTTGGAGTTTATTGCGCATAAGTTTCGTATCTGACCATAAAACGCATGGAGCTGGTGCCCGAGAGCCGGGACCGATTCATCGATAACCTTCAAACCACACTCGTCAGAACTCAGTACAATGACATCACAACCATTTTCCAGGATGCCTCGACCACGACCGACCGCCTGCACTAAGCTGGCGCGGACCAGCGACTGATGAGCTCGCATCCACGTTTTGTCGTAATAGCCCCGACCTTCGAATTTCTTCTCCACGCCCGCTGTCGTGCGACCATACCAGTGAATCACATCCCACTTCGGAATAATGCAGGCAGCCTCGCTCTGACCGACCTGCGTTAATAAGGTCATGACCGTGTTGGGAGGCACTCGCGGCGTTCCCAGTACGAGGATTAAATCACAATCGTTATGCCAGGCATTCGAGGATCGTTCATCGCCAGACCCAAAGTGTGTCATCTTGACAACGCGATTGAGGAATTTGTCTTCGAGCTGTTCGATCGCTGAGAGGAGGTTGCTGTGCGTGATTAGACCAATCCGCTGTTTGTTTCGGTATTTGCAGAGCAGCCCTCGGACATAGGCCTGTAATCGTTTACGAGATGTTTTGCGGGTGATGTCGCGAACATACTGATGAGCTTGATGCAGCGTTGGAATCATACCCTCGGGTGTCTGGTCATGAATCTGTGTTCCGATCAGGTTCTCCAGAAACTCGCGATCAGCCGTGGCATCGTTGATCCAGACCACGCAGCCTGCAGGAGGATTGTTATGAATGACTCCAACACACTCTTTGTGGGTTTGCGTCACACCTTGTGGCAAGCCTTTAACATGGTGTTCGGTGACCAGGATCATCACTTCTTCAAGTCGTCCATTGAAGGCAGCCAATACGAACTGCCATGGGGATTCCGTGAACCGCAGCTTGCTGGTCCGAATCGCCCACCACAGAAAACTTTCGAATTTTGCTGGAGAATCCATCACCTCGGGAGGCTGCCAGGGCTTCGGTTCCGTCGCCTGCTCAATGGTTTGACTCAGGTTCTGTAAGAGACGATCTAATACAACCAGAGCTTCGTAAATGCGTTCACGACGTACGACCTGCTCTGGATCATGAAAGACATTGCCTTCGTCATCACGACGCTGGCCGTCGCTGTACCAGTTGAGATAGGTGGGATCCGTCAGTAGGCGTTCGATCAGCTGACAGACTTCATCGAGACCCTGGGGTTTAAGCATCAATGTCGGACGGAGGATTTCGAGGGGGTCCTCGTGAACGGAAACATAATCCCGTCCCTGAGTCAGTTCGGTAAACCCCGTCACCGCTGTCCGTTTATGAGTCGCGAGACAGACATCAGCCTCACGGGCTTCAATGGTCTGGCCCAGATAGCCTGTTACTTTACACGAGATACGATTCTGGCAAGTGTTGCAGATTGTTTTAACGACCGGCAGGCCAATCAACTCGACCTGATTGGCTTCGTCATTCCAGCAATTCTGGTTGGTCAAATCCGTATCGACAGTGGTCCGTACCGGAAACGCAGCCGCCTTGAATTCTGCAGCTTCATAACGATCCAGTTCTTCCTGAATGTTCTTGTGAGTCGGATAGATCAGGGCAACGCTCATGCGACCTCCTCCGTGCGACCGAAGAGATTCAGAACGACGCGATAATCAATGGCAGACTTACCGGATCCAGTCATACTGCGATCCAGATAAATTCCGGGACGATCCAGTGAGAACAAACGTCGTCGCAGCATCTCTGCGCGATAACTGCCCAGGCTGATCGGTTCCTGAAACGGCACGAACGAGCGAATCACGGGTGGCGGAGTAATCGCATGAAGCTGCAAACCTTCCAGAAAGCAGTCCCGCATTGAGGTGGGGTTATCACCGCCATGCTCATTGAGCCAGGCACGGGCGTCCTTCACACCATCAGGTGGCAAGGCCCAGTAAACCGTCCGCTCAAGTCGTTTAGAGACTTCGCTGGCAGTTTGAATCGCACCCTGTTTACCGGGCCAGGATCCATCCTCTTTGCGATCGCAATCGCCCAGCACAACGATGTTGCGGTCCTCGGGAAAGTCACTAAGTAAATCCGCCAGGTGACTATAGCCGCCACGGTTACTGGGTCGACCAATTGCATTGAGGCCCAATGTCATCAAGGCCGCCGTGTCGGACGGACCTTCGACGGCAAAGACCGGACCTGTGCCATCGTCCCATGCATCCGCATAACTCAAACCAGATTTGGAACCCCTGATCCGCTTCTTGGGACCAGTAGGATATCGCAGCAGAATCCCGATGATGTTGCCCTGGCCGTCCCGCTCAGGAAATGTGAAGGTTTGGTCATAATCGTTATAGCCAACTTTGAGGCACCGCAGGGCATCAACGCTAACACCCAGCGTGCGAGCCAGATCGTGCAGTCTTGGCTCGGCTCGTTCACGACGAATATCGGACAAATGTTGGAAATCGACTTTGACTGTGTTCTGTGGTTCATTACGTGGAGCAGGGTGGGGCGTGACATGATCAGGATGGACCACGTGCAGATAACCTGCTTCCCCCAGATCTTTGACGGCACCTTCAGCTGTCCGAGGGCAAATCGCCGTCTTGCCATTAGGAGCCACCATACACCAGTCGCCATGTCCACAAATGGGACAGCGATTGAGTGGGCTGACGCGGAGCATTGGGGGTTGAGATCCATCCATGTTCGTGCCTTCAATTAAACAGAGACCGGTTCGGGAGATTCGGTGACGCGTTCGACAGTGAAGTCAGTCGGTTCAAACTCACGTTGCAGAAAGCCAGTCAAAATGCGATTGAGGTCCATGCCAACTTCAGTGGAGGCATCGATGACGAGTTTACGTTCGTCTTTGTCGATGGCATGTCCACAATCCAGACGGACTTGAGCTTCGCCGTGGAGGGCTTCAGTCGCCCAGACCGAGAGCACAATCGTGGCTTCCACATCGGCAAAGTCGATATGAGGTTGAAAGGTGTACCGATAGATTTCTGGATGCATGTGTGAGTCCTTAACTGGAAACAGTATTCCTCTATTGAATACATACGCGGGCAAAAATCGGATTGTCCACTTTTGTCTCATATCTTGAGAAATTCATTGATATTTGTGGTCATAAAATCTCTCTACTCTTAAACCTACCGGTGGAAAAATTGAGTTGTTCCACGATGTCTCAGCATTTTCTGAAAATTTCTCGAAGTTATCTGAAACACATACAATCCCTACTTATTAACTACTGGCAGAGTCAGAACTTTCACGGCGGGAATCAGAGATATTTGTCGAGATCCCGTTTTTCGAACTGCTGACGGATCCCATCCATGCGGCGATAGAGCGTGCTGCGGCTGATCATGAGGCGTCGAGCCGCTTCAGAGAGCGTTTGTTCGGAGAGCATTTCGCAGATCCGCTGGTCTTCTTCACTCAGCTCGTTTACGACGTCGTGGACATCCGACTTGAGCGAGGAGGCCATTTCTGGATCTGTGGCCCAATAGCTGCGATGGCGTGAGCGTTGCTGTCCTGTGGAGTAACCTTCCACGGGCCAGTCGACCTGATGCAACGGCGTCATTCGCCTGGCCGCTTCCAGTAGATCGGCGACGCAGTGGTCGACAATCATCTTGACGAAGCTGGTCCACTGGCTGCGGGCGGCGTCAAATTTGGGACTGCGTTTGAGCAGATCGAGCAGCATAAGAGACTTGAGGTCTTCCCGATCCAGGCTCAAATGGCGAAATCGCCCTTCAATTTGGCGAGCTTTGTCGCTGATAAATTGTCTGGCGAACGGGTCGATGGGGTGGGGCACAACATTTCTCCTGCAAGTTGTTCTTAATAACTTGCGGAAGTGTGTCTGCCAGCAATCTTGCCAGAATCTGTCAGCAATCTATTTTGAATCTTTTCCAGATTTATTTGTTTTACTCTGAGATTTACCAGGCCCATATTCATCGATGAGCTCAAATTGAAACCCTATGGTCCAGCATAATGTCTTTTTTCTACCTTTTTTGGGAATTGGGTCGCCATCTTCATTCAGAAATAACATTGGTCGAAGTGCTTTGCGGATGATGTAGATTTCGTTGGTAACAGTGCCGTCTGCAGCTGGTTCTTCTTTCCAAACATCACTTGCAGCCTGATCGCGGTATATTTTCCCCCCTGGAGATCTGGCCATATATAGAAAAAGCTCAATAGTTTTTTCTGTGAGGCAGGCAAATTTTCCATCATAGTAAAATCCAGAATCTGTAAATCTGAGAATCGGAATTCCATCATTGCTTCGCTCGAATACCGGTATATTCTCAGGATGAGTCGGAACTCGATCTTCTGGCGTCACTATCGGTGTTTCGGGATTGTTTGCGGTCTCTGACTCAGGGATATCAATTAGGGCTGATGGGGTTTCAATGACTTCTTGCTGCTTTATCCACTCCCGAAGTGCGATATTGACATCGGTCGCATAACTCTGGATGTCTGCAAGCTCATCGTAAAGGTATTTGGCTGCGAGATTCATCTCTTGAGCTGTTGGCTTGTCGGGACTATCAATGGAGCCACTGCAAGCGGATAGGCAGTAAAGTGGTCCACTATATTTATCCAGAAATTCGTTAATTGCATCTCGGATATTGTTGAGTTCGAATGGCCAATCCATTTCAAGCAGTTCGATAGATTCAGGCGGAGCTTTCTTTGTGCTCCAGTCCCATGTTGCAAAGTCGACGGGAAAGCTCCGATTGAGAACCATCAGTGGTATGACGATCTCGAAGAATCCCCCATAGTCTCCCTTTCCACGACTCCCTTCAATCATGCGACTGATCTTGTATAGATTTATGCAGATGAGATTGAATTCAGAAGCCAAATCTACGTTATGGAACTTTGTATTCGTAAGCATGGATGGCTTATCGATATCAAGCCAATGCTGAAATGGGCGAATTTTGGCATTTCGAGACTTCTGCGACTTGTTGAAATGAGCAGAATAAACCTGTTTCAGATCATTTGGTAAAGCACATTGATGCTCCAATAAGAATCTGGCGGCATCCAGCGGTTCGACTTCGATAGCGTATGGAATTCCATCACTGCACCAGAGCTCTACTCCCTGGACACTTTCTAAGTGGCAGGAGTCATATTCAACCTTGATCCATTTGTTTGAATTCGTTTTGTACAAGGTTTCAAAATTATGACCAAGGACTCGATAGGACGCTGATGAATCAACTATCCACCTAAATATCGATTCATTGAATGCATCGAAGAAATATCCCTCCTCCATCCGAACGGTTCCGGTTTCATACAAAAATATAGGCTCGAATGGCTCGGGTTTCTCATCATCAAACTGCTCAACACTTGATATTTTGCGTTTTCCGAAAACCACGTCGATTTCCTCCCAAATCGTGGAACAACCCGCTCTGGCCACCGGTAGGTTAACAGATAGAGATTTAACCACACTTTCACGGAAGATGCCAGATGAACAGCACACAAAGCCAGCCGCCTCCCACCGCCCAAGTCGCCAACCTCTTCGCGGCAGCCATTCTCCGGCTCGCAGCCCGCGATCAGCTCGAATCGGAAAACTCTCAGAACGATTCCCGAACCGGCTCCCAACTCGCTTGAGGTTTCCGGCCCGTGATGGCTCACTGTGTCACGTGGTTAACGGCCAAGAGAGCCGTTCCCGAATTTCCAACTCATGAAGGAGAACAATGCGATGGCGTTCAAAGTCGACCAGGAACTGACCCGCCTCAAACAGAAGACGGTCAAACAACTTAAGCTCATCTACGAAGACACTTTTAAAGAGGCCTGCCGCTCGAACCACAAAAAATGGCTCATCAAGCGGATCATTTGGCGGATGCAGGCCAATGCCCAGGGGGGACTATCGGAACGGGCTCGCCAACGGGCGTTCGAAATTGCCAACGACGCAGATCTGCGGGTGACGGCACCGAGTACACAGTCATCAAGGCAAGCCCCGACACGGGTGTGTACTTCTTCGAATCACGATCCCCGCATCCC
>DOCI01000186.1:0-785 GCA_003503535.1 Planctomycetaceae bacterium
CATCAACCCAAATGATTAGTGTGTAAAACGCACTGATCCATCCTTTTCAGGGATATCTGTCCTTGACGGTATGTTGGTTAAAAAATTCATTTAGGCACGCAATATGCTCACCTAGTTGAGTTCTTAGAACCAACCTAATGTGCTCTCCTGTATGCTCCCTCCTGATTGACTGATCGTTTTCGTGAAGAACTGCCTACAAAGCAGTTCGCCCCGTAAGGTTTCCCATGAATAATTCTGCGCACTCCATGCATGACTCTGCTGGTTCAGAATCAATATTTCTGGACGTTGCTTCACCATTGTTGCCTAACAAGAAGGCAAATCGACTCAAAGCATTCGTTGTCTTTGCGATTTTAATCGCTGGTGGGGCCTGGTATCAGTTGAGCAGTACTGGGGGCGGGCTGATTCAGCCTTTTGGTGATACCGATCCTATTGTCAATAATATTGAAAAACCTCTGGGAGGGTTTTTCGATATTGCATTAGTGAGCGGTCAATCGAAAATCATCGCTCGGGCAACAGCTGGACGGACCATGGAACTGAACTTGGAAGATGGAACGATTGAACAAGTTTCCTCTCGTGGGAATCGCTCAGCACTGCAGTTAATGGTTCGCACTTCCGGTCTGCCACTTGCCGTTTACGTCAACTCAAATCCAAATTTTAACTTACACTTTAACTTGAAGAATTCGTTCACCGAATTGTTTGTGCCACAAACCTTGGAAGTTTCTGCTGTCACCATGTTTGAGGACAATCAGAAAATCGCCGTTGCCAGTTGCGATTTCAATGCAGAG
>DOCI01000186.1:848-2099 GCA_003503535.1 Planctomycetaceae bacterium
ATTGACATACCGTGTTGATATTCTGGATACGATTTCCGGCCGACTTGAAAAGACTATCCGTCTTCAGCATCTGATTTTCGATTTTGCTTATGATGAACAGCTTCATAATCTGTATGCCTCGACAAATAATGGTATTTATCGTCTGGAAGACGGGGTTGATCAATTGGAATTGATTAACCCGTGTCATGCTCGTTCTCTGGAATGCCTGAGCAATAGCCGTTTATTGATTACGGGACAGTTCAATGGGGATGTCCAGGCGATTTCTCTGGATACACTGGAAACCTGCTGGACCACCTCAGTTGGAAAGTCAGCGACCGTCAAGGCGTTGACCTGCCACGAAACTCTGAACATGATCGCCGTTGGTGGCGAATTCAACTTTGTTCTCCTGCTTGACAGTAACACCGGTGCGACGATGCGAGTGCTCCTTCAAAATGAGTCTGCCGTTAACGATGTCGCTTACTCGGATGATGGTGAGCAGCTCTACATTTCTCGCTCAAATTCTACTGTGGCCCTGTGGGATCTGACTCAATCCAGTCTGGTCAAAGTGTATGATCTTTAACGGCAATGTGGTTCAGGAACCCTGCCGCAGGATCTCTTCGTCAAAATAGTTGATGCCCATCCCGGCATCGATCACAAGCCCCTGTGCGTTAATTCCAGAAGAGCGGGGGCTGAGCAGGAAGGCGATTGTGTTGGCGACTTCTTCTGTCTGCACGGCTTGTTTTCTGAGCGTGGCTTTTTCTGCATGAAGATAGCTGTCGACGTAACCCGGAATTCCGGCAGAGGCAGAAGTTTTCAGTAATCCGGGGCAAACGGCATTAAAACGGACCCGGGAAAACTTCGAAAACGACTTCGCCAGAAAACAAACGGAGGAATCAAGAGCCGCTTTGACAGGGCCCATGAAGCCATAATTTTCTGCGGCCATGCGGGTTGTTGAAATCGAAACCGTTACGATGCTCGCGTCTTCATGCCACTGCTCTTTAAAGGCTTCCGCTAAGGCCATTAATGAAAAGCAGGAGATGTTAACGCTTTGCAGAAACGCCGCCCTTGGTGTTTCGTTATACGGCTTCCAACCCGCCGAGTAGTCCGCAAAGGCTATGGAGTGGACCAGCCCGTGGAGCGTGCCATAGTCTTTCGAGACTTCCTGCTGAAGTCGATCAATTTCGGATTGATGCTCGACATCGCAAATATATACGGGACGATCCCCCAATAATTTCTTGAGTGATTCTTTGCGTTGCTCGGAACGAACCGAGG
>DOCI01000186.1:2212-4765 GCA_003503535.1 Planctomycetaceae bacterium
CTCGCCCCGGCTTCTTCAAGTAATTGAGCAGTGTGCCAGGCGACACTCTTACGATTCGCAACGCCGGTAACGAGAAAGGTTTTTCCATCGAGCTGGAGGTAATTCATGGAGATGAGCTTTGGTTAGAACATGTCGAAAATAATTAGATTCTTTGAGACATACCATAATCCAAAGAATTCGAATCGCCAACACGACAGGCAATAGCCATAACCATTACAGGGTTGAACGGGAAAAAGAATTTCAAAGGGTTCTGACTATAAAACCAGACTATAAAAAGCTTTAAGAGCACTGTTGCTTCGCCATATCAAGAAAGTGTCGGACGGCTCTTCCGCTGATCGTTTCTTTCTCCATCAGCTCGTTGGCAATCAATTCGATCGCTTTCGATGGTTCTGCACCGTTGAGCAGGTTGTCGGTTTTATCGATCAGTCGTTGAGCCAGTCGCTGCAGTTGACGTTCGTTTTTAGCTCGATTTACGGAGAGCAGACTTTCAACGAGGAGCAGATCCTGAGAGGCTCCCAGCTGGCAATACCGTCCGGTCACACGACTTTCCGCCACCATCCCGGCCAGCAAAATCAGAACTTCATCTTCCATCGGGTCTTTGGAAGCTTTATGCCGACCTTTCTGAATTTTGCAGGCTCCGAGTCGACTGATCCCACTCTGCAGCTGCCCGGGAGCAATCGTTACTTTTTCAACGGTTCGCCCCAGCAAAATCGCCATCACCGCATGCCCCGCTTCGTGATAAGCGGTTACTTTCAATTCTGCATCCGACCGCGTGACGGTCTCTGCAGTTGATTCTATTTGTCCTCGATTTTTCTTACTCATGATAAGCTGAAAGTTGTAGCAGAAATTTAAGATCGCGTCGCGGATGCTGAAAATATTTGAGTGATAAGCATAATCGACGTAAGGCTTGGTGGCATGCGAGGCAGGCAGCCGAGTATGCTCAATCCGTCATTATTGCGCTCCGGTTCAAACACTTACTGAATTATGTATGGAAGCCTCCCTGCTGAGTCTGTTGCCGCCAGTTGTGGCTATTGTTCTGGCAATCACCTTGAGAAATGTGTTGCCGGCTTTGTTTGTTGGCGTCTGGGTGGGGACGACGATCATGGAAGGCGGTCGCCCGGATCTTGGCTTTCTAAGGATCTTCGACACACTCCTGTTACATCAAGTGGCTGCTCCCGGGGAGAACGGAACGGTCGATTACTTTCACCTGCATATTATTCTCTTCACGGCTTTTCTGGGTGCGATGGTCGGCATTATGACACTCTCTGGTGGCACCAATGCGGTTTTGAATCGGATTGCAAGTCGCATCGACGATCGACGTCACGGTCAAATGCTGACCTGGCTGATGGGGCTGATCATTTTCTTTGACGACTACGCGAACACGCTGCTCATCGGGGGAACGATGCGTCCGTTGACGGACCGATTGAAAATCTCACGAGAGAAACTGGCATTCCTGATTGATTCTACAGCCGCTCCCGTAGCCGGGCTCTCTTTGATTTCCACGTGGGCCGGTTTTGAAGTCTCGTTGCTGGTCGAGGGATTCCAGGCGGTTGGACAGTCGGTGAATGGCTGGGAAGTTTTTCTGGCGACGATACCGTATCGGTTTTATCCCCTGACGATGCTCCTGTTCGTTTTTCTGATTGGATGGACGGGACGAGACTATGGTCCAATGTTGACGGCTGAACTCAAAGCCGCTCATCCTGATCTCACTCCATCCAATGATACCGTGTCTCCAAACAACTCTCGAAATGATTCATTACTGATGCGACATGCCCTGCTGCCGATTGGCACGCTGCTTGTTACAGTCGCCATTGGAATGATGATGGACATGGACCGGGCAACTGAAGTGCTGGTTGTTGCTTCATTTCTCGCGTCAGCAGTAGGCGTAGTAAGCACGATTTTCAGTCGGACGTTTACGGTCAATGAATCGATGGAGGCTTGGATTGAGGGTGCCAAAAGTATGGTTCCAGCGATTGTGATTCTGACAATGGCCTGGATGATTGGAGCGATTTGTGATGATGATCATTTAAAAACCGGACGTTATTTGCAACAACTTGTCGGCAACTCGTTATCCCCGGAATGGTTGCCTGCGGTTGCATTTATCGTCTCGGCTGCAGTTTCGTTTATGACCGGCAGTTCGTTTGCGACGATGGGGTTACTGGTCGTGCCATTCACGGAATTGAGCTGGACGGCGCTCGGGGGAGAGGCGACTCTGATTTCTGATCCGGTATTGCTGGGAACAGTGGGGTCCGTACTGGCAGGTGCAATCTTCGGTGACCACTGTTCGCCAATATCAGATACCACGGTCCTCTCGGCTGCAGCAGCAGACTGCGATCATCTTAAACATGTGGAGACTCAGTTTCCCTACGCATTAACAGTCGGAGGGACATCGTTTTTGCTGGGGTGCCTGCCGATTGGTTTCGGGATTAATGTTTGGCTTTGTCTGATTGTGCAAATTGTCGTGCTGTTTTTGTTCCTGCGAATCGTCGGCCGATTTTCGTCGGATAGCTGACGTGACAATGAAGTGTAAGTCAGGCAATGCCTGACCTACAC
>DOCI01000186.1:4903-7198 GCA_003503535.1 Planctomycetaceae bacterium
GAGAAAACATCTCGATGACTGAGGAAACCGCATAAGACATAACTGTCGATTGTAAGGATTACACGGACGAGAATTTCGTCACAATCGTGTGATTACTCAGCTTTCTTTGAAGAATGATGTCCCCTGCAAGGCTCGGCTTTCGTTTAGAGAACTAGTGACCGATAGCAATAAAAAGCGTGCCTGAACTTCAAGGAGACCGTTATGAAACGGAATCACATTCAATATAATCTGCTAACTCTGTTCGTGTTCTCTCTTTTTTCGGGAGTTTTCACAGGAACAGCCTCCGCTGAAACTCCGCAGTTGATGTACCACGATTTCGACTCGGCTCGTAAAGTCGCCCGCGAACAGAATCTACCAATCCTGTTGCACTTCTATACCGACTGGTGTGGACCTTGCCGACAGATGAATCAAACAGTTTTCTCTTCACCACAATTGCAAAAGCAAATGGGGGGACGAGTGATTCTGGTCAAAGTAAATGCAGAACGGGCAACCGAACTGGCTCGAATGTATCAGGTGGATACTTACCCAACGGACGTGTTTATCGATGCCAACGGTCGCATGCTGAGCAAGCTGGTCGGGATGGCTTCTTATCAGGAGTTTGTCCGCAGTGGACTCGAAGTGGCCGATAAATATCAGAGGTCACAGGAGATACTTCGCGATCGTAAAAATTCCGGCAAAGATCCCGTGCCTGTTTCCATGTGGAAAATTCAGTTGGGAGAAGAAGGAAAACTGGCCGTTGAAGCTCAGGATCCTAATCAACCTGAGGAGCAGTCGGGCGGTCAGCAGAAATCTGTCCCCAATCCGTATGGAACGGATAAAGTCACTGCAGAACTGGAACCGGAAGTTGTGTTCCTGGCTCTGGATGGATTCTGCCCAGTCAGTTTGAAGAAGAACCGTCAGTGGGTTAAGGGGAGTGAAGAATTCGTTATGGTTCACAAGCAGCAGCGGTATCAGTTCACAGGAACTGAAGAACTGCGCGAGTTTGAGCAGAATCCGCACGAGTTCGCCCCCCGGTTACTTGGATGCGATCCTGTGATCGTTTGGGAATCAGATCGTGCGATTCCGGGATCGACCGCTTTTGCCGCTTATTATAATGAGGAGTTGTATCTGTTTACGACGGAAGAGAATCGTAAGTTATTTGAGCTCGACCCGGCTCGATATACGAATACGCGTCATGTACTCGCACCCCGGGATGTCGAAGCAACTTTGATTCGCTAAAAGTGAAATTTCTCGCAGTCGGGAATGATTCTGCCTGAGTTCATGGCTTTTGTGCCTCCAGGCAGAGTGTTTTAGAGAAAACCTGATCGAGAATTTTTTCTGAAAAAAAGCGATCTGTTAGAAAAACAGAATTGAAGATGCATTGACATGCCTTGACGCGTGGTACATACTGCAATTGTGCGAAGGCGATTGCCGAAATCATAATGCCAAGATCGTGCATTCAAATTCTGACGGGAAGCCTTGCTAGGTTCCTATCGCTTGCAGAGACGATCTTATTGGAATTACATTACCGTAATAAGACATGACCCTTGTTGAAGTATGAGACGGTCAGTTCCTTCAACAAAACGGACTCCATTAACAGTCAATAGCATTCAGGCAAAATAGTCTGGATAACAATGTTTCCTGAGCAGTACCATTCACAGCCATGGGGTTGCGAAAGACAGCTTCGGGTTCATTTCCCAGAGAAATCACGAATCAAATTTTCTCTAACTCCAAATTTTTTACGTATTGGTCCCTGTAGTGGATCGAATCGTAATATTCCGATCACTAAGTATACAGGGTAGCACTCTGTAGTAGATTATAGTTAGTCTGATCGTTACGCTCGAAAGAGTGCGTGAAACCATCGGTGCATTGTCCCGACAGGTCCGATTGCTGTTCTCACACGCAATATAGAAACATAACAGGTTCTTCTGAACAGAAAGCGTTCAGGATTTCTGTGTATTGTGTTTCATAAGATCAGCAGACAGTTGAATTCATTTGAAAAAGAATTTCAAAACGTGGCTGTCATCTTCAGGGAAGTTTAAACTTCTCGGTTTTTCACAGCATTTGGCTCATTCCGGCTTGGATTTTGCAATTCAAGAGTGAGCACCATGGGAAAGGAATCCAAACTCGCAAGAGAATGACTGGTTCGTTCGTCACGGTGAAGATTTTACAGTAACGATTTTACTGTGACGGTTTTGGGAAGAGTAAGTTGCAAGCACAACAACGGTGTGCATGACAGTTTTGGATTCCCGAATTAATACCCGGACAGGGTACTGGTCGTTCTCTGCGTCAGGTCTCCCTGGGTCGATTTACGAC
>DOCI01000186.1:7410-8973 GCA_003503535.1 Planctomycetaceae bacterium
GGAAACCGTATGATGTCAGTCCGTAGGATTGTCTTGTTTATCCATTCAACGTGCACTGTTTAGGGGAACTGATTTTAAGAACTGAAAATTCTGTGATCGCGGAAGGCTTCCTTCCAACCTCTCAGTTTGACTCTGATTCTTATCATTCTCAAACGGAACATGTTGTTGATTCTCAGGTGACCAATGCGTCCAACGTATTGAAGTTTTCCTGAGTCCCCTGATTTTTTGAGTATTCGATATTCAACCAGGAACGTCCAGGCCCATACACGGAAATCATTGATTTCTGATGAGCTGGATTTCCTGGAGGAAATGGCAGGATGCTCCAGATGCGGTCGATTGGAATCGTTACGATCTCCGCTCACAACTTACTGCGAATTTTTTCGCGAGAATCACTTACTGCGAAGAAATCGCAAAAACGTAAGGCACTGTAGGAAAGATTTATGCCCACTAAGAGTACCAACTCAAGTAGCCGAACCCCACGCTCGGCTCCCAAAAGTCGCAAACGGACTAAAGCTGAAACAACGGATCAGCCAGCCGAAGAAATGAAAGCGTCCGCGACCGAAAGTGAAGCCCCCGCCAAGCCCAAAAAGGCCCCGGCAAAAGCCTCAAGTAAAGATGAAGATTTTGGAGATGGTGTGATGGACAACTCCAGCAACGCTAATTCTGGAGGCGGGAGAAACGAGGGAGGCTCGAACGACGGAGACTCTCAAAAAAACCGCCCGCCTCGTCGCCGTCGCAGACGACGCTCCACCGGACGCGACGACAACACCAGCAATAATAGCAACAACAATAACAATCGTGGTCGCAACAATAACAGCGGCGGTAACAACAGTGGCGGTGGTAATCGCGGTCGTGGACGTGGTCGTGGCCCGCAACGCCAGGGTGGGGGTGGTCGATCCAACACCAAATCGAATGTCGCTTCAACTGGCCAGCCGATTCATGAAATCGAAGGCGAAATCGAAGGCGTTCTCGAACTGCATCCCAAAGGCTACGGCTTTATGCGGAACTCCAGCGTCAACTATTCTTCACAGGATTCCGACGCATTCGTCTCCAGCACAACCGTTGAAAAGTACGGTCTCCGCGAAGGGATTCTCATTCGTGGTCAGGTCGGTCCCGGCACTCGCGGACAGGGACCTCGACTGCATGAAATCATCAGTATCGATGGCCGCACCCCTGAAGAATACGCCCAGATCAAGCATTTTGATGGTCTGACCGCCATCAATCCTTTTGAGCAGATCAAACTCGAAACTCGACCGGAAATGGTCACGATGCGAGTCATGGATCTGCTGACTCCAATCGGCAAAGGTCAACGCGCGTTGATTGTCGCTCCGCCGCGAACCGGTAAGACAATGCTCCTACAGGATATCGCCAACTCGGTCAGCACGAATCATCCGGAAATTCATCTGATTGTGCTGCTGATTGATGAACGACCTGAAGAAGTGACCGAAATGCAGCGGCTCGTTAATGGCGAAGTGATTGCTTCGTCGATGGACCGCGATGTTGAAAGTCACGTGCGAACCAGTCAGCTCATCATCGAACGAGGCAAGCGAATTGCCGAAGCCG
>DOCI01000042.1:0-6546 GCA_003503535.1 Planctomycetaceae bacterium
CGCTCTTTCTTATTAGAATCCGTATAACCGTGTAATTACATCAGGCGAGAATCTCTTTAACAACATGTCCATGCACATCGGTCAGGCGATAGTCGCGTCCCTGGAAGCGGTAGGTGAGTCGCTCGTGATCGAATCCTAAAAGGTGCAGAATCGTCGCCTGGAAATCGTGGATGTGAACTTTGTTTTCGACCACTCCGAACCCGAGTTCGTCGGTCTGTCCATGATTGTATCCATCTTTGACTCCACCCCCTGCCATCCACATTGTGTAGCAATCGGGGTAATGGTCGCGTCCGAGTATTTTACTCTTCGCAGTCCGGCCTTCCCGGAAGGGAGTTCGTCCAAATTCTCCGCCCCAGACGATGAGCGTATCTTCCAGAAGTCCTCGTTGTTTCAAGTCTTTGATTAAGGCGGCGACAGGTTTATCCATCGTCGCACATTTGTCTCGCAGGCCTTCACCGATCCCCGAACCTGCGCTGGTGCCGTGGTAATCCCAACCCCAGTCAAACAGTTGCACAAAGCGGACCCCAGACTCGACCAGTCTGCGTGCGAGCAGGCAGTTGTTGGCCAGTGAAGATTTCCCTGGTTCTGCTCCATAGTTTTCCAGAGTCTGCTTTGTCTCTTTCGTGATATCCATCACCTCAGGGACAGAAACCTGCATGCGAAATGCCAGTTCGTATTGTGCGATTCTCGTGAGAGTTTCCGGATGCCCAACACGCTCAGCTTGCATTTCGTTCAGATCTTTCAACGCATCCAGACTCATCCGCCGCACATCCCGACTCATACCATCAGGATTTGAAACATACAGGACGGGATCTCCCTGGGTTCTGCATTGCACACCCTGATATACCGAAGGCAGGAAACCACTTCCAAAAGATTTGTTGCCGCCGTTTGGTTGAACGCCACTGGAAATCAGCACAACAAAGCCGGGAAGATTGTCACTTTCAGAACCCAGTCCATAAGTCGTCCAGGAACCGAGTGAGGGACGACCTGACTGCGCAGAGCCTGTATAAAGCAGAAGCTCGGCTGGTGCGTGATTGAATTGATCGGTCGTCATCGAATGCACCATGCACATTTCGTCGGCGACTTCCTGCAAATGGGGAATCGCTTCCGACATCCAGGTGCCCGCTTCACCTACCTGTTGAAATTTCTGAGGAGTCCCCAATAATTTTGGCACTCCCGACGTGAAGGCAAACTTTTTCCCTTCCAGAAACGATTGCGGACAATCTTCGCCGTCTCGTGTGATCAGTTCCGGCTTGTAATCGAACAGATCAAGATTCGGCGGAGAGCCAGTCATGTGCAGATAGATAACCCGCTTGGCTTTGGGCTCAAAATGCGGTTTTTTGGGAGCCAATGGATTATCCCCGCCTGTCGGAGCCCCCAGGGTACTGCCCGGCATCATAGATGCCAGAGCCATACTACCTAGCCCGACGCCGGATCGATTCAGAAAATGACGTCGCGTCACATTCAATAAGTGATCATGTTGTGTCGACATTTCGTATTTCTTTCCGCGATTTGCTTTACGGTTTCATCAGGATTTCGTCGAGATTCAACAGCACATTCCCAACCAGAGTCCAGGCGGCGAATTCCGCAGGACTCGCTCCTTCAGGTAACGGACCTAAGGGATCCGTTGCCAGTTTCAGGGCTTCCTCTGGAGTTTTTGCGTATTCCCCTTGAGCGGTTTGGTACAGGGAAACCAGCCGATTCGTTTCCAGATGGGTCGGCTTTCTCGATGTGCACAATTCAAACCCAAAAGCGATTTTTTCTGAAATCCCGTCATCAGGTTGTTCTTGCATTCGACGTCCCAGAGCCTGAGCCGCTTCGACATAAACGGGATCATTGAGTGTGACGAATGCCTGCAGTGGAGTGTTTGTCCGGTCGCGTCGGACGATGCAGGTTTCCCGATTGGGGGCATCGAAGGCAGCCATCGAAGGATAGGGATTTGACCGTCGCCATGTAGTATATAAGGCTCGACGATATCGATCTTCTCCTGAACTTGTTTTCCAATCGATCCCTCCACCAAACGCAGCTTTCAAACCAATGTCCGGCTGTGGCGGATTAACAGGAGGGCCGTACATTTTCTCACTGAGCAATCCACTCACAAACAAAGCCTGGTCCCGCACCATTTCCGCAGAGAGGCGAAATCGCGGGCCGCGTGAGACGAGACGATTATCGGGATCGATCTCGAGTAACTCGGGAGTCGAACGCGACGACTGTCGATAGGCAGCCGACATGACGAGTGTTTTGATGAAGGCTTTGGAGTCCCAATTGAGTCGATGCAATTCCGTCGCCATCCAATCAAGGAGTTGGGGATGTGAGGGAAGTTCTCCCTGAGAGCCAAACTCTTCACTGGTACTGACCAGTCCAATTCCGAACAGCTTTTCCCAATAGCGATTGGCAATCACACGAGCAGTGAGCGGGTTTTCGGGATGCACCAGCCATTCTGCCAACTCGAGTCGACTCGGTTGTTCAGGCTCCATCGGAACCTGAATCAAATCGGGCAAACCCTCCTGAACTTCGTCTCCTAATGAAGTGTAGTTACCGCGAATTTGAATATGTGACTTCCTGTGCTTCTCTTCAGGGAGTTGTTGCATCACAGGGACTGTGGTCGTCGGCTTCATATTTTTCAATTGGTTTTCTAATCTGGAAAGTTGCTTTCTTTCCGCTTTTAAGCCGGGGGCGACATTTGCCAGAAAGTATTCCGTCAATTGTTTCTCTTCAGCCGTCGTTCGTATATCCCCTGTTTTCTGGACGAGAGCTAATATTTCCGTGGGTAATCCTGCTAACTCGGAGGTTCGTGGATCGGAGATCAACTGCAGACGAAAATGTCCGAGCGTGTGCTCGGCATACTTGGATTTCTGATCGATCGTCACCGTTAGAAATTCGTTCTCTTTCAACTCAAAGGGAGTCGACGCGATCAACGTGAGTTGATGAGCCTGCGAGGCCTGACCGGCAACGGCCCAGCCCGTTTCATGATTTTCCGGCGAGTCGATCACCCCTGCTGGATCAAAACCAGATTGACTGTAGTCAGCAAGAGCAGAAGAAAAAACAACGGTTCTGTCTCCTGAGATCTCATATGACTTGCTGGGATTTGGCGAATCGGTTTCCATCTGCTGCCAGACGACATTTCTGTCGGCATCGAGAACGGAAATGCGAAAGTCTTTCAGGCGGGTGTGCAGGTTATTATCCGTTCGATTCCAGATAACAATTTGATCAATCGGCTGAACCGCTGTGAGATCAACTTCCCACCAGGGATCTTTTGAAACGGCTGTGTGCGTTGTCGAATTGACGGCATAGTCGCCATTCGTGTTTCCATCGATTGCTCGTTCTGGCAGTCCGTTGTAATCGGTACTGCTTTGAGTCGCTTTTCCGTTCTTCGCAATGTTCTGAGCCCCGGAAAGAACCTGAACTTCGGCCAGCGATAACAGTTTTTCGTTTCCAGGCATTTCGACACGCACATAACGACCATTAGCGGATTGACTTCCTGCCGAATTGATTGTTGCCTTCAGGTCAGTCAAAACAAAATTGCCATTAGCATGACCTGCCCCCTGGCCGGGGAGTGTTTCCAGTGGAAGCGTCTGCAGTTGCAGGGCATAGTATTTTTCTGCGGTTGCTTTAGCGGGTTGTAGTTTCAGAGTATAGCGGTCGGTTTCATGAGCTTCTGGTACGATTACGGAATGATCTGGAGTCAATTCTCCAATTGTCTGACTTTCTGCTTTGAACTCAGTCATTGCCAAGGGAGTCAACTCCAGTGGTTTTGACAACCGCGATTCCCATTGAGCCAATTCTTCGAGCAGTGCAGGAGTGGGAGTCTGCAGCGTCTTTTTGAGTTCTTCAATTTGTTGACTCCACTCGATCTTTTGCTGCTTTTGCTCGGGTGTGTAATATTGCAGTAATGGGGATTCATCCCGTTTATCGGCATCTTCCGTATTATTGAAGATGGCAAACAACTGAAAATATTCCCGCTGGCTGATAGGATCGTACTTGTGTGTGTGACATTGAGCACAAGCCATGGTCGTGCCCATCCAGACGGCGAATGTCGTATTCACGCGATCGATAATAGCCGCATTGCGGAACTCTTCGTCAATGGTTCCCCCCTCGTTATTCGTGAGGGTATTTCGATGGAATGCAGTAGCAATGAGTTGCTCATCAGTTGGATCTGGAAACAAATCCCCCGCCAGTTGCTCTTTTGTGAACAGATCGAAAGGTTTGTTTTCATTTAAGGACTTGATGACATAATCCCGGAACGCCCAGATGGTTCGGGAGGGATCGTCGGCATAGCCAGCCGAGTCGGCATAGCGGGCCAGGTCGAGCCACATGCGGGCCCAGTGTTCGCCGAAAGTAGGCCGGCTCAAAAGTTCATCGACCAGTTGCTCATAAGCATCTGGATTCTGATTCTGAATGAAAGCATGAACCTCTTCAGGTGTCGGTGGCAAACCGGTGAGGTCGAGAGTTAATCGTCGAATGAGAGCAGTTTTTTCGGCAACTGGCTGAGGCTTGAGACCTTCCTGCTCGAGTTTCTGGAGGATGAAATAATCAATTTCATTTCGTGGCCAGTCTGTTAGCTGAACTTTGGGAAGCTCTGGTCTTTGAGGTTGTTGATAGGCCCAGTGACCGGCATATTCCCCTCCCTGTTTAATCCAGCGGCGAATCAAATCGATCGATTTTTGATCGAGTTTTACGCCAGATTCCGGCGGTGGCATGCGCTCGGATTCATCGGGGCTGGTAATCCGACGATACAGTTCGCTTTCTTCGAGACTTCCTCCAACAATGGCTGGCAAGCCGGAATCGGTTTCACCGAGAGCACCGGCTTTGGTGTCGAGACGTAATCCGCCGTAGCGTTCGGCTTCGTCTGGGCCGTGGCAATGGAAACATTTGTTGGACAGGATTGGGCGGATTTGCGTTGTGAAATCAATCGGCTTGGAATCCTCGGCTAATCCCATACCGGGAGCAGCAACAATGAGGAACAGGCAGGTCAGGAAAATATGGACTTGAGATTTCATGGAATGATCACAACTTCCAGAGTTAAGCTCAGAGGGAACGTGAGGCATGAATTCAGGCAGGCAAGATGACATCAAACATCTCGTATATATTATGACATGCCAGATCCACTATTCCAAGAGTTATCTAGGTTTACAGCTCAAGAGATTGCTAATTATTGTGGAGTTTTTCTGAAAGTGAGCGGGAATCTTCGCCATTTCAATCGTCTGGGAATAGTTTTCTCTGCTGTGTTGGTTGGAACTGTTCTGAGAACCATTTAGAATTCAGCGAAAATTGAAACTCAACACTTTCCTACAAATAATCAGGTGTCCTAATGGCGAAGAAAACAATTGAAGATGTCGATGTCTCCGGCAAAACTGTGCTGATGCGAGTGGACTTTAATGTCCCGCTGGATGACGCACAGAACATTACTGATGATCGCCGTATTGTGATGGCACTCGATTCCATCAAGTCAGTACTGGATCGGGGTGGCAAGTTGATTCTGATGAGTCACCTTGGACGTCCGGAAGGGAATGGATCTCCAGAAGATCAGAAATACAGCTTGAAGCCGGTCGCAGATCGGCTGGCGGAAATTCTCGGAACTCCCGTTGCATTTTCAACAGATACTGTCGGCTCCTATGCCGATTCCAAAGTCGCTGCTCTTGAACCGGGAATGACTCTGGTTCTCGAAAATCTGCGTTTCAACAAGGGCGAGAAAAAGGGAGATGCCGATTTCGCAGCAAAGCTGGCCAGCTATGCAGATATCTACTGCAACGACGCCTTCGGCACCTGCCATCGTAAAGATGCCTCGATGGTTGGTGTTCCTGAAGCGATGGGAAGTAAGCCGAAAGTGGTCGGCTTCCTGGTGAATAAAGAGATCAAGTATCTGACCGAAACCATCAGCAATCCACAACGCCCCTTCGTCGCCATTCTCGGTGGAGCGAAGGTCTCCGATAAAATCAAAGTGATCGACAACCTGCTTTCGATCTGCGACAAAGTCCTGATTGGCGGAGCTATGGCTTATACATTCTCATTGGCCAAGGGGGGCAAAGTTGGTGGAAGTCTGGTCGAGAAAGATAAAGTCGATCTTGCCAAAGAGTTAATGGAAAAGGGCGAAGGCGTATTGATGCTGCCAGTTGATACTCATTGCGGCGATGACTTCAGCTCCAGTTGCAATAAGCTGGTTGTCAACGCGGGAGAAATTCCGGATGGCTACGAAGGCCTGGATATTGGTCCTGAAACGGCCAAGCTGTATGCAGAGACTGTGAAATCGGCCAAGACGATTGTCTGGAACGGTCCGATGGGCGTTTTTGAAATGCCACCTTTCGATGAAGGAACCAAAGCGGTCGCTCAGGCAATTGCCGATGGCGATGGCGTGAGTATTATCGGCGGTGGAGACAGTGCAGCTGCGGTTCAGCAACTCGGATTTGCCGATCAGGTTTCCCATGTGAGCACAGGCGGCGGAGCTTCGCTGGCAATGCTCGAAGGTCAGACTTTTGCAGCTGTTGAAGTGCTCGACGAGAAATAAATCACTCTTTAAATTACGGATATAGACCCGGGTGGCGGGGG
>DOCI01000042.1:6758-7192 GCA_003503535.1 Planctomycetaceae bacterium
CAGATGCTATATTTTTAGAGCCGCCACAACACACAAGAGACCACTTATGTTTTGATTGTGTAAAAATTGCAATCCGGGCCAATTTGAAGGTTGACAAATGGAATTGTGATGCTGAACATGGAGTATCACGCCTTTTAATCCACATCTCAGTATCGTACATGGATGACGTTCTGTCGGTTTCATATGTTCCCTGCAGCTTTCTGCTGAAGGTATCCAATCCCTAAGAATTCCAGAAATCTGCCTGCAATTGATGAGCCGGTCTGTTCTCTGTGAACCACTTCGAGAACTCAAACGTCTATTAATAGAACTCGTTACAGCAATTAAATAGTCATTTCGTAAATAGATAATCACCGAGAGAAATGCCCCAGACCGATTCCCGATTTGCAGTATTAGGTTTTGTGGGAGGAGTTGGCTCTGGAAAAAGCACACTCAGT
>DOCI01000271.1:0-4992 GCA_003503535.1 Planctomycetaceae bacterium
AACTCTTGCTTGTTGAGTTTTCACAACGCTACTCCATCTCAAGTGGTTTCAAATACAAGCCACAACGACTTGCGACTAGGGAGAAGCGTGAGCACTCCTGAATAAGGGTCAGCGATCGATCAAATCTACGGGATTGACCCGTTCTTCCACCTACTCTCGCTTCGCCAGGGTTGAACCTTCACACTCAATCCAAAGGAGAAGTACAGTGCGGAAAGAAAACGGTGTTTATGCATTGGTGATGCGGTTGGAGAGCGATCGCACGATCAAGATTGGTCAACTGGGAATCTTTGATTTTGATTCCGGCTGGTACATCTACTTGGGAACTGCTCATGGTGCTGGAGGACTGAGTGCCCGCACAAATCGTCATCGGCGAGGGGATTCTGACAAGCGTAAAAAATGGAATATCGATTATTTGCGACAGTTCGCCCCCATTAGCGAGATCTGGTTCAGCCACGCTCCTCAATATCGGGAACATGACTGGTCGTGGTCAGTCATGCGGATACACGGCGCTATGATCCCTGCCTGGAAGTTCGGAGCCAATGATTGTTATCCGCATTGTTATACCCATCTTTATCACTTCAAAAACGACCATTAGTGAATGCAATGCGAGCTGATCTTCTGAGCAAAGGGTCTCATCATCAACCGATCTACGTGGAACCGGTTGAACCATATCTTTCAGATACTGTCAGTTTGCAGAGTACGTACGGCGATCTTCTCAAACAATATGATCGAGGACGACGATTTCTGGAGCGACGGCAGCGGTCGTATTGCGATGGCAGGTCACAGATCGACATGAGTGAGAGAAACTTGAGTTTTGCAAAGCAGACTTTCGATACCAGATTACTCACCGAAATGGCAAAAGAAATGAATGTGTCCCCTGCTCTGCTGAAAGATGATATTAAGTTGGCCTCGGCTGTCGACACGCTGGTTCAAAACTGTAATGCCGATGTTTACGGAGCATTGTTCCACGGGCCACATCCGCAATCTCGCAAAGCGATCATGTCACTGAGTCGGACTTCAGATCTCCGGCAACAACACCGGATTCAAGGAGTTCTTGATCGGCGATTTCGATCTGTTGCTCCCCAAGTTAATGACGATGACTTTGAGACAGTCGCCTACAATGAAGTTCCCAGTCGTCTGCGTCGGGCGCGAGGAGGGATAGAGAAACTTGAGTGTATGATCGAGGATAGTGGTGAACCGGATGCCCCATTACATCGCTAGAGAGAGCATGTCCACCTCAAAATGTCGGTGGTGTCTGGGGATACCTGCCGAGCCAACGTGTCCTTCATGAGGGTGGCTATGAAGGCGGCGGAGCGATGATCTACTCTGCTTACCCTAGTCCATTCGCCGCTTCCGTGTAAGACAGAGTCATTCGTAAGGTCAAGGAGTTAGTTTTCCCAGCATCAAGATGAAATGTTGTGGAGAGCCATGATTGAACTCTCATACTCAATCATTGAAGAAATACATCGCTCAAAGACTTTGTGTGACAGTGGAATCTATAAATACTTCCAGGAAAACATGGGTTTCTCAAAATAAAAACCACACGAAGCGCATTATATTTTTGATTGATGACAAAATAGCGCGAACCATTTTGTGCATTTCGCGTCTTACCACGCAGACAACCAACAGCACCTGAATAGGACAAGACAGAGTTCTCCAATGTTTACGATTACATACAGTTATCTTTGCGGCACCAAAAGTGATGGGCGATCTGCCCAACAATCGGCCAATATGTGCCCGACGCCTCTGCGCTTGTGACCCAGGCTATTGCCTGAAGCCTTTCAATAAGGTCCGGTGTCACGTGCGACACTGGGCCTTTTTTTGTGCCTATACATAACCTATGGGCTGGTAGCTGAGATGGCCTAGCAGCGGTCTGAAGAACCGCAGACGAGGATTCGAGCGCCTCCCATGCGAGTTCAACTCTCGCCTTGGCTACTTGATCATTGCAGGTGCGACAGGTGTCCAATCGGCTTTCATAAGGCCGGTGCGCTCGGCTCGATACCGAGACCTGCAAGAGTCGCTGCCGACTGATGAAGGAGGCAGAAACCGACACGCGGTAGCAGGGAAAAAATAACGCGGGTGGGCCAGTGCTCATCTAGGCCTCATAAGCCAGGACTGCCGGGTGCGACCCCCGGACCCGCTATTTATATACGTCCGAATATTCAAACAGGAAAGCCGATCACCGACTGACGGAAGCATCGGCACCTGAGCGTAGCGATTTTGCAGGTTTGATTCCAACCGGGATCACTTGAGTCAACTGGTCTGTAAGTGTTGTGGCGGCACACGTCTGTGGTATGGACGGAGACCGGGTTCGATTCCCGGATGGACCTCTAAAGAACAATGGGACGCTGGTCTAATGGGAAGACACTTGGCTTGCAACCAGGTAATCGGGGTTCGATTCCCCGGCGCTCCACTGACATAAGGAAGGTAGCCGGATACGGTTTGCCGGGCCGCACTGCTAATGCGTGCCTCTTCACGGAGATGTGGGTTCAAATCCCATGCCTTCCGCTTTTATTTACGTTGCATGTTGTAACGGACAATACATTTTTCAGCTTCGGAGTTACGAACCATGAACACACAATGGATTGAACGACATTTTGAATAGATCGGCGCACGTGCCAAGGTTCATCCAGAAACTCAGCGCAACCGCAATGAGGGTGTCACTATTGATATCGGTCGTGATAGCGCAGGTGAGTTCTTCGACATCGCGATGGCAAAAGTTGCTTCCAATGATTTATGCGTTGTCGATGTTCAGCCACGTATGCGTCATCTGTTGCTGATGAGTGATCAGAACGATGGAAAGCACAAGTTCTTGTGCGGACATGACGAGCGACATTGGTTTGTTGCGGCAGTCCCAGAGCGGGCCTCGGTGTACAACGTGCGGACTGCATTCGATGCGCTGAAGCCGGCTGTTGTACGACAGCGCGAAAACCAACTGAAGGTCAAGTCGCGTAAGCGAAACCGTCGCCGTAATGAAGCCTTCATCCGTCAAGGGGAATGGTTTTTCATGCCCGTACCGGAGTGGTTTCGTGTCGACGAGCGGATGGCCTTCCGCAACGAGCCGATCGCACGTGGTGGCGGTAAGCCTCACGTCTGCGAAGAGTTGGTTCGGCAAGGCGGTGAGTTGGTTTATGTCAGCCCGCAACATCCGCAAGGACTGACGGCGATGCAGCATCGCCGTTTGATTAGTCGTCAACCGAACTTGCGGAATGTGCAATGGGTCGCGCAGCGCCGCAACCCGCTTGTATTTGTTCGTGGCAAGGTTCGCCATTCTGATCATAAGACGATTGTTTTGAACGGATGGCACCAAGTGCTGATGAATACCGAGAACCAATCGGTGGCTATGCGGCACGTGGCGTTTATTGACTAACAACTCGAAACGGGTCGTCGCACTTTAGTGACGGCGGCCCTTATTTATGGTGTCCGTAGTGTACGCGGTATGCATACCTGCCCGTGAAGCAGGAGGCATGGGTTCAACTCCCATCGGTCACCCCTTGATACCGACCTGGCTCGACTGAGATAAGACCGTGATTTAAGTCCAGGTCGGGATATTTTGATAACAATCAAAGTGATTCAAAATAAGTGAACGGAATACAACTGACTATTGTCATTGAATGGGGGCCAGCGATGTTTGTGTCGTCGGCTCCCGAATGTATGCCTTGCGAGTGTGGTGGACGCACGGTGGTCTTCGGAACCACAAGACGGGGTTCGACTCCCTGGTGAGGTACTGGGAAATAACTTGTCCTGGGAGTGTGCCGGATTCGCACACGAGCCCGCGAAGCTCGAATATCAGGTTCGATTCCTGGCTGGGACATTTCCGAGTATTTTGTGCCAAGACTATTTGTTTCATAGCAAAGACAGGAGATCAACCAATGCGGCTGACCAGAGAACTTGACCTGAGAAAACTGAACAGCAGCACGAAGTACCCTTCTATTCCGACGTATCACTCTTTAGGTGATCGAGGGAGTTTGCTCGAAGAGATTGTCTCGTTCGACGGACAACCCTTGCTCGCAACCGAGAAGGTCGATGGCACGAACAGTCGCATCATCGTAATGCCAGATGGATGCTATCTGATCGGGAGTCGTGAAGAGCTGCTTCATGCCAAGGGCGATCTGGTTCACAATCCTGCTCTAGGTATCGTAGAAACGCTGAAACCAGTGGCAGACCGAATCAGTTCAGCCTACCAGAGTCCTGAAGGCACGATTACGACGATCTACCTGGAGACGTATGGAGGCAAAACAACTGCTGCTGCGAAGCAGTATACAAGCCGCCGCGAGTTCGGCTATCGGGTATTCGACGTGAATCGAGTTCCCATCAGTCAACTCGATAACGAGTTAGAAGCGATTTCTACGTGGCGTGAGAACAGCGGTCAGGATTTCCTGACAGAGTCTGCTCTGACGGAGTTCGCAGAAACGATGCAACTTGAGCTAACTCCTCGTGTCGCGATGGTCGATTCGATACCGACCACGATTGAAGACACGCATGATTGGCTAAAGTCAACGATTCAAAAGACGTTAGTGGCGTTAGATGCCGCAGCGGGCGGAAGATCGGAAGGACTTGTCGTGCGAACGGTTGATCGCAAGCGGATCGCCAAGATTCGTTTTGAGGATTATGAACGCCACGCAAAACGACTGAAGAAGCAGAAGAGCTGACTTTGTCCACCGTGTTCAACGTAGTCGCCTCGTACATGAACGGCGATGCCTCAAGGTTCGTTGCCGAGGTGGAGTTGATCGAGCTGTAATGCGGCTCCGTTATTGAAACCGACGCCCTTGGTCTGAGAGATTGGGCCAGGGTCTTCTTTTAAGGTCATTCACCAAGTTGATTCATGCGACCCGGCAAATAGCCAATAAGTTGTAATCGTTCCCTTACGATTTTATTCGCTATAGACTCCAACGCCCAGTCGTCATCTAGTCAACTGTGGCGTCATTGTTGTATTTCAAAAGTGGATTTTGAATCATTTCGAGATCATGCCGCCTTCCGCTCAAACGACTT
>DOCI01000271.1:5093-5362 GCA_003503535.1 Planctomycetaceae bacterium
GCTCAAACGACTTCACCAATCCCTGATATTCTTGATGCTGTGTTTGGTCAATCCGCAAATCAAGGGCGACCGATTCGCATAATCATACTGACGATCTTATCAAACGGCTGCCCCAAATATGGCACCAACACCTGCGGTCAACGCCATCGCGAGTGCTCCCCAGAATGTGACCCGAAGAGCAGCTTTGATTACAGGAGCTCCTCCCGCCCGCGCGCCGAATCCACCCAGCAACGCTAAAAACAGAATCGACGTTGTGATCACAGCCGGAC
>DOCI01000271.1:5540-5838 GCA_003503535.1 Planctomycetaceae bacterium
CACAGTCACCAGAGGCAGCGAGGCACCGATGGCAAAGGTTCCTGCTGAGGCTAACGCAGCCTGTACGGGGCGGGCGGTCGTCATGTCTGAGATTCCGAGTTCATCGCGGGCGTGAGCAGCCAACGCATCGTGGGCCATCAGTTGTTCGGCAACCTGTCGGGCCAAAGATGGCTCGACCCCGCGACTGGCATAGATCGCCGCCAGCTCGTTATGTTCAGAATCACGCTCCGTCGCCAGTTCTTTGCGTTCACGGTCCAGATCGGCTCGTTCTGTATCAGATTGGGAACTGACGGAAACC
>DOCI01000120.1 GCA_003503535.1 Planctomycetaceae bacterium
CCGCACAAGGATGGCACAGCGTTCCGAACGACGCTGGATGGACACCGGTCGGATCCCCGGTGCGAACTGGTACGAAGTTGCCGCTTTGGAAATGATGCTCAATGTGGGAGCGTGCCAGTGGACCACTGAGTATATGAATATCTGGATGCAACGAGATATGACAACCCCCGGAACTGGCCCGGATCTCCACTTCAATGGATTTTACACACAGTTTTCCTATTTCCTGACGGGTGAATATATTCCAGTCAATCGTGAGGTCGGTCAAATTGGTCGTGTAAAACCGTTCGAAAACTTTTTCCTGGTTGATAAATGCTGCGGCGGTCGTGGGCGAGGCTGGGGAGCCTGGCAGATCGCTGGACGTTACGACTACCTCGATATCTCGGATGCGGATATTAACGGAGGTGTCGGCAATATGGCGACCTTCGGTATGAACTGGTATTGGACCGCCTATTCCCGCATGCAATTCAACCTGATTTACAGCGATATTAAAGATCATGCTCCTGTGAATGGATTTACCGGAGGAACTTCTCTGACTGCAGGTGTTCGTTTCGGAGCTGATTTTTAAATGTCGACATTGCTGAGATTTATCGCAATTCAATTTCCAATTCACAAAAATCACCTGGAGGTTTCCTGTGAACTCTATTCATAAATATCTGATCCCGGCTCTCCTGCTCCTCGTTGTGAGCGGAGGCACTCTGCAGGCCGGCGAACCCTGTCTGGATGGCTGCATTGAAAATGGGAAATGTGGCCCCCCTTGCTGCCCGCAACCCTGCGATCCTTATAAAGCGACCTGCAATGGTTGCTGGGAACAGGATAAGGAAGAACATTATTGCTGGCAGGTCGAAAAAGATTTTGTCTGCATTCCCCCGGTCAGATTTCCCTGGCAGAAATGTTGTGATCTGGGATGCCCACGTATCCGGAAAGTCAGCAAGTTGAAAATTTACAAATACGATTGCGATGTTTGTAAGTTCAAATGGAACCTGAAAAAGTTCTACCCCTGCTGCGATCAGGAAGGGTGTCTTCCTGAAGTGAGTTCCAAGTGATGTGACTGAAAAAACGAGTCATATCGCTGAAAGAGCACTCTTGGTCAGGGAATCACCGGGAGTGCTCTTTTTATAATTGATGCTGCAATTCGTATTCGATGCCCCTCAACAATCAGAATGCGTGAAAACAAGACCTTGTCTTGTCGAGAGCCATTGCGACGATCAGTCTTTATCTTCAGAAAGTCACTTGACCCTCGACTATTCGAATTTTCGACAAATCGTTTCCAATTGAAACGATTTCACGCCAAGTGACATCTTCAATTCCTGGAATGCATTCACAGCCTCTTCCTGCTGAGCAGACGTGATTTCTGATTTGAATGCTCGAATCAACAAATTCTTTGCTGTGTGTTCGAGTTCTATGAACTCAATCACCTGGGTGCGATACCCGTGAATTTCGAGAAATTGTGCACGCAAGGCATCGGTCGTCAGCGAAGCGAGGCGTTCTCTTAAAATGCCATGTTTGAGGATCGGTGAAAGAGCTTCGCTTTCGAGTTGGTGGTGCAATTCATGCTGGCAGCAGGGGACGGCCATGATGATTTCCGCCCCCAGTTCGAGACTTCTGGCCAATGCATCATCAGTCGCTGTGTCGCAGGCGTGCAACCAGATCGCCAAATCGATTGGCGCTTCGATTCGGGCGTCCTGAATACTGGCGACTTCAAACTTCATATCGTTGATCCCGAGTTTTCGTCGTGTATTTTCGCAGGTTTCAATCACGCCTGACTGAGAATCGAATGCCTGAATCTGGACTGCGAGCTGAAAGTGATTGACCAGCAGTTCGCGTATTGCAAAGGTCAGATAGCTTTTCCCGCAGCCGTAATCGACAATGCGGACTGGCCGGTCACGGGGGAGTTTCTGCTGGAGATCGGCTATGAACTCTGCAAAACGATTGATCTGACGAAACTTCCGCTGCATCGAGCGATGCACGCGTCCGTTTGGTGTCATGACGCCAAGTTCGACCAGAAACGGAATCGGCTCTCCTTCAGAAAACAGATACTGCTTTTTTGCATCGTGTGAGAGCGGTTTCCTGGCTACGACTTTGGCGGAACGATGACGCTGCATTTTTAATATGCCATCGTTTTGAACCCGAATCTGCAGGTCTTCAGATGTCAATCGAACGAGAGCGTTCAAGAAAGAAGTTCCAAGCATCGCTTCGAGTTGTCGTTCGGTTTCTGGCCATCCACTGTTTTCATGAGTCTGCTGTTTTGCACGATCCTGCATTGTCCATTGAATGACAATTTCATCTCTGAGAGAGATGGGACGAAGCGTGACCCGTTCAAACTTCTGATTATCTTTTGAGACAGGACCGGTGAGTGCAATTGAAACCAAATGACCAGCATCAAAATTCTCGGTCAGCAGCGACCAAAGTTCAGCAAATATCATGAGCAGGAAATATCTATAAAATAGAATGGGGCATCAGAAATCGAAACAGTTATGTTATCGCGATTCATGACCTGGAGCGAATGTTCCCGAAGGTATGTTCTCCGAGTGGAAACAGGAAATTGAAACACCTGGGGAACATCGTCCAAGTAAATTTTGACCAAGGATGAACCTATACCGCGTTCCAAATGAAAACCGGGGAAATTCAACAATTTGTTAGAACACTGGTTCGTGCCAGCGATGTAACGGAAAATAATCAAACCCGGGTGGCGGGGGCGCTCTCGAAGAGAAGCCCCCGAAGATTAAACGTCCGGGGGCTTCCGCTGAAGCGGAGCGC
>DOCI01000220.1:0-724 GCA_003503535.1 Planctomycetaceae bacterium
CCCCGGTTTCAGTAAGATTTTGCTGGGTGATGATGTTGTCGACAACTGGGAATCGTATCTCGATTTGATGGTCGATAGCGTACTCGCCAATGGCGGCCGCAGTTGTATTAATGCCTCTGCAATTTATGCTTCACGGCACACCAATGAAATTGCCGATGCGCTGGCTCAACGACTGGCGAAGGTCGAACCGACTTTGATGAGTGATCCCAATGCTCAACTGGCCGCGTTTGCGAATCCCGATGTCGCCCAGGCAATGAATGATCAAATTGAAGATGGTCTCAAAGAAGGTTCCGTCACTGAAGTGACTGCGAAATATCGCAATGGCGATCGACTGGAGAAATATGAGCGTCATGCTTTCCTCAAGCCGACCGTCGTCCACGCGGCTGATCCGACTGCCACACTTGCGAACACCGAATATATGTTCCCATTTGTTTCAGTTGTCGAATGCCCTCAGGCCAAGATGATCAAAACCATCAGTCAGACACTCGTCTGTACGGCTTTGACGGACAACGAAGCGTGGTCTGCGGAACTTGTGAATGCGATGAACATCGATCGGTTGAACATCGGCGAAGTCAAAACAGTGCAACTCAACTGGCTGCAACCGCACGAAGGAAACATTGTCGACTTCCTGTTCCGCAGCCGGGCGTTTCAGAATCAACCACCGCAGGCGGTTCATTAAGAGGCGAGTTTCAATATAGGAGGGCGAGCCGAGCCAGTCATGGCT
>DOCI01000220.1:808-6534 GCA_003503535.1 Planctomycetaceae bacterium
GAGCCAGTCATGGCTCGGGTATTATCACGATCATTGTGCATTGCAGTAATATACCACGTTGATTTATCCACGTACCCGTTCCATAACTGGCACGGCTCGCCCATTTGTTGCAAATGTCAGGGATTAGTTTTCGATGCTCGATTGGCCAGCCTTTCTTGATCCGACTTTGAGACTGGCGTTCTGGACCATTCTTGTTGGCACGATTGCGAATGTTACTTGCGCGATTCTTGGATGCTTTCTTGTGCTCCGGCGCATGAGTATGTTGGGAGATGCACTCTCGCATGCTGTATTGCCGGGGTTGGTCATTGCATTTATTGTCACGGGTTCGACATCATCATTGCCGATGTTTCTCGGGGCGACCTTATTCGCCATGTTGACCGCTGGTTTAACGAGACTGCTCACAACGCACGGGCAGGCGTCGGAGGAATCGTCTCTCGGGATTGTCTTCACGTCTTTCTTTGCCCTCGGTATTCTACTGGTGCAGATTTTTGCGGAGAAAGTACATATCGATCGTGATGCCGTTTTGGAAGGTGCCATCGAATATGTCGCTCTGGATACCGTTCCGTTTCTGGGACTGAACTGGCCAGCGGCTTTATGGACAACCCTGTTTGTACTACTCGCAGTCATTGGCTGGCTGACTCTATTCTGGAAAGAAATCAAAACCGCAGTCTTTGATACCGACTACGCAGCAGCCATCGGATTATACGGCTACACAATGCTCGCTACCTTAATCGTGCTTGTTGCGGTTTGCGTGGTGGCATCATTCAAGATTGTCGGCAGCATTCTCGTAGTCGCCATGCTGATTGTTCCCGGGGCATCCTCCCAACTACTTACTCAGCGGCTGCGAAATATGATCCTCATTTCTTGCGCGTTTGCAGCGGTGTCCACTGCAGTTGGTTATGCAATCGCCTGGCAGTTGAACACAAGTGCTGCAGGAATGATGGCAGTCGTTTCCGGACTTGGATATGTCCTGGCACTTACATTTTCTCCGTCGCAGGGATTGATTGCTCTGAAATTGAGGCGTCGACGTTTACAACAGAGAATCCATGCAGAGGACGTCCTGGGAATCTTGTATCGCTGGGAAGAAAGCCATAAAGGACACGGACTGCAGCGGTATCCGAAACTGCAGGAAATTCAAGAAATCGCAGGTGAGGATTTTCGTCATGACTCTCTCGGGCAATTATCAAAAGTTGGATTGATCGACGTTGATCGCGAAGCGAGATATTCGCTGACAGATCAAGGTCGCCTTGTTGCCGAACGTATTGTCCGGGGGCATCGTTTGTGGGAATCATTTCTGGATACCGAATTCCAACTCCCTGGAGATCACCTGCACGATGCGGCTCATCTTATGGAACACTATCTCGATCAGGAATCCCGTGAACAAATCGAACGTGATCTCGGCTCCCCTGAGTCTGATCCTCATGGACGGTCGATTCCACCGCCTAATTCCGTATGATCACATCTCCGGTAGCACAGTATTCCAGCCTGTCTTTTTGATATCATCGTTTCCACAAAGATCATGATAAAACCCAAGCTATGACTGGCTCGGCTTGCCTTGCTATTTACTGCGATTTTTTTGAAATCAACGAATCGAACTGAACCTTCCCTTCAAGAATGGTTTCTGTCTGTCATAATCGCAGAACAAGTCTGAACTTTGAAATTTAGTAATTTGAGGATTCCCCCAATGCCCAAACTGGGAGTAAATATCGATCATGTCGCCACAGTGCGGCAAGCCCGTAAGACCGTCGAACCCGATCCTGTCTGGGCAGCCACGCTGGCGGAATTAGGCGGGGCTGACGGGATCACCCTCCATCTGCGGGAAGATCGTCGTCATATTCAGGATCGCGATGTTCGTGTATTGCGCGAAACGGTACGGGTAAAGTTGAATCTGGAGATGTCGGTCTCGGAGGAAATCACGGATTTCGCTCTCGATGTCATGCCCGATCAATGCACGCTCGTTCCGGAAAAGCGGGAAGAAGTGACGACCGAAGGAGGACTCGATTTAATCGCTCATCGGGATCGGGTTTTACGCTGTGTCGACCGTTTACTGGAGGCGGGAATTGAGGTCAGTCTGTTTATTGATCCGAATGCCAAGCAGATTGAAGTTGCCGATTCGATGAATGTGCATGCTGTTGAACTCCATACAGGACAATATGCTGAAGCGGTCGATGTGGAAACGCAAACTCGAGAACTCGATCTGTTGTTTGAAGCAGGGGAAGAAGCCCGTACTCGTGGTATGTTGCTTCATATGGGACATGGCTTGACCTATTTGAATGTTGAGCCAATCGTTGAAATTCCTGGGGTTTCCGAGTTGAATATCGGTCACAGTATTATTTCTCGTGCGGTTTTTGTGGGGATGGAACGAGCCGTTCGGGAAATGAAGGCACTTTTGAATCCTCCTCTGATTATGGCCAATGATGTATGATTTCTCGTAATGATATTTCTGGTCAACTCCAGTGGGTATTCTTTATTGCATTTCTCCTACTGGTGATTTCGCTGGTCGGATTGAGCGGAAGATGTTCTGCGCAGTCTCCAGAGTTGACAAGTCAATCAATTCCTGAAGTCACAACATCCGAGGCTACACCAGCAGGAACATCTGCGGCCATCGCGTTGAGTCCTGAAGAGCGCGAAAAGCGGGATAAAGGCAAACAGATGCTACCCGTTTTCTGGATTCTGTTAATCGGGATTGCCATCCTCGGAGGATTGCTGGTCTTGATGGCCATCTATCTCGGTTCCCATGCCAGACGAATTGCTCGCAAGGCTTCACCCTCGGCTAAGTTGAAGAATGAATACTGGTATCTTCAGAAGAAAGAGACCCCGGAAAACGAGCCTGATATTCCACCGCAGAAAGATGAGGCTGATTGATGGCATCATCTCAACCGGAGTCCGAATTCTCATTCCCTTCTGCATGTCGCATCCGCAGTGGAAGCGATTTTGATCGTGTGTATGCCGAAAAACAACGGGCTGGTGATGATGTGTTATTGATCTTCGGCATGCCGAATCAACTTGGCATTTCACGGATTGGGCTGAGTGTCTCCAAAAAGCATGGCAATGCCGTTCAGCGAAATCGCAGGAAACGACTTTTGCGGGAAGCCTTTCGGCTCTCTCGTAAACAGATCCCCCTCGGGTTTGATTTCGTTCTCATCCCCAGAGTGGTTGAAACGCCGACGTTGAAAGGTTACCGCAGTTCATTGATCAGACTCACGAAAAAAATTGCACGACGGCAGTCTGCTCCTATTAAGAAGGTAGACTGATGCTGAGTATTTCCGTGGCCATCTCGTGGCTCCTCTCACGAATATTGATTTTTATGGTTCGCTGTTATCAATGGACACTCAGCCCATTAATCGGACGCCAGTGTCGATTTCAGCCAACCTGCAGTAATTATTTTATTCAGGCCGTGGAAAAGTATGGCGCTTTTCAGGGGGCCTATAAAGGTCTTGTACGCATCGCCCGCTGTCATCCCTGGGGAGGCAGTGGGCATGATCCCCCGTAGTTCAGGGTGTGATTTACTCGGTCGCATTTGAGACTTCATCTGGGCTCAACTGCCGATTTCGAAATGGCGTACTTAAAACGACAGATTTGATTAAACTCCGCAGAGAGTCATCGTTGTTGAGTAGGTCCTCTGTGATTTGATTGATGACGCAGTCGTCCCGATCGTCCAGGCTTCTGCCGAGTGCGAAGCCGAGCATTTTGCGGGTCAGTTGACGATAAAAATCGGGTTTACGCTGTACCATGACTGCCTTCAAACCATCCAGGCCCTCAACAGTTTCTCCGGATGGAAAAGTCGCGGTGGCATCAATCGGCTTACCCTCTTGTTCTTCCTGCCAGCGGCCGAGAACATCGTAATGGTCGAGTGCGAAGCCGGGAGGATCGATCAGATTGTGGCAAGCCGAGCAGGAAGGATGATCGCGATGCATTGCCAACTGTTCGCGAATGGTCATCTTTCCTTTTTTGCTTTTGGAGAGTTCGGGAATGTCGGGCGGAGGATTCGGGACTCGAATTCCCAGCAACGTTTCCAGGATCCAGCCACCACGCAGTACGGGGCTGGTTCGGTTGGGATAAGAAGTCAGCAGATGCACGCCTCCCATGCCGAGGACACCTCCGCGTTGCCCATTCGTAACAGCGACTTTTACGAAGGGGCCATCTTTACTCAACTGGGGATTGGGCGACCAGGGCCAGTCCTGCTTGTCTGATTTTTCTTCCTCATCAAAGCCATAATGCTTTTGCAGTCGCTTATTGACGATCACATAGTCGGCAGTGATCAGTTCCATCAGACTGTGATTTTCCTGCAAAAGGTAAGCAAACAGCTGATTGGGTTCTTCGCGAAAACCAAGTAATAATTCCGTTGTAAACTCTCCTTTGAACTTGCTGGTGTCTGGAGCAACACGTCCTCCAATATCTCGAGTTCCCAGCCACTGTCCAACAAATTCATCAATGAAATAGTCCGCTCGCGAATCGTTGAGCATACGATCGACTTGCTCTTTGAGAATCGTATCTTCATTCAGGTGACTCTCGGCTGACAATTCAAATAGTTCGTCATCCGGCATCGATCCCCACAAAAAATAGGAGAGACGCGAAGCGAGTTCAAAATCGGAAATCGGTTCCAGTGACTGAGATTCTGGCAGCGATTCCACCCGAAACAAAAACGGTGAAGAAACCAGCACACCTTTGAATGCCAGTTTTAACGCTTCAACATGCGGATCATCTCGCTTGGCTGCGCGATCGTAGAGGGACATGAACTTGTCCACTTCAGTAGAGTCAGCTGGTCGTCGAAACGCTTGAGAAATGAAAGCCTTCAATTTCTGAATTGCAACAGATCGTGGATTCTCGGGTATCTTTCCGGGAGATGTGCCGGTTAGTTTTTCATAGACTCGCAACTGATCCTGATTCAGCTCCTTTTCATTCTGCTTGAAATGCAGGAATGAAACGCATGCGTTTTCTTCGCCCGTGCAGCGAATTTCAAGGGTATGAAACCCCCGGGAAAGTTGAATGCTGGTGTCGTAATTGACAGGAAAATCCCCTTCGGACTTTGGTTTGCCGTCAATCGCAAATCGTTCAACAACAATCCCATCGACTTTAAAGGTGAGAGTCGTGGACTTGTCGACAGGTTGAGCACGAACACGGACAAAATGCTGTCCGGCAGAATAGATTCGCGGAACCCATCGTAAGGATTTCTTCGGTTCGAGTATTCTGGTCGCAGAGTCTGAATTTTTATCAGGCGGCAGGAGTTGATTGGCTGGAATCGTGATTTTGATCGACTGTGAAGGAAGAGCAACGTCAAGAATTTCCTCAGCGGCTTCAAGATATCGTTCCATCAGGATTGGTGGTAAAAACAGAGTTTCTCCATTGTTATCAAACCCTTCACCACCGGAACCATCGACTGGAAATCGAACAGCAGCTTCGGTTCTAACACCAAGTAAATCTCGAATGGTATTCGTATATTCGGTTCGATTCAGACGTCTGCTCGTAATCGAACCCGCAAACGGCCCCTGTTCACAAGCCGTCTGTTGCAAAGTCTGATCGATCCATTCGGCAACTCCAAGACGCTCCGCTTCGCTCGGCTGTGTTTCATCCGGAGGCGGCATTGTGCGGTTACGAAGTTGCTCGGCTACACTTTTCCAGATCGAACGCATCTGCGACATCTCTGCTACGTTCTTTGCCTGCAGGAATTTGACATCATGTTCGGAGTCTTCTGGAGAATGACAATCACCACAATATGTCACCAG
>DOCI01000220.1:6644-21505 GCA_003503535.1 Planctomycetaceae bacterium
CGGGCGAATATCCTCTTGATACTGCAGAGGTTCCTTAGCATAGAGATGAATTTCCGGGGGTGAAAAGGCAAATGCGATCAGAGCCAAAAAATACTTAGCTTGAGAATACTTCATACTGTTCTCTCAACTTCAAATGAGGTTAGAGGATTCTCAGTGGAAAACGATCTGAAGAGGTGGATGAAACTGCAAAAACCAGACAGATGGCTAAGCAGCCAGATCAAGAAAGTTTTTCAACAGAACGGTGCCGGCTTCCGTCAGAAAACTTTCTGGATGGAACTGGACGCCGTGAATCGGAAAGTCGCGATGACGCAGGCCCATCAGTTCAGCCGGGTAATCTTCGTCAGCGGACCAGGCGGTGGGAATTAAACAGTCGGGGAGTGATTCCTGAGGGACAATCAAACTGTGATAGCGGGTAGCGATACTCGGGTTTTCGATGCCGGCAAAAACACCCTGTTCATCGTGGCGGATGCGCGAGACTTTGCCGTGCATGAGTCGATCTGCTCGCACGACTTTGGCTCCGTAGACATCAGCGATCGATTGATGCCCCAGGCAAACACCCAATAGTGGCAATTTTGGGCCGAATTCACGAATGATTTCGCAGGATAGCCCTGCTTCTTTGGGTGTGCAGGGGCCGGGCGAAATGATAATCCGTTCGGGATTCAGTTCCGCAATTTCTTCGAGGCTCGTCTGATCGTTTCTCTTCACAACGATTTCCAGTGATGGATCGATTTCCCCCAACCGCTGGACGAGGTTGTAGGTGAAAGAATCGTAATTATCGAGAACAAAGATCATGTAGACCACAATCATAAACAGGACGATGGTAGCAATTGGTAATTAGTAACCCGTGAGGGAATTGTAACACCAATGGTCTGAAAAGCGACCTGCCAAGATGTCCAATCTCACGTGCCGGGGCGGCGCGGGGGGGCAAATTTCACTTTTTCGACATACCGAATAACTTGCCCGTTTTGCGGATTGACATAGCCAGTGCAGGCAGAAACTGCGGAAATGACATGTCGATAGTGCAGGTTATAATCGGCATCGATTTCGACTTCGAGATCGTCCATAAAAGGATTATCCCGACGTCCAACCAAATTTCCAACTTCTGCATTTAAGCGGTCGAAGGCCAGATTGTCGTTGCCGAGGGAAACCTGTCGCATGGAAACGCCCGCTAAAGTTCCATCCTCATTCGCAGTCAGGCGAACCTTAATCGGTGGAATAGGAACGTCTGGAGATTCGGTTGCCTGTTGTCCGAGCGGCATATTGATGTTGAAGTCGCCTTCCAGTGGGATGATTTTCAATGTCAACATGAAGAAAATCAGCAACTGAAAGACGACGTCGATCATCGGCGCCATCTGAGCTTCAATTTTCGTTGCCGAGACTCTCGAATTTCGCAGCTTCATGGTTCAAACCTGACACTCAGTTGAGTGAGATGAATAATCGCAATAATTAGCAAAGTGTTATTTCACGAGTTGTTTGGCACGGAGTGAGAATTTTTCAAATCCGTTCTCCTGAGACAGTTTGATCAATTCCTGAATGAGACCTGTGGGAGTTTCCGAATCCGCTCGAATTTCGATCGTCATTTCCTGATTCCCCTCCGGTCCGTATAAGGCCTGGGCAACCCGTTTTTCTTCCAGGAGACGACGACCATAATCGAGAACGGGAATCAGTTCATCCCCTTCAAAAATATAAGCCTCAGGATCAGTTTTTTCGCCCAGCTTGTTTCGATTGAAACCAATATTAACGACCAGAACTTTGTCTCGGGCAGCTTCTGGAGGTCGGGCCAACTGATCACTCGGGAGTTTCACACGTTCGTCGGCCTGAGTCTGCTCGAAATTTGTCACCAGCATGAAAAAGGCGATCAACTGGAACACAACATCGATCATCGGTGTCATGTCCGGTTCAAGGACCGTTGAAGCTGTTTGTTTATATCTCATGACATTTCTCAGAAAGTCAAATTTTGAAGGAGAATTGTTCCGATTTTGATTAAGCCGCAGGAGGCGTAGGCTGTTTGCTGGTTGGCAGACGGCTCATCAGACCTTCGCTGATCATCCCGACTTCAAGCATGTAACGGGCGACACGGTTTCGCAAAATGCTGTAGGCAACCATAGCAGGAATCGCGACGGCCAGTCCTTCGAGTGTTGTAAACAGAGCGGTTGAAATACCATCGGCCAGTTCGCTTGGCTTGGGAGCGACAGTCGCGGTAGCGATTTTCTGGAAGGAGAGAATCATCCCGTAAACCGTACCCATCAGCCCAATCATCGGAGCGACGGAAGAGATCAATGCCAGATAGCTGAGCTTGTGCTCGTAAGTCATGTTTTCTTCTTCGCCGAGTTCCTGCATCCCTTCTATGGCAGCTTCGTAACCACGATCCAGACGGCTCATGCCGACGGCCAGAATACGGGCAATCAGTGAATCATCCGCTTTGGAAAGATCGTAAGCCCCTTTGTAATCTTTGGCATCCAGTTTTCCCTGAAATTCATCGACGAAATCCTGAGGCACGAAGACATCCCGTTTAACCTGCATCACATTGGTCATGACCAATGCCATCATGACGATGGAGAGGATCAACAGAATTCCCCCGAAAATACCAGACGCTTCAATCATCCAAATGAGGAAGCTTTTTTCTTCGGGAGCATCACTGGAACCGGAATCGGTCGCAGGTGCAGGCTCTTCAGCTGGCTCAGCCGCTGGTTCCTCTTCACCCTGAGCGTAGGCAGTCGAAGTGAGACTGGCTGGTCCCATCACCTGCAGTCCAAAACAAAATACAAGGCTCAAGACACATAACAAGGCAATGTGCGGGCGTGATGCAGAATCTGAATGCGACAACTTCACGAGGGTGTTCTCCAAACCAATAGCTTTTTTTAGCGATTTTCAATCGACAGAGATCGAAAAGAGACTCTGTTTACATGAAAAATGTTAAGTTCCAATAATGACGAACCGGGTATCCAGAAGCAACTGGCCAAGCTGATAATCTTATCTGTTTGAGCCAAATTGCTGACTTTAAACTCCGGAGAGTTTCTTAGTCCAGGGACTGTTAGGGTATTTTGTTTCTAAACTTGCTCTGGCTTCTTCGGCACGGCCGGGTTGCCCAACGGCTGGCCAGAGTTTCGCCAGATTGTACAATGCTTCCGCGTGATAGTCCTGCTGACCAGAAAAAAGAATATCAACCAGCAGATAAGCCAGAATGGCTTCCTGAGTTTTGCCTTGTCCTAATAGAGCCGTTCCTCTCAGGACTTGTGCTTCTCCCTGCAGACGAGAATCGGATTCCTGAGCATTGGAAATAACATCTGCAAGTAATGTAAGTGCCTGATCATATTGATTTTTGATATTCAGGCATTTGGCCTTACCAAGTTTCGCTTCGAGCTGACGCTGCTTGGAGGATTCGTCTTTGGCGGGAGCTTTCAAAACGGCATCGAAAGCCGATAACGCCTGGTCGACCTGATTTTGAGCCAGCATGACACGGGCTTTTGAGGATTGTGCAGAAAGTTTCCAGTCATCAAAAGGTGAATTCTCCAATGAAGTGAACGCTGCTTCGGCCTGTGTATAATCGTTGGTAGCCAGATAAAGTCGTCCCAGATAATCGATCGCTTCGTAATAGCGAAAACTGGTGATATTTCCGTCAGTAAATGCTTTCATTCGGGCGACCGCTTCAGGCATCCGGGCAGAATCGGCCAGGGCCGCTTTAGCAAGTGCACGAGCAATGAAGAATTGCGTATCGGTACGAACATTTGTCGCTGTTACTGGCAAACCATCCAGAACAGTTTGAAGGCTGGAAATCGCAGCATCGTAATTGCCGTTGGCTTCCTGACCGATTGCCGCCTTTAACGTAGCAGGAGCGGCATCCCATTCGATCAATTCGATATCGTTAGCCGGAATTTCAACTTCCGCCCCGGTTTGCTGCTTCACTTTGATTGCTGTTTTGGAGATCGAGGTGACTTCTCCGGAAATTCGGTTCTCCTGACTTTTGCGGGTGATAATATCTATCGCCATTGCATTTGTTGTCAGACAGATGCCAGCCAGTGAAGCCATCAATAACATTAAAATTGAACGATCAACTCTCACGAGATTCTCCGTCATATATTGGGGTGCAGTCAAAGGCACCAGTCAGTGTTCACAATGAATGATGATGCGACGAATCGCATTTGATTTCAGAATTTATTCGGCGGTCGGCGGTCTTTTTCGAGCCTTCAGTTTGGCGGTTTCCTCGGGAGTCAGCTTCCGCTTGCGAGGTTGTTCGCCAGCAGGCCGCTTTTTCCCGGCAGCGGGATCTGCTTTTTGTTGAGCAGCCGCTTTTTTCGCGGCAGCCCTCTGAGCAGCAACTTTAGGATCGACTGGTCGTTGTTGTTCGGTCGGTTTGCTTTTTCGAGGCGGGTCTGCCGAAGCAGGTGCCGCAGGCTTGGTTTTACGACGTGGTTCTTCAATCGTTTTAGGCATGGTTGCGACCATTTCCGCAGTCGAACGACGAGTTGATTTTTTGCTCGACTTCATCGTGTAACCGATAATCCCGAGACCAAATAAACCAACCACGCCCATCAGAATATAGTTACTCAGCTGGCTTTTTGGCTCGGGTGGCTTAGGGGGAGCTTCATCGACAACGACTGGAATTGCGTTTGCCTCACCAGAATCGTAATTGCTTCCTGATGAGTTTCCCTTTGCAAGCAGGCTGCCTGGATCTGGCTTCTCTAATGGAACTGCTGCTTGGCCAAGGTTTGTTTGAACCTTACGATAGAGTTCATCGAATTTGTCCCACCAGGGAGTGTCGACAAGATCTGGGCTAAGTCGGGCAAAGGTAACAATATCGGCTTTGGCACGCATGAGTTGTTCTTCTGAAGCTTTCAGGTCGGATGCAAAATCGGCATATTGCACTCGGCTTTCAGCCAGATGGTATTGAACCTCCCGGTTTCTCTCGATGTATTCCGGCGGAGCAGCTCCCCCATCAATAATCATCAGCAGACGTTTTCCGATGTTCCCCCAACCCCAGATCGAAGCCCCGTCTGCCTCCTTGCCGCGAACAGCAATCAGAAATTTCTCAGGTTCGCGATCCGCATTTCCCCAAGCCTGATACACATCCGCAGCTGCGATTTGTGCATCGAGAGCTTTGGGATTATCTGCAAGGATAATTTTGACATTTTCCTCTGCGGAAGTAAAATCGCCTTCCTCAATCTGGCAATTCACGAGGCGCAAGCGGACCCCCATGAGGCGTGCTGGATCAATAAATTTCGTGTCGTTCTTTCCGCGAGTAATAATTTCCTGATAGGTCTTTGAAGCGGAACTGTAATACTGCTTCGCTTTCTGAGGCTCCTCGGAAGTCCCCTCGGCCAGTCCGAAATATGTTTCCGCAATCCAGATCAGAGAACTGTAATTCTGACCGCTTTTCCGGTTAAAAAGAGTCGTCAGGAAGGACTCAAATCCACTGCGGACATCGGACAGTCGTTGCTGATCGCCCTGTTTTCTGAGACGTTCGAGTTCATTCTGTAATTCCCGACCGAGTTCCACGTAAACTGCAGTCAGTGCTTCGCCACCTGATTGACCAGCGACTTTCTCCAGTTGAGTTCGAGCTTCTTCGGCTTTGTCAAGCTGTTTTGTTCCGATATAAGCCCGCAGCAGTTGCTGATAGGCAAAGCTGGCAAAGTTCGTACTTTTGACGTTGGACTCTTCTTTCGGGCGGGGCTTCCCTTCCTCAACGGCAACTGCCTTAACTACCGAATGGGGTTCGACCGTTAAATACTCAACCGCTTTTGCGTCATTTCCTCGCATAATTTCAATTTGAGAGAGTGAGACCTTGGCACGAACTAATTCCGGTGGAGATTCCCGATTTTCCGGGAGCCCTTTTTGACGTGCTTCGATTCCACTGGCCAGGTATTTGGCAGCTTGATTCTGCCACTCCTTCAATTCCTGTGGAGTTGCTTCGCTGCTTTCTTTGACGATCGCATTCAGATAGGCATTCCAGTACGCCTGACCGGCTTCAAGTTGAGCGGTTGCATATTGCGGCACAGTATCAGGAACTTCGGAGTACCATTTTGCGGCTTCGAGCGGTTCTTCATACAGGCGATAGATACGCCCCATTTCCATACGGGCATCGGTCGCCCGGTCAGAATTCGGCCAGTTCGTGGCGATCCGTTCGCAGGTATCCACCATCATGTTGAGGATATCTTTTTTCTGATCTTTGGGGGCATCATTCACGGCTTGCATTAATCCAGCCATTGCCAGATAAGCACCATCCAGAGCCATCGTCGGATCGGAATTCATGGCTCGTGATGCGACGTAATCTCCGACCACTGCCGTTTCAAAACTTTTTCGCTGCAGATAGAACATGTAGGCCAGTCGATACCGAGTCGCATTGATTTGCGAAATGTCGGTTGCCGGAGTTACCAGATTCAGAGCGAGTCTGTAAAGACGTTCTGTCTCGCTTAATACGGCCTGCAATTCGCCTTCGACATTGGCGATTTCTTCTTTGTTGCCGGTCTTTTCTGCAGCTTTGAGTTGTTCGCGAAGTTTGCCGATTTGTTCGAGTAAGCTATTCGCGGTCCCAAATGCAGAATCGAAATCCTTGGGGTCTCCTGGCTCACGATCCAAAGCGACCAACACACGTTGGATCATGCTGTTGGAAACGTCTTTATAAGGGCCGGCATACTTATTGATTTCGCGGGCATTTTCGAGGGCTTGTCGAAGAAGTCGCGTTCTGTCGGATTCGACTGTCGTGCGATCCATCGCCAGTTTTTCCTGGGCCTGAGCCATTTCCCAGCGAATTCCCAGTCCCGTTGTCGAGCGAGCGAAAGCGCGATTCGCTTTGAGCCACTCGTCGGCTTCCATAATAACGAGTTGATAATCCTTACGTGTCTCATGATTCAGGCAGATCAGACGGAAATGACGCACCTGACCTTGCAGTCGCTGCAAACCAGCCGACTTGCCCGGATGGCTGAGCAGTTCATCGTAAATCCCGATCGCCTTGCGGATATCGTCCTGTTCTTCGAAACACTTTCCCTGCATTGTACGTGCGAATAAGCCGGCATACTGACTGCGATACTTCGTGTGGAGGTCTTCGAATTCAAGCGAAGCTTTACGAAGCGTCTCCAGATATTTATCAGAACCTTTGTCGTAGGTTTGAGCTTCTTCATAAGTGCAGGAGGCGAGGTCGAGCTGAGCCCGCATGAACAAGCCTTCTACCGTTTCTCTTTGAGCCCGCTTTTCTTTTTCATCTTCGGGAATAAACACCCCGAAACTTTCCCAGAGTGTTTTGTAGGAATCGTTGGCGTTCTGGAAGATCTTACGAGCCGTTCCAATCAAGGCACGGGCATCCTGTTGAAACTTAGCCCGGTTTTCCACATTCGATGGGGAATGGGACTGCCAGATCAATACGCGGGCTTTCCCCAGCATAATATTGGCAAGTTCGGTATTGGCCCGAGGGGCAAGTTCATGTTTGGGGGAATCTTTCAGGAATTTTTCCAGAAATGCCTGAGCCTGATCGAGTTGTTCGGTTTGAGCTTCCGGACTTTGCACATAGCCGGAACTTGCCAGTAATGTCAGTGCACGCTCATAAGGTAATATCTGCTTAATCTCCTGAGGAACATCTGGACGTTCCTCCAGAGTTTGCAGGTATTGCATGGCCGTGTCGTAATATTGCCGTTCCCTCAAACCTTCCAGGAATTTCAGGTACGGCTCACCAGCGGTTGCCGAATTGATAAATATCACATTCAGAGTCAACAGGAAGATAATTCCCGGAAGTCTACTGGAAATCATTCGACCAGAGTGACTCATAGCGGTGGAAATACTTCCATTGAGCTTGGTGCAAAAATGCCAACAGTGTGTCATTGTTTAACTCATATCGAGGAACAGCGAGTGAGATCAAAATAACTGAAATCACTCGGAAAGTGTGAAGTGAGATTCGCGTGATGTAGACACCACAGAACTAACTACATTATTCGATTTCTTGATAGGTTCGCAATCCACTACGAAAAAACGGGCTTAAGTTCTTGAAAATCAAATGAGTGCAGCCAGACTTTACTGAGAACGAACGGCATCGAGTTCATCCAGGAACCAGCTTAATTCCGATTGCACATGATCCTGCAGTTTTCCCATACGGATATGCAGAAATGCTCCCGCAACCACCAGAGGGATAGCCACAGCTAAACCGAGAGCCGTTGTGAACAGGGCAAAACTGATTTCTCCAGCCAGTGCAGAAGGATCTCCTCCGGTTTTCTGTGTATCTGCAATTTTCGCAAACGCCTGAATCATCCCGCTGACAGTCCCCAGCAAACCGAGCATGGGAGCCGATTTCACAATGGTATTGATCCACGACGAACCGTATTCGAGATCAGCCATGACATCCCGTTCAAAACGTCCTGCCAGAATTTGGCGAAGTTTTGCAGGTGGGCGGTCAATCTGCTCGATCGCAATCAAGACCATTTGAGGAACCGCACGCGACCAGTAGTCTGGAGAATCGCATAACTGAGCAATTCCCTGCCAGTCCTGCTTCATAATCATTGCCTGGACCTGCTCCCGAAACTGATCGGTCGCAGCGGCTGACATCCGCTTTTCAGAGATTTTACGAGCCAGCAGAATGACCTGAAAAACTCCAAACACAGCCGTCGCCGCGAGTGCGAAATAGATCGCGGTCGCAGAAGCTTGAAAAATCGGAGCGAAGTTGTATTCCATGAATTCCGCTAATCTGACACCAAAGAAAAAGTTATTGGCGAGTTACGATGATCATCCATGAAAATTAATGACCAGGCTCCTGCCTGGCTAAATTTGTAATTAAAACTGCTTTTCAGCATTTGACACGAATACTCTTAACCCAAAGCGTTAGCGAGGGAACGGCATCCGATTAATGTTTTGGTGAAAAGACCATGCTCAAAACGTTTATGAGACTTCAAACAACATAATTCAAGTTTGGGTATGCATAATCCCAATGACAAGCACGAAGCGCAAGCCAGTGCGTCACAAAGATTGAGTTTTCAGTACACTCGCTTGTGCTTCGTGCTTGTATTTCCAGTGGACTGTTCCGCTTAAAACTTCGGGCTGTGTACAAGTTGAGGCTAAAGCTGAAGTTACCATACACTGGCAAAGCCACTGCCACCCTAATGTTAAATTGGAACAGGGCACTAGCTTATTTGTACTTCATTCCGAGCTCTTTGACCAGAAACGCGTAGACGTCGGCTAATTCTTCAATGATTTTTGAAGTTGGCTTGCCAGAGCCGTGACCGGCTTTGGTTTCGATACGGATTAATACGGGTTCGTCACTCGCATTGCATTCCTGCAGGCGAGCAGCAAATTTGAAACTGTGACCGGGGACGACCCGGTCGTCGGTGTCGGCTGTCGTGACCATCGTCGCGGGATACTTAGTGCCCGGTTTCAATTGATGATATGGCGAATAGTTGAGGAGCGTTTCAAACTGTTCAGGATCATCAGAGGAGCCATATTCATCGACCCAGTAGCGACCGGCTGTGAATTTCTGGAAACGCAACATATCCATCACACCCACCGCAGGCAGACAGGCTTTATACAGATCTGGCCGCTGGGTCATACAGGCTCCGACCAGTAAACCGCCATTGCTGCCACCCTGAATCGCCAGTTTTTCGCGGCTCGTGTACTTATTATCGATCAACCACTCGGCTGCCCCGATGAAGTCATCGAAGACATTCTGCTTATTATGTAGCATGCCCCCCTGATGCCAATCTTCGCCATATTCGCCACCACCACGCAGGTTGGCCACGCAATAGACACCTCCCATTTTCAACCACTGAGCACGACTGATTGAGAAGTAGGGCGTCAGAGAGATATTAAATCCACCATATGCGTAAAGTAGCGTCGGGTTGTTGCCATCAAGTTTTAAACCTTTTTTGTAAGCGATAAAGAGGGGAACTTTCGTGCCATCTTTACTTTTATAAAAGACCTGCTTAAGTTCGTATTCACTTTCATCAAAGTCGATTTCCGATCGCCGGAAAAGTTTGCTCTCGCCGCTAATCATGTTGTAATGATAAATGCTTGGAGGCGTGGTAAAGCTGGCGAATGAGTAGAAGGTTTCGATTTCATCGCGTTCCCCATCGAAGCCTGATGCCGATCCGATTCCTGGAAATTTCACTTCCCGGATAAACTTGCCATCCAGGCCATACATTTTGACTTCTGTTTTGACATCTTTGAGTGAACTGACCACAAAGAGATTCGCGACAACGCTGATTGACTCAATCGGCTCTGAGCCTTCTGGAAGAATTTCTTCGTAGTTTTCCGGAGACGGATTGCGAAGGTCAATCGCGATAATTCGCTTATTCGGAGCATCCAAATCTGTTTTGAAGTAGAATCGAGCTCCATCATTTCCAAGGAAGGTATACTCGTTTTCAAAATGGTCGATCAGTGGAACAGGAATGCCGTAAGGTTCCGTCAAATCTTTAACGAAGACGCGATATTTATCGGCAGTTCCCTTCCAGACAGTAATGATCAGATATCGTCCATCGTCGGTAACCGTTGGTCCAAAGCCCCATTCCGGTTGATCGGGACGTTCGTAAACGAGTACATCCTCACTTTGAGGAGTTCCGACCCGATGATAGTAAAGCTTGTGATTAAGATTCAAACTCTGAAACGCTTCCCCTTCTTTCGGTTCGGCAAATCGTCCATAGAAGAAGCCTTTACTGTCTGGAGTCCAAACGGCTGAAGTAAACTTGAGCCATTCCAGCTTTTCCGATAACAGCTCCTTAGTGGCAATGTCCATAATCCTCCAGGTTCGCCAGTCGGAACCAGCTTCCTGAATGCCGTAAGCGAGATATTTTCCATCATCGCTGAATGCCATTCCATCCAGAGCGACAGTGCCATCTGCGGACCAGGTGTTCGGGTCGATCAAGAGTTCGGGTTCGTCCTCCAGGCTTTCCATCATGTACAGAACAGCCTGGTTTTGCAGTCCGTCATTCTTCTGGAAGTAGTACCGCCCACCATGTTTGCTGGGAGCCGAGTATTTTGCATAGTCCCAGAGTTTGAGCATTTCCTTCTCGATTTTTTCACGAGCAGGAATCTGAGCCAGATACGCATCAGTCACTTTATTTTCTGCTTCGACCCAGGCTTTGACTTCGTCAGACTCGCGAACGTCATCTTCGAGCCAGCGATATGGGTCGGCTACTTCTTTGCCATGATAAATGTCGGTTTGATCGACTTTTTTCGTCTTAGGATAATTCAAGTCAGCAGCCATCGCAGAGTGTGTGAAAAGTGATTGGAGCAGAGTGCAACCAAGAAACAGCGAAACGGTCAGCAGATACCTCATTGCGAATCCTTCGAGATCATCAGGTGGACGGTAATCAGTTGAGACGTGTATCTGGAATAATAACTGATCACAACGGAAAGTCACGCCGTCTGGAAAGGGAAGCTGCAATCCGAATGAAATTGTGACAACAGCACCAACACCCCAGACAATTCTCAGGACTTCGATTGAATTTCAATTCCATCCACCCAGCTGATCACTCCATAACGCGATCCCCCCCACAAGTCCCCACGCTCAGACGCGAAATCTGATCGGATCATTTCAATTGTTCATTTCCTCCCTGAATACAAGGGTGAAGCCCCAAAAATCTTTCACAACAGTGGGGAAATGTGGGAAGCCCATGTTGGGGAACACCCGACCCAGCAAATGTTCACCCGAACACCTAAATGGCGTTTGTTAATTTTGAAAATGAAAAATTCGTAACTACATGCAGGATAAGAATCTAAGGCGATTTCCAGCGACCAGTTTTCGCAATCCCGCAAGGCCTATCTTGACGATGGAGAATCGGAGGGTAAATTGGTGCCAATTGGTGAATAGTGGGGAGAAGTGGGGAGATGCCATTAACTGGAACTTTCGAGCGGTCGCTCGATGACAAGCATCGACTTGCGCTACCCAAACCTGTCCGAGATCAAATTCTTTCAGACACCGAAACGACCCTCTATGCCGCTCCCGGAAACGATCGATGTATTGCGTTGTATTCCGCAAAATCCTTCCAGGAACTGGCAGACCGTCTCACAAAACTTTCCTCAGCTCAATCTGATGTTCGCAATTACCTGCGGATGTTTTATTCCCAGGCCGAGTGCCTCGAACCCGACAAGCAGGGACGTATTCGCTTACCTGCCCGGCTTGTTGCATTCGCTGGTTTGGAAAGCCAGACAACACTGGTGGGAGTGCGGGATCATGCGGAAATTTGGGAAACAACCCGTTGGGAAGCCCTCCTGGCCAGCCATGCAGATGAATTCGACTCACTCACAACTGCAGCAATGCAGGCACTTGAAAAGCAATAAACACCTCAGTTCGAGCGATTTAGCTCGTTCGGTATATTTCCCGCTGCCTTACCGGGCGACGAGGAACAGGGCCGGAAAGGAATCTTGCCCTTGAGGGCAGGTTTGATCGTTGATCATTCCTGCACGTGCTCGATCGAGAAGGATGGATCCTATCTCGATCGATTTTTTTATGCCTGCCGATCAAGTACCATATTCTAAAAGCACGAAGCAAAAGTGAGTGAGTGAGTTGATTCATGACGTTGCACCCGCTTGTGTTTCGTGCTGGTATTGCAATGTTGTCAGCTCTTGATTTTTCTGAAGGACGTAACGTCCATGGCGCTCCCGGATTACTTTCCAGAGATTACTCAAGCCAGTCGTATCGCGGTCTCATTTCGCGGATACAACATCACTAACGCCGGTCAAACTGCGGCTCTGTTAAAACATTCTCTGCTCGGACCTCTCCTGCACGATCGTCTCCAGCAAGCCGATATTCTGTGTGCAGACGCACTGGGTATCAAAACCACATTGCAAAAAGATCTGGAGTTGAACCGTCCTTCCGATTTATCGACCTATTCACAAGATTTGGCAATGATTGTCGCGGTCGAATTAGCTCACTGGGATGCGATGCTGGAAGTTCTGGGAGATCGCAGAAAACAGATTCGTGTTTTAACGGGATACAGCCTCGGAGAAATCACCGCGACCATTGTCAGCGGTTTGTTCGACTACGAGCATGCCATGGGACCTGTTCTGGAACTCTCGCGAGATGCTGCGGAACTGGCACCGAATGTGACGATGGGGGTCCTGTTTTCGCGTGGCCCGGAACTCGATCTGGAATTGATTCGTCAACAATGTGAAGTCATCACCTGCCAAGGGAATGGTGTCCTGGCGATTTCGACATATCTGGCCCCCAATACTGTGTTATTAATGGGAGAAGGGAATACGGTCGATCGTTTTAAGGAAACTATGCAGGCTGATTTTCCTAAAACGACCCATCTCAGGAAAAACCCCAATCACTGGCCACCTTTGCATACGCCTATCGTGCTGCAAAAACATTTGCGTGATCGGGCAGCGGTGATGCTACAAACTTCTGCCTGCTGCACGGAATTGCCAGATTACCCGATTCTTTCCTGTGTTACTGGCGATATTGCTTACAATGGCCACAATTCCCGACAACTTATCACTGACTGGGTCGATCATCCCCAGCAACTCTGGAAATGTGTCCACGCTATTCTGGAAATGGGTATCGATTCGTTAATCCATCTGGGACCAGAACCGAATATCTTACCCGCGACTCTCACTCGAATTTCCGAGAACGTTCAGGCTCAATTGAATCAACCAAACTGGTATGGCTACGGTTTACGTACGTTATCGAAATGGACCGCCCACCGTCGCTGGCTGGCCCAGATGATGACTCGCGATGCCGTCCTGATGCGGGCCCCTTATGTGACCCAAGTGAATCTGGAAGATCACTTTCTGGCTGTTGAAAAGTCTTGATCAGGTCATGTTATTGCCCTGTTAGAATTAATATCAGGGTGCCACTGGCTCTGCCAGTGCATCGTAACTTTAGTGTTAATCTCGACTAACGCTGGCAAAGCCAGTGACACACAACCGGAAGCTTTAATTGGAACGATCCATTAGTCGGGTTAATTAGTAAACGCAGATTTACCAGACATGATAGAAATGATGATTTCATCATGCATTGGCCGAGCGACGTCTACTTATTGCTCGAACAGCGCGATACTGGCGGTGAATCCGTGCATGTGACTGTTCTCTCCCAAAGGGCCAATTTCTCCCTGGGCGTAGCAGCCCGCTAAAGGAGTAGGGCCGTAAGCCTTCTGTATGGCGCTGACGTCATGGTGCGAATGCCCAAACAGACCTTCACCGCGACCGTTACAGTCGAAGAGTAAGGCTCCCTTCACTTTTTGGGTATTGAGTTTCCGGTCCTGTTCGATCATCAAACGCAAATCTTCGTCAGCAGTGATGGCATCGCGGACATGAAATTGAACGGTTCTCCCCACACGCACCGGTTGACTGACTGCAATCGCTCCAGATTCCGGATCACTTCCGAGAACTCCAGAGACCAGGAAATCGCCTCGCTGAAATTCACTTTTGTATTCATTCGTCACAATCCCAAAGAACGGACCTTGTCGGACCAGTTCCTGATCCACCTCGGTCAGATCTTCGAACATTTCCCGGAACTGAGCCATTGCGGGCCGACCACCAAGTTCGTAGACGATATTCTTTTCCGATTTGGTGACGACAAACGTATGCCCGATCGGACGACAACCCTGAGAAACAATCGGCCGAATACGATGGTCTCCGCGATAGACAATTCCGACGGCTCCGTGATCGATTTTCTCGCCATTCAGGAATAGACAACTTTCGCCCGGCCCTACCCCACCACTGGCAACGCCTCCGAAAATGGGGATGCCACTCAGGCCATCCGTCAATTGGGATAAGGCAACATGTGGAGATGAGGAATAGGGCTCACAAAACAGGAAGACCGCCCCGTGCGGGCGTTCCGATAAAGAATTCACCAGTGGATGCCCATAACACTCGATTCGTTCATGATTCTGGTCACGTTCGAATTGCAGGTGAAATCCCTGGATTTCGGCATCCGTATCGCTCAT
>DOCI01000220.1:21630-21999 GCA_003503535.1 Planctomycetaceae bacterium
ATTTCGGCATCCGTATCGCTCATCAACCAGACGGCGATCCCGGGTAAATTCTCATGCTCTTGATTCTCAGCAATAATGGCTTCTGTGGTGCATCCCAGAAAATCCTGGCAGCCGAGTTTCTCCTGGAGCGATCCGGAGAGCGTTGAGAAATGTTCCTCGTGATGATGTGTGACGAATAGAAAACCAAAACGTGGCTTTTGTCCGTTCAGTTTGATTTTCAATTGTGTAACGAGTTCTTCCACGGCGCGCGAAGTTTCAGCTTCGTTGGAATGCTGCACGTGGATTTCCATAGTCAAACTCCATCCATTCTTGAAAGCGATTGTATCGAATTCGGCTCACAGTCAATCCTCACCTTGGATTCTTTCATTG
>DOCI01000220.1:22092-30498 GCA_003503535.1 Planctomycetaceae bacterium
CTTGGATTCTTTCATTGGAACCTCGATCCATTCGCTAACAAACGATATCCTGTCTGACTGTAAACGATCAAGCGTAACAGACGATATCGTCAGATGAGGAAGAAGCAGAAAATGAAAAAAAGACAGACCGTGGCAATTCTCGGAGCCAGTCAGAACAGAAGCAAATACGGAAACAAATCTGTCAGAGCGCATTTGTCCGAGGGGTACGAAGTTTTTCCGATCAATCCGAAAGCCGACCAGATCGAAGGTCTGACGAGTTATGCATCGCTCTCAGAAGTGCCTGCCGAACAACTGGATCGCATCAGTGTTTACCTCCCGCCGGCAATTGGATTGAAGTTACTGCCTGAAATTCAAGCTGCCAATGCGAAGGAAGTTTGGTTCAATCCCGGTAGCGAAAATCCGGAGCTAATGGAACAGGCACGTACGATGGGAATCAATGTGATTCAAGCCTGCAGCATTGTCGACGTCGGTCACATGCCTGGTGAGTTTTCAGAGTAGGAATGCAAAAACAATTTCACCCCACAAGTTGGGTTACGCTTCGCTCACCCAACCTACGCTACTATTCTGTAGGAATCGGTTGCAGCAAAAGATGTTCTGGATGTGGAGTCAGAGGACTGGCCAGGTCTTCTGAAGGAACTGGTTGACAATCCTGACAGATGCGATTCATTTCCTGTGGCATCTGGGCACTTGTTGTTTTCACTGCTGAAGGCTGCGATACATTTGATTCTTCATAGTATGCAGTGACAATATTCTGATCCTGCTGTGCCGGGGATTGAGTCGGAGTTAAATGCTTGAGTGGTGGTTCGTTTGCTTGAAGTTTCTGCATCTGTGGCTTCTCAACCGGCAATGTTCGAATTTCACCGCTCACTGTTTGGATCATATTTTGTGTTCTGGCTGAGGCCAGATCCATTCGCATCGACTGCTTCAATCGCTTGGCAATTTCAGAATTTCTTTCTGAGACAATCGCATCATCGACCCGCAGCAATCCCTGTTCAATATGCAATGATACTCGCATCGTAGCCGTTGGAGTTTCAAACATGACAATCGTTTCATTTTCAGCGGTGACGTGCCGTGCAACAATCGATTGCCCTGTCGGCAAGGCCTTCAAATTATTGGCGGCTTCCGCGTCCACTTTTTCAATTTTTGGTTTCCCCTGCGTAACGAAGTTCAGGAATTCGTACGCACTGGGTGGCATTGTTTTGGAGAGAGAAAAGACGCGATCATAAAAATCGTCTGTCACAAGTCGCAGCGTCGAATTAGTTTGATTGTGGTGAATATTCGCCGCCAGTTCGTACACGGGAATAATGGGTCCAAGATGATCTTTCATAGATTTGCTCGACGCATCACCCGGTTCTTGACTTTGAACCAGTAAGTCATCAACGAGAACGTTCCCGTTAATATCGTGCAAGACAACCGTAAATTTGTCTGTGTCAGATTTCATATGAATGTGTGTGACATTCCCCAGAAACTGGGTTTCTTCGACTTTCGCATTGGCCAGATCGACAAACGGCATCGGCACGATCGAGAGTGTTTGAGTGGAAGCACGATTCCAGGTTTTTTCGTGCAGATCACGAGTCGAGCCGAACTGCAGCATCTTCTTGTCGCGTTCCTGCAACGATTGAATAAAATGCATCGCGACTGGTCGTGCAGAAAGTGCAGACGTCAATGAAAGTGTCTGGTCTTGTTTTATATCGTATAAAATGACCTCCGCGACACGAAACTCATTGTCGGCATCTTCCAGATTTTTCAATGTCATCCGAATCGTTCGATCAGGACCGTTCAGAACCACATCAGCTCGCTCTTCAAGCAGTTTCACTTCGACGAATGAATCGATATCAATCGAACTCGGCATGGCCATATCCTGGAATTCGGCAGTTTCCAGACCAGCATCGTAGAAGCGTTTGTCAGTCACTTCTTTAACGGTTGCTTTGTCATTCGCGTTCCAGGCATCCAGAAAGACGATCGCTTGATTCGCAATCGTTGCGGTTTTAAATAGCGAGACGATATTGTATTCAGAATCCCGTGAGTCTAAACCCAAATCATTTACCAGCCATTTGTCATTCGTTTTGATAAGCGAAATTTCCATCTTGCCGTGAGGCCGATTCAATTTCACGAAGGCACGATCTCCACTGATATGCACTTCAGGTCGATATTTCGTCGAATTGTCGCTTTTGCCAACAATTCGAGAAACCTGACTGGCCAGAACACTTGGCGGCAACTTCGAAAGCGCAGCCGCCAGGTCGTCATCGCAATAGGAGAGCGCCTGTTCGCGATTGCTACCTTGCCACGACTCATAGAATTCTCGCGAAGAGAGCAGAACATTCATCTGTTCTGTAACTGGCATCGTAATTGTTTTTTCACCGGATCTCTGACGCAGATAGATATCATCGACTTCCCATTTTTGAGTCACTTCATTTTTAACAAGTCGATATTGAATCTTACGGCGGTTATCTTCTCCAAAGCCGATCGTAACTTTCTTATCAGTTTTGGAAACATCCTCCACGTTCAGGATTTCAAATTCACCATCCGGGAGTTTGAGTTGTTCCAGAGAATCATTCGATTTGGGATGTCGTAAAGCGTGCTGCTCAAAATTGTCACTTGCCTTTTCGCGCAGGGCTGCAACATCGCCCTCTTCAAGACCTTTTTGAAAAGCGCTGATCGTTCTCTTTTCAGTCATATTTGCACAGCCACTGCTGAGCGCAAGAGCGAAAATCATGAACGAGGACACAATGCCCTGGACGGACTTTGTTCGAGAATGACCAGGACTAACCGTGACCATCTGCCGAGAGGCGAGCTGGAAAAGGCGCATACGATGAACCTGACTAAAGTAGTGAGAAGAGGATTCTCAGGTAGGAATTCCGTAGAGGAATTGCTGTGATGGGATTCAAACTCTAAGCTGATTTCACCTGACCAGTCAAGGTGATCTCTCCTAAGGCGAAATCAGGACCGGAAACGCTTATAAAGATGCAAATCTTACACATGCTGATGGTGCAATTTATTGGGTTCTGACGAACTATCAATGTCGCCTGATTTTAATTCAAAGTCGAATAAACACTGCTGGGCAAGCCAGCAGTGGCTCCCGTCATGCGACCTTTAGCGGTAACACAGCGGACTCTACTAAACTGATACATTTCGAACATTGGTGTCTCAATTTATTCTGGCTGTCATCAAATCTACAGAACGCGGAGAAATTATCATGACTTTACTATCTCGGTTTCTTTTGCTGACATTCCTGATCACTTCATCTGTTCAAGCGGAGGATTCTCTCGGGCTAGTGACGATTCACTCTGCAAAAGCTCGTGCCGGTCATCTGCTGATGACTCCAGAGATGAAACTCGACCTGCCAGATGGGGAATATGAACTGCGAGATCTCGATTCTGGCCTCAGGCTCTCCACTCAAATCGTCAATCAGGAACTGTATGTCTCACTTTCTAATCCCTGGACTACCAGAAAAGAGAAACGGTTTGAGATCGTCCGCAAAAGTCCATCTCCAGAAAGCGAATTTCAAAATAGAGTGAAGGATGGAAATCTGGAATTTCGGTATGACAAACGCCCAGTTTTGACTTACAACATTACGACCGATGAGCCTCCTACTGGAGCCAATCCCCTGTATCGGAAAAGTGGCTACCTGCATCCGGTGTACTCACCAGCCGGTCATGTACTTACGGATGATTTTCCTGCGGACCATTACCATCAGCACGGTATTTTTCACGCATGGGTCAAAACAACTATTGGCACAAAGGAAGTTGATTTCTGGAATCAAGCCAAAGGAGAGGGAACTGTTCTGCATCATCGACTGCAAAATCGATTTGCCGGTTCACAGACTGCTGGATTCGACACGGAGTTAATTCACATCATGGACCCTGAAAAGGGGCCAAGAACGATTCTGAAAGAATTGTGGAAGATACGGATGCATCCCCATGAGCGATACAACATTTGGCAACTGAAAAGCGAGCAATCCAATGATTCGGGTGGCGACGTCACAATAAATCAGTACCACTATGGTGGTTTTGCGTTTCGGGGACGTTCAGAGTGGCTCGGGACTTTTCAGCAATCTGGCTGCGAAATGAGAACCGATCACGAGGATTCCCGTGAAAACGGCAATCATAAATCGGCTCGATGGGTCGTCATTTCAGGACCGGTTGAGAGTAACGAAGGTGATGCAGATCATTCCATGCCCCGCAGTGGCCTGGTGATCATGAGTCATCCTCAGAATTTTCGTTCTCCCCAGAAAGTCCGTCTGCATCCCAATAAACCGTACTTTTGTTTTTGTCCTGTCGTTGATGAAAAATTTGTTTTGAAACAAGGACAGACTTTGCTCTTGAACTATCTGGTGATCACGTTTGATGGCCAGATTTCAGATCAGGATCTGCAGGAAATCTGGCAGGAGTACTCAACGAATATTGAGATCACTCTTAGTAAGCCTATCCATGAGTAAGACTGTCGTTCACACTGTCAGTAAAGAGCCACTGATGAACCCAGTGAGTATCTCGCCTCAACTTGTTTAAATCAATGACTAATCAATCGCCAAGACGGCAAGCGTAACAAGAGATCGACAGGTATGGAAATTGAGTTGATCAGGTTGCTCTTGGCAACTCGCCGGAATCCAAATGGTGGTTTTCAAAACCTGCGTAAGCCACACAACTTTGAATCGTTAGCAGCACAGAGTTCTCAGAGAATATTCATGAAACTCCTCCAATAAAAACTCTGAGTCCTCTATCCTCTCTGTGCCAATAAATCTGGTAACTCATCCCGCAAATCTGGAATTATCTCCTGACTCTATACGACCTGTTTCATGATGATTCTTGATTAGACCATTTTCAAATGGTAACTGCAGTCGCATGGACATCAAATGTCCTAAAAACGATGTGTTTGCTCCTGCTGAACGCTGCAGATGATTTTTGACTATGCCTAGAGTACATTTCCAGTTAGGGGCTTCGCTGCGTTACGATCCCAGCCCCACCCTCGTGTCTTAACTCAACCAATAAAAAATGCCCAGGGTTATTCTGGGCATTATTGAGCGTTCTGCAGGTGACGCGAATTATTTCGTTCGACCGGCATCGATAATTGGTCCGAAGTTCTCGACCGTGAGGCTGGCTCCGCCAACCAGGGCTCCATCGACATTGGGCTGGCCCAGCAGTTCTTCAGCATTGCTCGGTTTGACGCTCCCACCATACAGGATTCGCATCGCCTCAGCTGCGGCTTCACTGTAATTGCTGCTCAGCCATTTTCGCAGATGAGCGTGGGCTTCGTCAGCCTGTTCCGGAGAAGCCGTTTTTCCGGTGCCAATCGCCCAGACCGGTTCGTAAGCGATGATGATCTTACTGAGATCGGCTTCCGAAACATCGGCCAGACCACCCTTCATTTGTGTATCAAGCACTTCACCTGTCTTGTCGGCTTCGCGTTCTTCGAGAAGTTCACCAACACACAGGACGACACCCAGGCCTTTCGCAATTGCTGCTTTGTTTTTTTTGTTAATCGTCCCATCGCATTCGCCAAGCACATGACGGCGCTCGCTGTGACCGAGAATCACCCAGTCGCAACCAATGTCCTGCAGCATGTCGACAGAGACTTCGCCGGTGAATGCTCCCGATTCTTCAAAGTAGCAGTTCTGAGCTCCGACAGAAATTCCGGAATCACCCACTGCTTCTTTGATGGCCTGAAGATAAGGATATGGAGGGCAGACCAGCACATCGACAGAGGAGTCTTTGCCTGCGACATGACTCGCCAAACCCTTGGCCAGTTCAGTTCCACTGGCAAGATCGGTGTTCATTTTCCAGTTACCGGCAATCATCGGACGTCGCATGGGAATTTCCTTTTTATGTTATCGTTGTTATGAAAAAACGGTAGGCGAGCCGTCGCAGTGATGCGACGGGTGGGTTCGAGTCATCATCGATTTTAATTCAATAAGTGAGCACAATGATCGTGAGAAAACCCGAGCCATAACTGGCTCGGCTCGCCTAAGTTTGTAATTTGTATGCGTTTATGCAGTAGCGACGGGATCACCGATGGTTTTGCCCATCAGTTCGGCCATGCTGCGCATTTTCTTCATCACTTCATCGAACTGATGCGGCAACAAAGCCTGCGGTCCATCACTTTTTGCAAGTTCCGGATTGCAATGCACTTCAATATGCACACCGTCCGCTCCGGCAGCAATGGATGCCAGAGACATTGCAGGAATGAGATCCGGTCGTCCAGTCGCGTGAGAAGGATCGACAATAATCGGCAGGTGTGTCAGACCTTTCACGTTCGGTACAACAGCCAAGTCAAGCAGGTTCCGCGTCGAGGAATCGAAACTGCGAATTCCACGCTCACACAGAATAACCTGCTTGTTTCCGTTGGCCATAATGTATTCGGCAGACATGAGCAGGTCGACAACCGTCGCACTCATTCCGCGTTTGAGTAAAACCGGACGGTTTGTCGAACCGACTTCTTTGAGCAAATTAAAGTTCTGCATGTTACGGGCACCGATCTGGAAGATATCGGTGTATTGATCGATCAGCTCGACCTGTCGGGGATCCATCACTTCGGTCACTACAGGCATCTGCAGTTCGTGTCCGACATCCTGCAGAATTTTCAGGCCTTCTTCGCCCATTCCCTGGAAACTGTAGGGACTGGTGCGTGGCTTGAATGCTCCACCTCGCAATACGTTTGCACCGCTGGCTTTGATGGCGTGGGCGATTTCAGAGAGGATTTCTCTACCCTCGATTGCACAAGGACCGGCAATCATCATTAAATGACCGCCACCGACTTTCACGCCGTAGCCGAGGTCGATAATGGAATCCTCTTCCTGATATTCCCGGCTTGCCATTTTATAAGGCTTGAGAACCGCATGGACATCTTCGACGCCGGGAAGAGCACGCAATGGTGCTTCGCGAAGCAGGTCCTCTTCACCGATCACGCCGATGACGGTTCGCTTTTCGCCTTTACTTAAATCGTGAGCAAAGCCCATCTCCTCGATTTTTTCGAGGATGTGTTGAATCTGTTCGTCTGTAGAGTTTGGTTTTAATACGATGATCATGAACTTGAACTGCCGGGGGTGAAAAATAAGGGCATCACGCAAGCTGGTGCGCGATTGGAAATAATGCATGATCAGCGAACTTTAACCGACAGAGGTGAGCGCAAACAATCCATTCCACAAAACATTGTCCGTGAAACCCGGAATTTCAGCGGAATTTCATGATTTTCCCTGCAAATCCGTCGGACTCCAAGGCATCATATCCCGAAGGAACTTCCCGGGTTAGCCTTGCTATCGCTCAACAATTCCAGATTTTTGAGCTATTCTTGCAGACTATTGAACTATATTTGGTCTGAATCGAAGTAAAACCGAAGCATCTAACTGTACATATTAACCGTGAAAGCGACTGTTTCAATGGCCGAGCGTCTCAAAGGAATTTTTACTCCCAATCTCGTTCCGATGACTCAGCATGGAGAGATTAACGAAGCCGAACTGCGTCGTTATGTCGACTGGCTGATCGAAAAAGGGGTTCACGGTCTCTACCCGAACGGCTCGACGGGCGAATTCACGCGATTCACTCCGGAAGAACGTCGGCGGATTGTCAAAATCATTGCTGACCAGACCGCCGGTCGAGTGCCGATTCTGGCAGGAGCAGCTGAGGCGAATGTCAAAGAGACAATTCGTGCTTGCGAGTATTATCACGAAGTCGGTGTGCGAGCGGTCGCGATTGTTGCTCCCTTCTACTACAAACTGAGCCCGGCTTCCGTTTACGCGTACTTCAAGGAAATCGGAGACAATACACCAATTGATGTCACGCTTTACAACATTCCGATGTTCGCCAGCCCGATCGATGTTCCAACGGTTCAGCGATTGAGCGAAGAGTGCGAAAAAATCGTGGCGATCAAAGATTCCTCGGGTGACTTGCCACACATGATTCGCATGATTCAGGCAGTTCGTCCGAATCGTCCCGAGTTCAGTTTTCTGACTGGCTGGGATGCCGCTTTAATGCCGATGCTGCTCAGCGGTTGCGACGGCGGCACGAATGCGACCTCTGGCGTCGTTCCGGAATTGATGCGATCTTTGTATGAATTGACAACCTCTCATCAAATCGAAAAAGCCCGGCAGCTGCAGTACGATCTCGTCAAACTCTTTGATGTCATGCTTTATTCGGCGGAATTCCCGGAAGGTTTCCGATCAGCTGTTGAACTACGTGGTTTCAAAATGGGCTGCGGACGTCAGCCGATGTCTTCAGAACAGAAAACGGATCTGCAAACACTAAGCAAAGAACTGCAATGTATGCTTTCCACGCATGGCTACAGCGATGAACCAATCGGCGGCTGCCCGATCGATGGCAACTCAGCAGGAAATGCGGATGAAGTGACTCGGATTGTCAGTACTGTTGTCGCCGAACTCAAACGCCGCGGCATGGTTGACTGATTTGATCACCA
>DOCI01000118.1:0-1861 GCA_003503535.1 Planctomycetaceae bacterium
TCAGATTTCCATGTTTACTTTTTTGTGTTGTCCGATTTTGGCTTTGCCATTGAAAATGACTAGGAGATTGAAAAAGATCCTCATATCGATGGTCTTTGTTTAGGCTGCCCTTTTCCAGTGTGACCATTAAAAAGATATGCCCCTCAGCAGTCACAAATCCTTGGTTCCAGATAGCAGGATTGAATGTCAGCCCGAATAGGGGAGGAATATCTTCACGCATATAGTGTTTCCAAGTTTCAGCAGACAACGAGGAGTCTGCTGTTCGCTGCGGCACCATGTGAAGCTGATCATCCACAGTTTTGAAAGTGACTTCGTATCGTGTTCCCGGCCTTCCGGCGTCTGTTCCGAACCAATCACGAAGTATTTCACCAAGCACATTCTCATTGGATTTCAGATCAATGCGTATTACGTTCACAAATTCCTTGACGAAGTTTGTAAGGAATGACTTCCCATTGACCATGACATTGACCCAACCCGATGGAATATTCTGAGTCTTTTTACGGTCGGGCAACTTGAGAATGGGACGGCCGTTGGTGTGAATAACGCGGCAAACAAACTGATCTGGTGTCTTTGCCTTTTGATCACGGTCTAGATACTCCGCAAGCCTCCATTCGATCAACTCACGTACGAGATGCTGGAATTCAGAACGGCTCTCCTCTGGCACCGGAATCTTTGATGAGAATTCTGAGCCGACATAGCTGAAGTAAGTAATACCGGCAGTTCCTTTTCCGCCGCACCAGGCTTCGATCGGGTTCTTTTCGAGTAACTTTCTTAGTCTTGAGATTTCATCCAGACGATCACCCACATCATTTCGTAGCGTTTGGCTGCGACTGGCAATGCGTTTAAATTCTAATGTGAGGTCCTCAATGCCAATTTTACCGGGGAGAGCGTTTTTATTAAGCATTGCCATCAGTGTTAGTATTTTGAAGCTCTTCGTCATAGGAGTCGATTCGAGAACGTCCAGAAAATCTCCTGCTTCTTTAATGAGCTCACGTTCTTTATCAGCAAGGTCCCCCATGGAACGAAGAAACTTCGTCCAGGAACCATGGGATTTTTGTACTGATCGCGGATTGTATCCAGAGTGGTATAACTCAACAGCGGTGGGACGAATTCCATGGCGTTCTCGAAAGTCGTCATAAAATGCCAGAATGGCGTCATCAGCTGGCCGGACTCGTAATAATGATTGGATAATATCAACCGTTTTTAGATCGTAAGTGATCTCACAGCCTTCGGGTAAATTCGCTTGCTCTTGTTTCAAGAGCCTGAGCACTGAAGATATTTCAGCATCGGATTCTCCAGTCCCTAACACCGGTACCAAGAGCGAACGTACTTTCAGAAGAAAGGCCCGGTGGTTGCCAATGTAGTCGATGACCCGAAGCTCCGATTTCCCTTCAGAACATCGAAGCCCACGACCAAACTGTTGCATCCAAATTACGCTTGACTCAGTAGGGCGTAACATCATTACAGTGTCAATAGCCGGGATGTCCAGTCCCTCGTTAAACATATCAACCGCGAATATGATATCTAGCTGACCTGTTGCCAGTGCCTCGATTGCTGAGGCCCGAGGAGCGGATCTCTCACCGGAATGAACGGCGACCGCACGCACGCCATTTTCTTTGAAAAAGTCCGCCATGAAATTCGCATGTCTTTGTGAGCAACAAAAAGCCAATGTCCGCTTTCCGGCTCTCATTCTGAATTGCTCAAAAGCATTTTCTGCTCGTTTATTTGTAGCGACAGCAATCGTCAATGCTTCTTCGTCGAATCGTGTACTCCGCCAGGGGATATTTGAGTAATCAACTTCATCAGGAACACCATAATAATGAAACGGACAAAGTAGGCCGGCTTCAATACCAGATACAAG
>DOCI01000118.1:1985-2332 GCA_003503535.1 Planctomycetaceae bacterium
CTTTCTATACACCAAATTCTCTTGGCAGAGTGCCAGTAAATCGCCGCCGTCCATTCGTTCTGGTGTCGCAGTCAAACCCAACAGAAAGCGAGGCGAGAAGTAATCAATCAAGCGGCGATAAGTTGGTGCAGCTGCATGATGGAATTCGTCGATGACGATATAGTCAAAATGCTGTTGATCGAATTGTTCAAGATGACGAAGTCGTCCCAGGGTCTGAATAGATGCGAACAGGACATCGGACTCGGGAGCTTTGTCCTTTCCTGTGTAAAGTCCAAGTCTGGCTTGAGGTCTGATTCGCCGGAACGTTTGCATCGCCTGAGTCAAAATCTCTTCTCGGTGAGCCACAA
>DOCI01000118.1:2467-27745 GCA_003503535.1 Planctomycetaceae bacterium
ATCGGAATTCAGAACGGTGCGAGTCAAACGCCGCCAACCACGTCTTCCCAAGTCCAGTTGCCAGCACCACAAGCCCCGCTTCATTGCCAGACATACGGGTGGATTGAAGTGCGGCAAGAGCTTCTTCTTGAATCGCATGTGGCTCGGGCGGTGGAGCGGGAGGTTCCTCCACCACTTCGACGACACGTTTCATTGTCACCTCGCCACGCCGCTGGCGATAAGTGTCAATCCAATCCGGATCTACGATTCGAACCTGAGGATGGACAAACAAATCCTCAAAGGCAGCAACGACATTTTCAAAACCTCGGTCAGCATTCGCATGCAGAACTTTGTAATTCCATTCGACTCCTCCTTGCAATGCTGGAAAAGTGAGATTCGAACTGCCGACAAATGCTGTGCCTTGATTTTCGGTTTCATAAAAAATGTAGGACTTGGGATGGAACGACATGTTATTAGACTCGAAGACTCTTAGCTCAAGGTTATCACCGAGATCGAGCAAATCGACAAGTGCATCTGGGTCAGTCGCATCGAGATAGTCACCAGTCACAATTCTCACTCGACCTCCTCGAGTCAAGTGATCACGAATGTGTTCGATTAATAATCTCACTCCGCTTTTCAGGATAAATGCGACTGCAAAATCGGCACGAATTGATCGATCAATGCATGATTTCAAATGTGGAAGTAAAGGGTCCTCAGAGCCACGGACCAGCAAACTCTTAAACGAGGGGCCAGACAGCAAATTTATTCCGGCCGCGGGGGCCTTTAAATAGTTTCCTTTATGAGGAATGACATGTCTCACACCACCTCGAGGATCTGGAACATCCCCATCGATTCTTGGAATGAGATGGATATGCAGATGAGCAACAGTCTGCCCAGCGGCCTTGCCGATATTGACGCCGATATTAAACCCTGCGGCCGGGTATCGCTCACAGATCAGCTTCCGTCCCTGGTCAAGGGCCTGAAGAATTGCGAGATGTTCGACTTCAGTGGCCTCAAACCAGTCCGAGATGTGCCGCTGGGTGATGATTAAAAGATGGCCATCAGAAACCGGAAACCGATCCCAGATCGCGAACACCAGATCATTACTAAAGACGACCTGCGAATTTACCACATCGCAAAACGGGCACTTTTCAGGCATAACAAGCCTCCGTCACCGGACGACTTAAAATGATCAGTCTCCTGAAATGAAGTAAAATCGGAAGTGCATGCCGGGCTAATACGGTTGATGGCCAATGAGTAATCCGAGTTGTCCATTGAGTCGGACCTGAGTGGTCTCCGCGAATAAACTCATTGTCTAATAATTTCTCGTCGCCATCGAATCTCTGATCGACACTGGATATAGAGCAAATGATATGGATCTGCATCAACCAGATCGCCATCAGGATTAGCTGAGGATTTTCATGATTATCAAACATTTTACCAAACATAACCATTGGGCCAGTCATTTCTTCCATGAGCAAACTTTATAATAATTTCATCCCTAACGGAAAAGATCAGCTGAGCCGGTCTAGGGACGGTCGTGTCTCGGTATCATTTTTTCAGACTGATTCACAAAGCGGAAGTTCTCTAGCTACTCGAGCTCTGTGGAGCAATCCCATTCTCTTCGCCAGGCATTCACAATTGCCTTTACTCTTTTACTAACTCCCCAGACTTCGACCTGAGTATTTGCTGCAAATCCTGTAGTAATCTGGAGCGATTCTTGCTCAAGTCATAATTCAGATCAATCAGCTCAATTCGGATTCTTGTCTTTTGATTCGTGTCATCCACAAAATATTCCGTGGGAGAAACATCAGGCACGTTTGGATAGAGCAGGATGTTGTCCCGCGATTCGTAACGCTGGGAATAGGCGAACATCTGATACATGTCAGATGTAGAAACACCATTCTTGCTGTCCTGAGTTTTTGGCTTGAGTCGTTTCCATTTGGTATCCAAGATCCATTGCGTTTCTCTTGCAGCCTTTTCAGCAAGAATATCCGGACATAAACGGAATTTGCCTTGATCAAACGCATCCCGGAGTAACCAACGTCGCTTGGATTTGGCTTGAAGATGGACCTGACGCGGAAGCAATCCCAATGAACGGGCATTTTTCCGAATCATCTGCCCAACGAATTCTTCAAAGACTCGTTCCATCGGAAAGAGGAGACTGAAGGTTCTCATGGATCCACGGGAAGGCGTGGTTGACATCCCATTCAAAAACAGACGACAGAACTCAAATGCCAAACGAAAACGTTCGGTATTTCGATCGAATCTTATTTGATCCAAGTCCGAAGCGTTAACCGAACACTCACCGATATCAGCCAGTTCAAAAAGGACTTCCCGCAAATACTGCTGGGTGCGATGACTGGAAGCTCGATGAATCAGTTGCTGACAGGTTGTCTTAAAGACACGATTGAGCAAGGTCTCTGAATTGAAATCGTCGTATTGAACAAAGACACGATGTTTTAATCCTGCGTTGATGACTGCATCCCGTGACAGCTGAATTCGTCCTCGTACACAATTCAGATTCTCATCGTAGCTTAGGTATTGATGTTGTTGGCCTTTGCGTAATTCTTGCAGCAATCGTCGGGCAAAAAGCCTGATGAGAAATTCCCAGAGTGGAACATCAGCGACCTCCTGTGATGCCAGGCCACGATCGTAGAACGGTAACATTCCTGCGATTGAGAGCATATAGACCAGGTTTTGACGACACTGCAGATGATTCGGATCGTTCGTTCCCAGGGAGATCGAACGTTCGATCTTAGGAAGGATTTCGATAGAAACATTTGCCGTTTGTATGACGCCGACATAATTCTTGGCTTTGACAACACTGCTCAAGCTCCAGTCGAACACAGTGTCAACACCACGCCTGGCATGTTGCTCATCGAAACTTCTCAGATCAGCCAGAGACTGATTCCCAAGTGTGCTGTGAGCAATGGCATTATGCTCCGTAATCGTCAATTCGAGCATGATTTAAACAGTTTCCGAATCACCAATGACTTGCAGGAAGTAGTTATTCAAAATTGCTTCATTCTGGGTTGAAGCGAATGTCTTGTCGATTTCGCAACGATGCTTTTCATCATGAACATCGGCATCGTTCCCGAACAGTTCGACTCCCACCAAGGAATAACTGTGGATCATCGCAGAGGTCGAGGACTGAGAAGTTCCCGAATCCCTCAGAGGGCATCCCAGTATCATGCAGATTTTTCTCCAATCTCCGTAAAAGTATTCCTGGAGCAGGGGGATGATTTTATGACAGAACACATCCCTTAATTCCAGTAAACTCGTCACGTTCAATAGAAATGCATGTCCGATCTGATGATCACGGTCGTAAAGAAATTCAATTCGACCATTGATCTGTTCCAGTAACAAGGCCACATCAACCTCATTAATGACGCCTTCCTCTCCCACGAGATCCCGGATGATGTCTCCTTGAGGCATCAGTTCTTCAAACACAAATCGTCGCCGCAGTGCAACATCCAGGAATGCGATGGAACGATCAGCCGTATTCATGGTTCCCAGAATATACAGGTTTGAAGGGACACCGAAAGAATCATTGGAATAGGGCAGTCGAACCAACAGTTCATTGGGTTTGCCTATTCGCTTATCCGGTTCGAGCAAAGTGATCAATTCGCCCAGAATTTTAGCCACATTGCCTCGATTGATTTCATCGATTATCAATACGTAGTTTCGAGGTTGATCCGAGTTTTTTCCAATCAGATCACCGATTGCATCAAGCTTAAGATATTCCTTGCTGAGCTGATAAACCGTCTTCTGCACGAGCGATTTTTCGTAGATCACGCTGATGGGCAGGCTTTCCTCATAAACGGCCAGCCACTCGACTGATCGCATTTGTCTCTTGTCAGTGGTCGCGGATTCATCGAGATATTGATACTCACCAGTAACACGACCAATGGCTCGGAATTGAGTCGTTCCGTCCGAAATAATGACAATGTCGTTTACTGCCATCTCATTTTTCAGCAGATTAACCGCAATGACTGCGTAGTCTGTCTCTTTCTTTCCCGGCTCATGCTCGCAGATTTTTTCGAGAACTGCCTGTTTATCATCACATGTTGAAAAGTCATAGTCTTCTCCGTAACCCAGCAGTAAGCAATTTTCTTCGATGCAAGCCTCATATAGTACAATATCTTCAGGTTTCTGCTTATTGCCCAAAGACATCTTCCAAATGTTGACATTTTCCAGATCGTACTCATGGTTCTGGCTGCGAATTTCTTTGGAACTCTTTGCCAACGAACACATCTTCTTGAATATTCCCGGCCGACATTCGTACTGAACTGTGTTCGAAGGACTCTCACTTTTATCAGCCATTTCTCCGTTTAAGACCGGACGGATCCCCTCCACAAAGTCTTCATAGGAGTACGATTGATGAAACGTGACGAATGCGATTCGACTGTCATCGAGAAGTTTCTGATAGCGTTTGACGGTGTCATCACGGTTTTCTGGTATTGAGCCGTCGCAAATTTGCACGGCCCGGGAAATGGTTTGATAGGTTTTCCCTGTTCCTGGAGGTCCATAGAGAATTGTGTTGAGTTCGTGTGGCATCTCCTTTTCTATAATTGGATCATTTCGGAGAGTCTTCCAATCGGGATAGCCGTCCTGGGATTCGCTCATTACGAAAAAGGCGATGTGCACATGCATCAGATCTTCGAATGGAAGCTTGTGACGCTTTTGAAATGCTCTCAACGCCCTTTTGTAGAATTCCGTGGCGTGCACGAGCCTGGCCACTTTGTCCAGTTTTCCCGAAGAAGTTAATGGAGTGGTCGCATCGAGGGCTTTGGCGGCTTTCTCATAAACACTCGGCTTGCAAAACGCATACTCTTCGGGATTGGAAACTGAGAGTAAATAACTGATACAAGTTGGGTTAATTCCACTCTTTGTTTGGGAAGTCCCTTTTTGCATTTTAGACCATTCAAAGAAGTCCTGAATACGCTTTTCGAGTGAGTTATTGCCGAAGAGCAGGTCAAGGAGATGCTGTTTCAGTAATTCAGGATCAGCCTCTGTAATGAATTTCTGAACCGGCATTTTATCGTGATGAGAAAGGAGATTGACATCACAGTTAAACGCAGACTTGAGGTGAGTTTTAACATCCTCTTGTATGGCTTGTTCTGTTAAGTGAGGCTGAGCATTCGGAATAATCTTCGCATGGTGATAACCTTCATTTTTAGAGTCATAAAGAGCTCCCTGATTAATCAGATAGGGACGAATTGTCTTCTTGACGGCTTCGTCAAGTACTTCGAAATTTATTTTCATGATGTCAATCAATTGAGGATGAAATGCGGTGATGGAATGATTTTAACGAACAATTGATTCGGCATCAGTTCTCCATCAGATTGACCTGATCGATGGCTTCTTCGAGTCGTTCGCGTGATCCTGCGGTGAGTCGATTGACTCCGAGTTCACGGGCGATTGACGTTGCCGGATCGACGTCAGCCAGACATTCCTTATGGGATCGTATAAATCCACATAACTCTGCTAACGGGATATCACCGATCGATCGCGATTGAAAGTATGAGGATGAGCTTCGATATTCAATCAGGTCAGGAATTTCTCCATGAGGCCAGACGAAGGTTCCCGACGATTCCTCGGTTTTCGAAGCCGAACGTAACAGGGCAGAAATGCGTTTCTGGATTTTGCTTCCCGTTCGTTTCCATCCGTGGGCCCGAGCAATGATTTGTCCCAGGAGATCTTTTCTGAGTGGGGCTTCATTATCAATAATCGCATTGATCATGCCACTCAATGTGTCGTTATACTCCTTTTTGTAAAATGACTCAGAGTCGATCGGGAATTCGGCCAGATAACTGCGTAGATCAGACTCATTCTCTGTAAGCTCCTCAATGGAAGAATCATCCTCAAAAGTATCTTCCTTTTCTTCTTCAGCCGTTTCACGCTGATTAGCCAATAACTCACTCAATTGACGATCCATTTCTGTCACGGCTCCTTGCGTGTCATACCACCAGTCTGGCGACCAGATCCGTAGGATTTCCCAGCCCAATCCTCGTAAAACCTGCTCTCGGATTTTATCTCGGTCACGGGCGGTGGCTGAGCGGTGGTATGTGGCTCCGTCACATTCAATCCCCGCCAGAAAAGCCCCCGGCTTGTCAGGATGGACAACTCCAAGATCCACTCGGAATGCTGAAACACCGATCTGTGGCACCACCTGCCACCCAAGCTTCGTCAGAGCAATCGCAACAGCCTCTTCAAACGGCGATTCGAATTCACCGACAGATTTGACATGAGAAGCGGCCAGGGCCGAAGCACCTTTCTGGGCATATTCCAAAAACCCTTTCAGATCGGGAACACCCTTGTGTTTGGCTTTTTCGGCCTTCAGTTGATCCGGCAAAAAGGAGCTATAGACAATTAATTCCTGGCGGGCTCGGGTTACTGCGACATTTAATCGGCGTTCACCCCCCTCATAACTAAGCGGTCCAAAAAAGATTCCTGGAATTCCGGTCGGTCGCTGAACTTTGTCTGGACCAAAGGTGACAGAAAACAGCATCACATCCCGTTCATCCCCCTGCACATTTTCCAGATTCTTGACCACCGTCGGTTCGATGCGGGCATCATCAAAGAACCATTCCAGTTCAGGAGAGGTGCTAAGTTCTGCATCTAAGTAGTCCTGAATCAGCGATTGCTGCTGACTGTTGAAGGTAATCACACCGAGTGTTGGACGATTATCCTCTGGTAACTTGAGCCAGGCTTTCATTTTTTCAACGGCATCCTGTACCACACGTTTGGCTTCCATCGGATTTGTGCGACTTTTCCCTTTGTCGTAAATCGCTTCCGGCAAATGAACCAGGGAGACCGCCTGATCAGCTGTAGTCGCTGAGGGAAATGTGATTAGCTCATTGTCGTAATACTTGGAGTTGGAAAACGCAATCAAAGATTCATGCTGACTGCGATAGTGCCAGTTCAAACTTCGGAAAGGTATTCCGGATGCGATCGCTTCCTCCAGAATACTTTCCAGATCCCGTTCATAGTCCTGCATCTCCTCGTCGTCACCGGAGTCTGTCCGTCCGAAGAAGTTTGTCGGTGGAAGCTGTTTCGGATCACCAACAATGATGGTCTGACGACCGCGGGCAATCGCCCCAATCGCATCCCATGTGGTGATCTGCGAGGCTTCATCAAAGATCACGACGTCAAAGGGCTGTTGATCCGCAGGCAGATACTGAGCAATGGAAAGGGGAGACATCAGCAGGCAGGGAGCCAGCTTATTGAAAGCTCCCGGCATGCCTTCGATGACTTCACGTATCGATTTGCTTGGTCGCTTGAGATTCATCTGATGACGCAGCAGGCCCAGTTCCGAATTACGGGCGACTTTATCCGGTTTTGGGAGATCATGAGTCATCTCCGCTCTGACATGCAAGGCGGCTTCCTTACGGGCCAAATCATCGAGGGCTCGAAAATCAGTGATCGCATCTTCATGAAGATAACGCTGGAATTTTCGCAGAATCTCACTCTCGTCAATTGCCAGTGGCAACCACCAACGGACAAACGCCAATTCGAATCCTGAGGTTAATTGCTCTGTAGAAAGTGCTCCTGACTGCAGGTGATCTACAAATGGTTGCAGTCCCATCGCATTGGCTTGCTGTCGATTTTCCATCCAGGCTGTCCAACGCTTCAATTCCGTTCGATGTTGCTGGATTCCGGTGGCCAACTCCATCGTGCTTGCCAGATGGTGACCGGAAGTTTGATTCTTCAGGCTTCCACCGGCTAATTCCAGAAACTGATTCAGGGACTCAATAAACGTTGCATAGTCTGATTGAAACCTGTCTGCTACCCCTAATAAAGAATGGGTGGCATTTTCCTGAATGATGATCGGAGAGATCTTCGAGGAGATCTTTTCCAGAGAGCCCATCGCTTTGCCGAGTTCAATGATATTCTGACGAACCTGACTGGCTCTTTTCAGATAGGCTTTCACACTGTCAATGTCTGTTTCAAGTCCGTCCCAGCCAGGAAGCTGATCTGCCAGATCCGGTTCGACGAACTGCTCAGAATATTTCTGCATTTTTTGGAGTGTACCGAGATCGCGGAATGGATCGACTTCACCACTCACGGCGTAGGATTCCAGAAGTTTGATGACGGATCGTTTGGCAAAATACGAAAATGGCCAGATTTTGGTTGACGCTTTTCTCCAGTTCAAATCCATCTCTTCAACGGGAATCTGAGCAAGATTGGCAGTATCGTATTGAGCACTGAGAAAATCACGAGACTTTCGATACGCAAGAATTAGCTTCGCAACCGATGCAAATTGCTCTGGAAGTTTTGGAAATTTCTTATCGAAGATAATGCGGTAGCTTTCTCCGGCCGAAGACTTCAGAAGCCGAGCAAGATTGCTGAGTTTCTCGAGCAGGTCTGGGGAACAGTCTTGAAGATCTTCAAAACCGACGCCACCCGCAAACTCTTTCAGAGATTTTTTGAGCGTTTCGCATCTTCCCTGCAAGTTCACACAACTGCTCAGTAATTGACTTTCCCAGGCGGCAGACCATTGGCCACTCTCAATCACCTCCAAGGCCGGAATAGGAGTGATGGCTTGAAAACTTAGTTCCAGACTTTTCACAATTTCGGAGAGAGCCTGATACCTGGCCTGGTCAATTCGCTGTGTGAGTGGCCAGTCCAGTCGTGGCACTGAGAGGTCTTTACTTTTTACGAAGACCCCCATCGCCTGAAAGACCGACCAGCCAGACGCGTGCTCTCGATGCAGGGCTTCAACATAATGATTGAGTTCATCACGTCGGACCTGCAGTCGTTCATTAATCGTGACCCATTGGCTGGTTTGCTTCTGCAAACCTGAGTTCCAGGAATTTTTCATCTGTTCCAGAAACTGGCGTCGCTCGGCTTTATTGGAGTGCAACTCCAAGCAGACATCTCCCAAACCATGCTGACGCAGACGTCGATAGACGACATCGAGAGCCGCTGTTTTTTCGGCAACAAATAACACTGATTTCCCAGTAACCAGACACTGGGCGATCATATTGGCGATCGTCTGGCTTTTGCCTGTCCCGGGAGGGCCGATGAGCACGAAGTCATGGCCTTCCGAAGCCGCCATGATCGCTGCCAGCTGTGAGGAATCCGCCGAGAGAGGATGGACCAATTCCGAGGACGTGTATCGATGATCGATCTGCTCCGGTTCTGGAATGGGAGAATTGGTCGGAGATTCAAAGACTTTGTCAGGATCCCGAATCAAATGCCGGACAACCCGATTTTCTTCCAAGTGTGCCGTGCGGTCGACCAGATCCTTCCACATCAGGTACTTGGAAAAAGAAAATGTTGAGAGAGCGGTTTCATCAACGACCTCAAATCCGGGAATCTCACGGATTTCTGCTCGCATCTTCTGGAGCACTCTGGGGACATCAATCCCACTCTCATCACGGGGGAGATTACTTTCCAGACTCGAAATATCGCGGTCAAAATCTTTCTTCAGCAATTGAACGAGCGTCGAATTGAAGCGGACCTCATCTTCATGATGTTTAATTTTGAATTGCGATAAGGCACTTTTGCGTTCCAGCTTGATGGGGACGAGCAGAATCGGAGCACGATAGGATTTTTCGTCGTTGGCATTCCGCTTCCATTTCAGAAACCCGACAGCCAGAAACAGAGTATTTGAGCCCCCTTCGGCCAGATCATTTCGGGAGGTCCGATACAGATTGGTCAATCGCGAATCCAAGTCCGTTTTTGTCAGTGGTGAAGCCAGTTCGTTCCTCTCCAGAGCTGACAATGCAAATTCCAGATTGAGATCCTTGCCGGTTTTCTGAAAGTGCAGAGATTCATCACGATCACCCATCGGATTGGAGTCAGGCAAAGAAATCACCTGGATCGATTTCTGGTCTGCCAATTTATCCTCAAGCAAAGGAACATTCGGGCAAACAAACGGAATTGTCTGCTTGCTGGGACGAAAATTCAGTAGGCGATTATTCAGGGTGAGGTCCAGAAGCCTTCTCTGCCAGCGTTCGACTCGCCCCTGGGGCGTTGTCGGCTTCTGCTCGACTTCTTCGACAGGCATGTCGTCGAATGAGGGCAGGGGAGGCAGAGGGACTGCGATCGTCTGTTGTCCCTCTGCAAAAGTTGCCGGTTTGGCTTCGATGTCTGATTTGAGAGGACGGATCTGTGACATACGAGCCCGAGAGATATCGATCGCTCCCACAAATTCCTCATCAACTGATTCACGAGTCTTGTGCTTACCGGCTTTGATCGCCTCATTGAAGTCGACAAGCGGTTTTGAGGTGATGAGTGTCGTCTCGAATGTGATCAATTCGTTCGCAGAAATGGCTTTGCGGATTTCTGTAGGGTCTGTCTCGATCAGGTTATTGAATCGAGTCTCAGTCAGCCAGAAACCTGCAAAGCAATGCCCATCGACAAGGATGAGAATGGGGTTGATGTGAATCGCTTCGAGTGATGCGGCAAATAGAAGACTGGTGTCCAGACAGGTTGCCAGACCATCACTCAGGATTGTGGCGGGTTGGCGGATTTTCTGCCCATCCTGCTCAAAACTTTTTGGCGGATTGCTGTAAGTCAGCCCCTCTTCCGAAAGGGCACTCCAGATGGCTGCGGCCTGCATATAAACCCGCTTGGGATCGTGCCCCTGATAACCTTCCAGAGCATCGGAATGGCCCGATCGAGCCAAAATCTGAGATGACTTTTTGAGGACCCGAGCAATGGCAGGATCATTCGGGGTAACAAACGCTGCGAGAAGTTCAGGTGTCTCGCGAAATCCACTCCACTCATCTCGAGCCAGAATGCGGATTTCAAGAGTCTGCTGTGCGAGTTTCTGGCCATCGTGAATCAATTGAAATGTGACCTGGCCACGTTCGGCTTCATTCAAGCGGTTCACATACGCCTTGTCGATTTCGACATCTCGGTCACGAATATCCAGACTGGCCCCCGGAGCCAATTGATCAATATTCCATGTCTTAGTCTGGATGAAGGCTGGCTCAGAGTACATCGTCAATCGCAAATCGCGACAGGAGTTGGCGGTCGTATTCTTCAGGTGCAATGACTTGAGAAACGGAACCGAATTCTGAAGAGATGCATAATTGATGCTCTGAGTCAGCGAGACGTCCAAGGAGACTCCTGAGATCGGAGTTTTCTTGGAAGTCTCGTTTTCACTCAGTGAAATATGTGAAAAATCCATATTCGTACTTTCCCGTGATAGTCAAGCCTCAAAACTTCATGAAATGAGTGTACAGACAACCGGTAGCGATCGCACTTAACCGTTTGAGGATCTGCCGCGAACGGCAGAAACTCCTGCTCATAACTCATACATTCGCTACAAATTTCAATTCGGCTGGGCGTGAGTAATCGATCTGTTTGTTTTGCGTAACAAATTTGCGTCACAAATTATTGACGGACTCTTTGATTTGGAGTTACGGGCAAAATTCATACCGAAATGATTAAAGAAAAGTTTGCATCTAAAATTCAATGAAACCGGGTTTGGTCAAATGCTTTTTTAACCTGTCGATACAGTTACCGGGAACCGGTTTGACCAGTCATCGCAAAAGGGGAGCTGTAAAATCAGCCTCACACATTAAGCACCTGCTGCCATACAAATGAAATTGTTCCAGCACACATATATTTGTTTCAAACAAAGCAACCCTCCTCTCAAGATTGAGAAAAGGCCTGAATTTACAGATTTAAAATTGAATATTTATGATTTTCAAATTCTGGCACACTCTTCGCTTAGACCATATACAGACTGGAAGCATCCAGTGAAGTGGTCATTACTCCAAACGAAGAGGACTCCATGCCAGAATCGATTATTGCCAGTGTTCAAGACATTCTCTCTGCTGAAGAAAACCTCCACACACTCTATGATCCGGCTGTTGATGGCCCCCGTGCAGGACGCTACCGATCACTGGCAGAATCCCGTTTACATCCTGAGGTCAAAGCGGCTTTGTCCTCTCGATTTGAAGGCGGGCTCTACACACACCAGCACGAGGCAATTGAATCAATCCTGGGTGGTCAAAATACCGTTGTTGCGACCCGCACATCATCTGGGAAATCTCTGATTTACTCACTCCCCGTCTGTGATGCCCTGTGTCGGGATCCTCAAGCGACAGCCTTGTTCCTGTATCCTCAGAAAGCCCTGGCAAACGACCAGCTCATAAAGCTCCGTCAGCTGATGGATAGCATTGAGCCCTTGTGTGATTTGCAGAATTCCAACCCTGAGCTAGTCAGCCGCTACGATGGAAGTGTGCCATCTCAAGAGCGGAAAAGTATTCGAGAAAACAGTCAGATTGTGATGAGCAATCCCGACATGCTGCACCTGGGGATTCTCAATTACCATGACTCCAACTGGCAAAGTTTCTTTGAACACCTCAAGTACGTGGTGATCGATGAGTGCCACGAATATCGTGGCATTTTCGGGACCAATGTCGCTTATGTCCTGCGTAGGTTACGGCAGATCTGTGAGTTTCACGGAAGTTCACCACAATTCATTGCGACCTCGGCCACCGTCCAGGATCCTCAGGGACATATGGAACTCTTGACCGGTGCTCCCTTTGAATGTATTGATGCGGATCGAGATGGCAGTATGCAGGGTCGTCGCAAGTTCTGGATGGTGCGAGGAGAAGATCACTATTACGACACGGGTCGCAAACTCGGCAAAAAGTTGGCGGACACCGGGCTGACATCATTGGTGTTCTGTCCGTCTCGCGTTTCGGCTGAGCGAATGGTTTCACGCACGGTGAGGCCGGATGAACTTGAAGCCTCCCAGACACGAGTCTACCGCTCCGGCTTAAGTGCCCAGCAACGCGAAGAAATTGAGAATGGACTCCGTACCGGAGACGTCAAGCTGGTGTATTCCACCAGTGCCCTGGAGTTGGGGATTGATATCGGTGAGATTGACGTTGTAATCTGTGTGGGATTGCCTCACAGCATGATGAGCTTCTGGCAACGCTTTGGCCGAGCGGCTCGTGGAGGTCGGGAAGGAGCTGCGATTCTGATCCCTGCGGAAACTCCGATTGATTCGTTTTATGCCAATCACCCCGAACAGTTGTTCGAACGGGAAACGGAACCTCTGGTTCTGAGCATGCACAACGCACGAGTGGCCTATCAGCATTATGCCTGTGCCACTCAGGAAGTTGGCGGAGATGAAAATCGTCTACAAACGGAGATTCTTGGCCCGGAAATTCAGAAGATCCAGGAGCTTCGTAACGAAGGCCAGTTGAATCAGGACATTTTCTATGTCACCGAACCTCACATCGAAGTGAATCTTCGCAGTGGAGGAGAACGACCCTACAAGTTATTTGCCGGGGAAGAAGAAATTGGTGAAATCGACGAACATCACCTTTTACGGGAGTGTTACACGAACGCGATTTATCGCCATGGCGGAAAAGCGTTCCGCGTGAAAAATGTACTCCATGGCCAGAAGAAAATCCGCCTGTCGCAGGAATTTTCCCGCAATGAGACAACGGGCTTGATCCAAAAAAAGATCAAGCTGAGAAATCAATATCGCCAAGCCGATTATGAAAGCCTTCGCGTCACGACCGCTTCGATCGATGTGACAGAATACTTATTGAGTGTGACCGAAAAAGATCCCTCGGGTTCCATTGTCATGTCATGGCCAGGTTCCGGAGGGATGAAGAACCATCGTTTACCGACTGAGGGGACAATGCTTTGCCTGACACGACCCTTTTGGGACTCGCTCGCACTGCAATTGGGGCCAGCTCCTAATGCAGCTCTTTCCGGGGTCGAGCGATTATTCATGAGCCTGTTTGCCACGATTTCCGGTCCCTGTGATACCCAGGACTATGCGGCTGCTGTAGATCGAACCAATAAGGATGAGCCGTTTATCATCCTTTATGACAACGTGTATGACGGCGTGGAATTGACTGATAAAGCCTTTGATCTGATGCCAGAGTTAGTTGAGAAATCACTCGAACGGGTGGAGTCCTGTCAGTGTGAGGGCGATGAGGGTTGCTTTCGCTGTATTGCCAACCCCCGCAGTGATGACCGCTCCAGCAAATCGGCCACCATTCGATTACTCCAGGCGATCCAGCAAGTGTTTAACCAAGAGAAGCCTCAGATCACAGATTATCGGGATCAAATCAATCATTACGAGGATGAAATCATCCTCTCCTGTCCAGCTTGCCAGCAAACACTCAAAGCCAATGTCAAATTCTGCTCCGAATGCGGTACCAAAATTGAGGGGACTTCTTTATGAATGAGTTTAACAACAATACTCTTCCTGCGATTCGTGGCCATCGGATTGCTCGCATGACTGAAAATCGTCTTGGGAATTTTCAGTTGTGTGCCGATACCACTTCTGAACTGGTTCGCGAGAATATTGGCGTGATGATTGGTGGCTGCCGGGACCGAGAATGGCTCTGTGATCGTTTTCAGGCTCTCTCAAAATCGGAACAGGGTCGTGACTATGTCGTGATCCTGTCGACAAACGATCTGACCCGGTATTGGTATCGCAGGTCGGAAGTCTATCAGCATACCGATGATTTTCGGACTCCACCTTACTGGCGGGAGGGGGCATTGACTTACACCACACCTGAAAAGCTTGGGGAACTTTCCCGTTCTGAGTATTGCCCACGAAAGCCCGTGAGCTTGTTGATTGTTGATCCATACGGAATAATGCCTTTTGCCTTTGGTGGCGGGGCCTACAACACTTACTCTCGACCAGAGCAGGTCGTTAAATTCCAAAACGCCTGCTCACAGTATGGTCATCGCCCACCAATCCTGTATTTTACTCCGAAACCGGCTAAGTCTATGAATACCAATGCCATGCTGGCTCACCTGGCACTGGAAAGCTGGTGGTTTGTCGATGGGCGAGACGTCAGAATAGGCCCACCTCCGAAACATCGATCCATTCGTCTGACAACTGATCTCATCTGCATCTAAATAGGCTGCAAAACAACCATGCTGACAAAAATCGCGATCGAAAACTTTAAAGGCATCGGAGAGCGGGTCGAATTGGACCTGGCCCCGATCACGTTATTGTTTGGAGCCAACAGTGCTGGCAAGAGCAGTATTATTCACGCTTTGCATTATGCTCGTGAAGTTCTGCTCAATGGGAATCTGAATGCCCATTCAACAGAAACTGGTGGAGGGTTAATAAATCTAGGAGGATTTAAGAGTTTCAATTTCAACGGTAAATCAAATGAATGGAATAACAAACAACCATCTAAGCGGTCTATTAAAATATATTTAGAGACTGAAGTAAATTTATCTCCAGATGAAGAGCCTGACGACGATCTAATCCCCTATTTCGATAGTTACGAAAGAGTTCCACTGCATCCAAACATGAAAATATGGATGCAGCGTTTATGCACGTCTAGTACGGAAAAGGCAAATATTAGCGGGAATCCAACTCGACGTGAATTATTAGGCGACGATGGAGAGCATGAAGGGTGGAATTGGTCTGGGCTATTTTTCTATAAGGATATTAAGACGCTTGGCGTAGAGATAGAAATTGATAAAATTGACGATTTATCATTTCGGCATTCCAATTGGAATAACACTGGGGTTTCATTGAAGTCAATTAAGACCTTTGTGAATTCACAACCTGGTATAAGCATAAAACTTGACAAAAGAATCGACTGGGAAGGATTTGATGGATGGAATTACTGGTTAGACGACTTCAACTTTTCAAATGATGTGCTACCGGATTCATTCTGGTCAATAGACAACATGCCCAACAGGAATTCAGCAAATCCTCTTAGATATAAGGAAAAGGTAGACATAGATAACAGATCACTCAGAGATTTATTTAAATATTATAAAGAAGACTTCGAACGTGGTGATAAATACGAACGAAAAACTGAACGCCAACAGCCACTATCTGTTTCTGAATATGATGAAGAATCAGCAAGATATGATCACATTTTTAAACAGTATTTAGCGTTTTGTTCATCTTACAGAGAACTAATTCCCGGTTGGAAGTTCTTTGCACTTCAGTATTCCTACAGTAACCGTCCAATCGGAAAGTTGGATCTATTAAATCGACATCTGATTAACCCAAAGCATTCATGCCATCTAATTAGCCCACTATATAACCTTACTGGTGAGACTGAGGTGGCAAAACATGTAATTCAGCAATTTCAAGATGCCGGGTGGACAAAAGAAATCATTCCGTCGGTTGAACAGCTTAGTCGTGATTGTGCCTATTCTTTCAACGCAATGGTTGTATATTCTGATTTATTCTTTTCATTGCCACTTCTGGCAATCAAAAATGAACTTGTCGACTTTCGATACCTTGGGCCACTAAGGAATATTCCAACAGCATCTGCTGAAAATGCAGATTCACAAAAACCTGAAACATGGGCAGATGGGGCCGCAGCATGGGACATTCTAAGAAATTCCAACGATTTTGATGGGATGATTGACTGGATTAACAAGGAGGACGGATTTAACTGTGGATTTCATATAACGAGACATGAAATGTGCAAAATTGATCGTAATTGGCTAATGGACTATTTATTAGAGTTGATTGACGGGGACAGAAGTCATGAACCAGAACACAGAGAAGAGGTAATAAATGAAATCAGTTCGCAGATCGATAAAAAAGATAGTTTATCGTATGAAATCTTTTTGATTTCCAAAGTTGGTCATGGTCCAGTTAACTTGAGCCCGAAAGATGTTGGAACCGGAGTTTCACAAGTCATTCCAGCTATCGTCATGTCTCTTGAACCTTCAACAAGAACATTAGCGATTGAACAACCAGAACTTCACTTACATCCGAAACTTCAGGCTGAATTGGGGGATGCCTTCATCGAATCCATCCGTAAGAATCAGAAAGGTTTGTTGCTTGAGACCCATAGCGAGCACTTGATTTTACGTCTTCTGCGAAGGATTAGGGAGAGTCACCAAGGCAAAGCCAAGGAAAATGCGTTTCTTAAAACCAATGACATTGCTGTCTATCATGTCAGTCAGGTAGAAGGAATGGCTAAAGCGAGAAGAATACATGTTGACATTAATGGTGAATTTATCGAGCCATGGCCAGATGATTTTTTTGAAATCGATTTTTACGAAAGGTTCAGTTGATGCTATCTGAATTTGCATTTACACCTTCCGTATTTGACGAAAATGCACAAGAGGATAAGGACGCATGGCGAGAGCAAATTCGTGAGATCAATTTAGCAATGTTTCCACGAATTGGATCTTGGCCTATTGTAATTTCAGACCTCTTTGAAGGAGGATGGTCTGAGCTTGTCCAATCGTATGTAGATAATATTGAGGATCACCGTTCAAAAACTGCTTGCCAATCTTTGTTAACCCAAGGCCGTAAAATGTTAGTTAAGCGTCCTTGCTGTCATGATGCTTGGCCAGGTGAAGACGATGCAGAATGGTGTCGAGAAGCTCAAGCAACCGATTTGATCGAACCTATTGACCGTATTATTTCCACCAGAAATACCATTGATTTATCTCATGAAGAATTCCATAAAATTCGTTGTTTAGATGAAACTAATGACTCCGGTTTCTGGAACGGGATATCTAATGACTCACCATCTTTGAAAATGATCGAGCAAATCGACTTACTCAGGAAGATTTGTTTACATTCTGAATGGATAGCATTCATTAATCCTTATGCTCTGGGAAATGAACTCGATTTTACAGAGAAACTAATCAGACATGCTCTCGCCAAGAAAGAGGGATTCAAATCTCCTCACATTGAAGTACATGTCATGTCTCCATCGCGGTTTGACAGTGCTGACAATGAGTCCAGTAAGAAAAAAGCTGTAAAAAATTTCCAGGATTGCTTGGGAAATAATTTTAAAGCATCTAATACAATACAAATCTATTTTTGGCCGAAATTACTTGATCGTATTTTTATCGGAGGATCATTTCAGCAAGATTCAGATGGAAAGCGACTCAAAGCCCCCAGATGGGGTGTTGCGATGAATCATGTTGCAAGAAATGATCACTCTGATAATTCTACAACTGAATGGAAGCTGCTTTCTAAGAAAAGCATTCTTGATTGGTTTTACAAGTACGTATCAGACACTGATAGGCAAAAGCCAACTCCCTGTGAGCTAGTGATTAGTAATGAGTGAATCAATTCTACACAGATCTCTAATCATAAAATTATGGAAGTGTAAATATTTATTCTCACTTTATTACAATCCAGGGCAATCGCATGAGAATTACTTACAATAACACCTAATAAACAGGCGTTTTCGACACTTTCACTAAAGTTGAGGACACGAAATCGCATCTTTTTTACTAACAATCACACTAAAAACGCTGTATTTGCAGAGTTTTCTCATGCGATTGCCCTGATTACAATCCCAGTTGTACAAACACAACAGGATTGGTGATATGAACATTCGAAAAGTTCTTGTGCAGTGGATTGGTCACAGTGACTTGAGGGCTTTGTCAGCATCATTGCCCGCGGCAAAAGCAAATGAGATCCTTGATCGTATAGGTGGTTCTTCGTCTGACGCTGATGGCTTAGGTCCAACAAAAACTCTACTCGAAACCCAGGAATTCGACGAGATCAGGCTTCTGAGCAATTACGATAAAAATTGGAATACGTGGTTCAAAGCCTGGCTGAAAAAGCCTGTGAAGATCATCGAAGTCGAACTAAATAAGCCAACTGATTATGCAGCAATCTTCGAGATTACGAACCGCGAACTCAATGCAATTAAAGAAGTAAAACAGACGACAGCTGAGTTGTGCCTGCATTTGAGCCCAGGGACCCCAGCCATGATTGCCGTAATGGTGTTGTTGGGGAAAACACGCTTTCCAGCGACTTTCTATGAAACCTCACGGAATGGCAAATCCTGGATCACGCATGTCCCTTTTGATCTGATTGATATCATTCCAGATGTGCTGAGAAATCCAGATGTCTATCTACAGCACCTGGCATCGGAGTCTCCCGCGGAAGTCGAAGGATTTGAAGACATCATTGGGAATAGTAGTGCCATTCGAGAATCGGTGGGACGTGCCAAACGAGCGGCAATTCGCAGCGTTTCCGTTCTGCTGCTCGGGGAAAGCGGTACCGGAAAAGAAATGTTCGCCCAAGCCATTCATAAAGCCAGTCCACGACGTGATCAACCCTTTATTGCAATCAACTGTGCCGCCTTACCGCAGACACTACTGGAATCTGAATTGTTTGGACATGCTAAGGGAGCCTTCACGGGAGCCGCCAAAGAACGACTGGGAGCTTTTGAAGCGGCGAACGGTGGGACGATCTTCCTAGATGAGATAGGGGAGTGTGAACTCGAAACGCAGGCCAAACTTCTCCGCGTGCTGCAGCCGATTACGGGGGAGGGGGCGGGCATTCGGAAATTCTCCCGGATTGGTGAAGAACGGGAACGCACCGTCGACGTGCGGATTTTGGCAGCGACAAACCGAAATCTTCATCACGCCATTCAGAAACATCAATTCCGAGACGACCTCTACTACAGACTGGCAGCCGTAACAATCAATTTACCGGCTCTCAAAGAAAGAAAATCAGACCTTCCAGTACTCACAAAACATCTACTGGGAGTCCTCAACAGGCAATTTGCGTTGGAAGATCCAACCTACCAGTACAAAATATTATCTGCATCCGCCAATAAATTTGTGAAAGAGTATTCATGGCCGGGAAATGTCCGGCAGCTTTACAATGCTCTAGTTCAGGCGGTTGTATTAACGGATGGTGAAACAATTGGTCGCAATGAGCTGGCAGCCGCTCTTGGAGAATTCTCAGGAAGAGAATCCCTTCAAGCTGCAGAATTGAATCAGGAACTTGGCGACGGATTTCATCTCGAAGAACACTTGAAGTCCGTTCAGAAACACTACCTTGAGCAGGCAATGCTTCAATCTCGGGGAGTCAAAGTAAAAGCAGCCCACTTACTGGGTATGAAGAATTACCAGACTCTTGATGCACAAATGAAACGCCTGGGAATCAGACAGGATTGGGACAATACCTCAAACTAAAAATAATCGGCATCTGCATGATGGCACGTTTTCTGCTTTAGAGAACTTGAATATTTATAGACCGTACCCCACCCATGAAATCATTTAACTTTGAGATTATTCGAACAGAGTGGCCAGAGCATCAAGGGCTTTGTGTCTTTGATCAAGCCTAAACTCATCTGGATTCCGTCATGACATTTGAAAATCTCAGAATGCTTATTCAACAGCCCGTCGAATGAATTCATCACAATCAGTGGCTATCAAAACCAAATCAGGCCAATTTCAATGATTCACTGGTTTTACAAAAGTTTCCAGAAGTTATTCCCGAGCAAGAAGTAAATTTTATGGTTGGTGATCATTTCATTTCTGACGTACACCGTGCCATCATAAGGAAGTATTAGATGCCAGCTGATTTGAGCAAGAGCCTGGTCATTGGTGTCTCCTCCCGGGCTTTATTCAATCTGGAGGAAGAGAACGCCATTTTCGAAGCCGAGGGAGAAGCCGCTTATACTGCTCATTTGAGGGGTCGAGAAAAAATTCCTCTCCAGCCAGGGACAGGGTTCCGACTCGTTCAGGCAATTCTAAACCTGAATCATCAGGTCGCAGAAAGCCAGGAAAAACGTGGAATTAAACGGAATTATCGTCCTTGCGAGGTGGTAATCATGTCAAAAAACAGCCCCGCTACAAGTTATTGCCTGTTCAATTCTATCGAGCATCACAAATTGGACATCCAGCGGGCCGTACTTTCTGGAGGACGGCAACTGTCCCCCTACGTCAAACCGTTTTCAATCGATCTTTATCTATCTGCTTACGAGGATGATGTGCAGTCTGTTATGGATGCCGAAATCGCAGCCGCAGTGATTTATGGCAGTCCTGAGAAAACTGCTGATCCTGAAGAGGAAATCCGAATTGCTTTTGATGGGGATGCAGTCCTGTTCTCAGATGAAGCTGAGCAGATTTATCAGTCAGATGGAGTCGAGAGGTTTCTTGAACATGAACAGCAGAAAGCACAGCAACCTTTACCGAAAGGACCATTTGCTCGACTGTTAAAAACATTATCTGAGCTTCAGAAAGATGAAATCTTTGAAAAGCCTCCCATCCGGACGGCCTTGGTAACCGCCAGAAATATGCCAGCTCATCTACGTGTACTGAACACATTCCGAGCCTGGGATGTTCATGTTGATGAAGCATTTTTCATGGGCGGTATAAAAAAAGACGAAATTCTGGAGGCTTTCAATCCTCATATTTTCTTTGATGATCAAAAAACACATTGTGATTCGGCTGCCAAAGTTGTCCCAACAAGTCGAGTACTCTCGTCACAGAAAAAATCTGTTATGGGTAAAAAAAAGCGGCCCAGAAAAGCGACAAAGAAATCTACGAACAGGAATGAGAAAAACAAATGAACCAACGAATACGCAACATACTTGAAGACTTGGAAGCTGTGCGGGAAAACCTGCTGGCTCTTTCTGACGACATTTGGCTATCGATTGACCACAACGATTCTGAGGCTCTGGATCGAGGGTATCAATTCAAGAAAACTTACAACGATAAAGCCGCTTCGTTCGATGTCCTAGCCAGTGACATCTCGGAAATCGTCCAGCAGTTTACGGAAGTGCGATTAGAATCTTCTGAAGAATCCGGCATAGAAGATGAGGTGGCTAATCAACGAATCATCCAGGAACTCAAACGGGATGAACCACATTGTATTGATGAGGATTTCACCTTCATTCGCCCCTATGGCTTCATCCTTGATGGTAAAGGCACAATTGGCATAACGAACTGGCGTCTGCTTTACATCAGTTTCTGCCGCCAACTCGCTAAGCGAGATTCAGAGCGATTTCAGTCTCTTCCTGAAAACAGTGATCACATTAGCAACCGTGGGCACCGAGCATTTAACAGAAATCCAGACGAACTCCGAACTTCCAGCGAAATTACAGATGGTATTCACGCCGAAGTTAATCTATCGGCCAATATGATCCGCAATGAAATCCGTCGCCTGTTAAAATCTTTTCAGATCCCGGAAACACGATTCCAGGTGTATTTACGGGAGGATCGAGATGCAAACCGTAGCCGCTAATATATGAATTTTCAAATCGTATTGAAGAAGATACAAAGAATTCCAGAGCTCTCATTAGAAAAGGTATCTCATGGGACAAACCCCATTCGACATCTCACTCAGCGAAGCCATGTTGCTTGGGCGATGTTTAGGATTATATGAGGAAGCCAATCGGAACGAATTCCGTTTTCCATTGAAATTTATCTTTGATAAATACCTAAAGCCGATGTTACCTCATATAAAAGCCATGGAAAAATTGACAGAGGTTACTGTTCCAGTTTCTGTTGACTGGCATAAGCTTCCAGACGAGAGCAGCATCGGCTATTCAAATGCAACACCTAATTTCGTCTATTGGAAAGAAAACGAGTCCATTAATGCTATGCTGTTCGTATCCAGAAAGAAGTTTCTTGATCGACTGATAATTGAATGGCTTATCGATGAACTTCCAGGGGATTATCAGGCATTACTCGAGAGTCCCGAAGACAATGCTCGATCATATTTCGAGCTCCACAAGAATGCGGGTTCGAATCCAAGTTATTTTTACAGTACTGATAAATTAATTGAGGAAAACGAAAATGAAGAAATCCAAGACGTTTCTAAAAGAGTGCTTGATTTAATCAATATTCAAAATTGCGAGGACATCAGAGAAGCCTATAGCATTGGGATTGCGTTATCTCAAATTCAAATATTAGTATGCATGGCCCTCGTTGATATTCAAAGTTACTTTATCGTTGGAAGCCCTCTAAACTTCTATTTAGGGCATAGCGAAGACCTCGATTCTCTCATTTATTCAATAGAAGCATCACAGCAGATCGAGCCGATTTTTTTTAGCCAGTCAGTTTCTCCTAGTGACTGGGCAAAAGAATGCCTTGTTATATTTAATCGACTCTCCGAACATGAATCCATTACTAAAAGCAATCATTCGTCATTATGGATTCAAAATCTTCAAGCAAAAATTAATCTCATCCCGGTTGACGTTGACTGTCCCGTTGACAGTAGTTTGGGCCAAGAGGGTTTCCATGAATATTTAGAATGCATCCAAGAGACCAGAGCGTTTACTTTTTTTCTTCAAGGAGAACTATGTGGGCGATGGGCAGGTTTTGACAATCAAATAACCGAATACGATAAACACTGTTTAGTACCTCGATGGATACGGTTAACTCCGAATTCTTCAGCCGATAGAGTTCGAGGTTCTTTAGATGATATTGGAACTAAGTTTAAAAATTACTCATCTACAGAAGATCTCAGTTCAATTGTCTTAAATCTCAAAGATGGAATTGAAGCATTGGCCAAAAGAATTTGGGATAAAGAATTTGCAGAAAGTCCAAATAAATCCGTAAGCGATGTGTTGCACGATAAAATTCGAAACGAAGATGGAATGAAAAAAAAATTCGCAAGCTTAGCACTTCATATGTATAAAATCTACAGAAATGATGCAACGCATAACATCGATCGTTTTACTTGCAGTACTGAAGAGTCTGTGAGTTTTTATTGGAACATGCGTGCTCTTCTAAAAATGTATGAAGAAATAGACAAGTGAGACTATGTCGTTTCTCATCACGGCTTTCAATGAATTTGTTTCTTCACAGATCGAGGTCGAGGGACAGGCCACTATGTCGCTTGTGCAATTCGACAACGAATACGATGTGCTTTACGAAGCCATACCGATTCAACAGGTTGCCGAACTGACAGATGAAACTTTCGTCCCTCGCGGCAGCACCGCGTTACTCGATGCGATGGGACAGACGATTGTGCGAACCGGCCAGCGATTAGCCGCCATGCCGGAAGCCGAGCGTCCTGGTAGGGTTTTATTTGTTACGCTGACCGACGGTGAAGAAAACTCCAGCCGGGAGTACAACCTGCATAGAATCAATGACATGATCACCGAGCAAAAGGAGAAATACTACTGGCAATTCCTCTTTTTAGCCGCGAATTGGGATGCCATCCATCGCTTCCCAATTCGGTATTGGAGCGGGCCAAGCCATAACATTTGGAACCTCTGAACGAGGCCTGGAGGGCACGATGAATGTGATGAAACAGAAAGAGACCAGCATGAGGGAGAGCTGGGCAGCTGGTCGCGACATGGCTCCCATCTCTTTTGATGAAACCGATCAAAAAATGACTATGGGTGAACCGACCAAAAAACCGGAACGGAAAAGCAAACGCAAATGAGCCCCTTCAATCTGCCTCAGTAGAGCAGGGAATCAAGCCGTTGAATTCGATCGAGATTCTTCGAGTGACTGGGGTGGATAACACATGCCTCCCCAGTCCTCATTAAACCCTCGCTGAGCCCAGACCAGCAGAAATGAACGAATCAACGGATCGAGAAGTTCGGTACAGAGCTGAATGGCACTGCGGTTTAACTGACTGTCGTAGGTCGCCGCTCCATGAACGATCTGGCATCGCAAAAAATAAATCCGCTCGACAACTTTATCCAGTACCAAAGCCCAGTTCCCCATCAGATACCAGGTGCGGGCGTTGTATAGCGTTTTCAGCGAACGATTGGCCTCCTGAGCACATGGTTCTTTCCAGAATTGACGGCTTAAAAAGGGATCTTCCAGAATCGACATCACCAGAGGCTTTGACTCGTTCAGCGTGCTAATAATGATCCCATCCTGATCGAGTTTGAGCATCCGGTCGAGAAAATCTTTCCAGCATTTTAAATCCCCAATCGGCTCTCGCTGCTGATTGTCCCACTGACCATAAAGTGCATTCATGGCAATCCATTGAGACATCAAGGTGATATCGAGGTCACTCCCAATCGGTGTTTCTTCCGAACGCTGCAACCAGCTGCAGGCCCGATGAAAGCGAACATTGGTGGGATGCTCCGAATCCAGAGCCGCAAGCTGATCTTTATGAGGCTTCCACATTCGGCGGAGTTCGCGGACAGTCATCGTCGTCGCAGACATCTCAATTGGCCCTCACGTCATTGTGTCTGACGAATCACAAAGATTCGCTCAGGTTTTCAGGATACAAAAGATTAAACAGCATACACTGGTTTTCCTCGAAATCCAGATTTATTGAGTTAATTCTCAAATTGGTTGCACATAAAGGAGAACTTGCTTACCAATAAAGTTGAGGAGGCCAGTGACGACCTTTCTTCCCACACTGCAACTATCCCTTTGATATCGATGAAAGAGTTGCCTTGAGGGGGAATCGTGATTTGCCTATTTGCTGAGGAATCAAACTCACTCTTTCTTAAAGTAGTACGACCAAACCCTTACTCGGTATCGATCTGCATGCAATACAACTGGCCGTCACTTTAAGAGAGCCGCCGTATGATGTCCTGCTCGCTCGACAGGTCTCCACACGGCCAGCCAAGATTCTACAATTCTTCGACCAACACACACACAACGATGTGCTGAGCACAACGAATCGTT
>DOCI01000331.1:0-227 GCA_003503535.1 Planctomycetaceae bacterium
AGTGGCTGCGTCCGATCCCGATTCTTTTGATGTTGAAAGTTTCCAGAACTCGCATCTTCTGAAATTCGTTTCACCGGATCCCGATTCCAAAACCGCAAAAGACTGGATGGTTGAAGGGTGTCGTCGGGCAGAAGTGTCAGATACGTCTGGGGCAATTCGTTGTTTCCGTAAAGCCCTGCGAATACGTCCCAACGATGCTGAGGCGCATTTTTATCTGGCCGATGCGC
>DOCI01000331.1:419-892 GCA_003503535.1 Planctomycetaceae bacterium
GCATTTTTATCTGGCCGATGCGCTTTATCGTTTAGGGAAACCCGAAGCCGCCTTGGAGAGATATCTCTCCGCAATTGAACATGATCCCGAATATCTGGAATCGTGGACGCAAATCGGTTGTCTATATACCGAATTGCGGAAATTCAATCAGGCGATCGAAGCCTTTGATGAGGCAATTGCCATTCATCCGGCATATGCAGAGGCCCACCTCCAGAAGGCAGAAACACTGTATCAAATGCAGGACTCAGCCGGGGCCATTCACGAGTGGCAGAAATATCTCGAATACGATGAACGCGGCCCATGGGCGGAACTCGCATTTCAACGTCTCGAACAATTCGGCATTGAGTTTTCTGAGGAATAAATATCTTTCAGGCGAGCCGAGCTAGTCATGGCTCGGGGGTTATCACGATGATTGTGCGAGGTTTGTCGAAAAAAGCCGATAATGATTCGAACCTACCCGAGTCATGACTGAC
>DOCI01000331.1:1014-3913 GCA_003503535.1 Planctomycetaceae bacterium
CATGACTGACTCGGCTCGCCATTTCAACTTGTTCCCAAGGAGGACCTTGGGAACAAGAGAATTCCAGTCAACTACGCAGCGCGATTTGTCAGCATGTTTCTGGGTGTCGTGGCTGGTAAATTGTGCTTACGCAGTACGCTGAGTCGAACGCGTCGGAAAACGTTTTGCATGTGGATCGCGTCCCGGAAACGTCCGCGTGGTCGCGGGTCAATCGAGCGTTCGAGGAATTCGACAAAGCCTGAGGTGACCCGTTTGCGGACTTTGGTAATCCCCGGGCCAGGCCAGTCGTACGGGTATTCCGGCCATTGTCCACTGACCATTCGGTAGATGATCAAACCGAGTGAAAAGACATCCGATCGGAATGAAGGCTTGCCCATTGCCTGTTCGGGGGCCATGTATCCGACCGTCCCGGTCCCGGCTCCGCGGACTGTTTTCTGGGCGATTTTTGCGATTCCGAAGTCGGTCAGTTTGAGAACATTGTTCGGGAAAATCAGCATGTTTTCGGGTTTGATATCGCAGTGAATGATTTTCTGGGAATGTGCATAAGCTGTTGCATCGAGCATTTGAGTGGTCATGTTGAGAATTGTGGCAATCGACATTCGGCTGCGAAGGCGGTCCGAAAGTGTCTTCTCGCCCAGCGGATAGACGATCACAAAATGATCATCAATAAAGCTGGCATCTTTGATGGAGAGGATATTCGGGTGATCCATCTTGGCCAGCATGCGGACTTCCCGGCGGAAATCGCTGAGCGTATCATCGGTCACAAAACCGGGATGAGGAGCCTTGATGGCGACGCGAATTCCTTCAATGGTATCAAAGGCCTGATACACCGAAGCATAACCACCATCGGCGAGTTTGCGCTCGATGCGATATTTTCCAAGTAATTGTCGGCTTTTGAATGTGGCGATTGTTGTGCTCCCCATCAGAATCTCTCATGACTGCTTAAGCGGTATCACTCATTATCGGATGAAACGGAAAACTCTCTGCAATAGTTTCTGGACGACCATTTGACACATTCGACAATCGACCGACATAATCAATGGATGATTCGATCTGGCGAAGGCTTGACGGTTACGCAGCTTTGGAAAGCTGGCGCGGGTTAATGACTCAGAAAAAAGGATAACCTTCGCATTGCATCCTTGAAGCGAAATCGAATCGAGTACGAATTCTTCCCTGAGAACTAAGGAAGAAAACGATTCCCCCGATGCCAGAATCATCCCTGGGCGAATCGAAATTTTATCAGAGCATGTGGGCGATGATGAGACATTAGTCCGCAACCCACGGCTCCTTGTATCGACTTGAGTCGATAGTTTTCAGTCACCACTGGTAGATCAGAGGATTGAGCGCTCATGAGATTATATGCAATTGTGATTCTATTTGTCTGTTTAGCGGCATCAAATTTGGAGGCAAAATCTCCGAATATTGTGCTGATTATTTCTGACGACCAGGCCTGGACCGATTACGGCTTCATGGGACACCCCGAGATTCAGACACCGCATCTGGATCGACTGGCTGCGGAATCGATTACATTTCGCCGGGGTTATGTTCCCGACAGCCTCTGCCGACCTTCTCTGGCGACAATGGTGACCGGACTTTATCCGCACCAGCATGGAGTTGTGGGCAACGATCCTCCGCCACCAGCCGAGCTGAAAGATCTTCCCAAGGGGAAACAGTTTGCCAGCAAAGAATATCTGAAAATTCGCAATGAATATCTACAGCAGATCGATGATGATCCCAAGCTGGCCGAAATTTTACAAAAAAAAGGATATCTGAGTCATCAATCTGGAAAATGGTGGGAAGGTCACTTCTCCAGAGGAGGATTCACTCACGGCATGACCCACGGCGACCGCACACGTGGAGGCCGTCATGGCGATCTTGGCTTGAAAATTGGCAGGGAAGGTCTTGAGCCCGTCAAAGAGTTTGTGGAGATGGCTCTCGAAGAAGAAAAACCGTTTTTCGTGTATTACGCACCCTTCTTGCCACACACTCCACACACTCCTCCGCAGCGACTGCTCGATAAGTACAAAGACAAAACTCCGCATTTGTCGATTGCCAAATACTGGGCTATGTGTGAATGGTTTGATGAAACCTGTGGCGAGTTGATTGACTTTGTCGATGGCAAAGGGCTGGCCGAAGACACGATTTTCCTCTATGTCTGCGATAATGGCTGGATTACTGACGAAAACGCCTCACGATATGCACCTCGCTCCAAGCGATCCCAGTACGATGGTGGAACTCGCACTCCGATTATGGTTCGCTGGAAAGGTCATGTGCAGCCGCAGATGAACGAAACCGATCTGGCCAGCTCAATCGATCTTGTGCCAACAGTATTGCATGCTGTAGGACTGGAGTCGGAAATCACATCGCAAATGGATGGGATTAATTTACTGGATGCCGAGGCAGTGAAGGCTCGTCATAAAATCTTTGGAGAAATCCTCGAACACGATATTCAAGACATGACTGACCCGGTTGCCTCACTCCGCTTCCGCTGGGTGATTGATGGAGAATGGAAGCTTATTTTGCCACACAAAGGCCGCGAACCAAACGCACCTGTGGAACTGTTTCACATCACTGCGGATCCATTTGAGAAGAAAAATCTGGCAGATTCTAAGCCAGAACTGGTGTCAAAATTGACAAAGGAAATCAATAACTGGTGGTCAGTCGATTGATGCCAGCTTCCACAAACTGGGTGGCACGCCCAGAACGAAATGATGGGCGTGAAAATTGTAAACACCACGCCGTTCGCGTTGCTCAGAGCGTGCCACCCACTTCATACTCGTTCCCAAGGTCTTTCTTGGGAACGAGTTGAAAGCACAGCACCCAGAACATTTAAGGATCTGGAACTCTTATTAAAACTTGATTATCAAAAAACGATAATGGGTGGCGGGGGCGCTCTCGA
>DOCI01000331.1:4129-4423 GCA_003503535.1 Planctomycetaceae bacterium
GGGGCTTCCGCTAATGCGGAGCGACCCCGCCACCCTCCGAATCGCTGTTTCCTCAACTTCCGAATTTTTTTAAAACAATTCAAATCTATCCTTATCCTCAATGATTAATCCAAATAAAAAACCAATTTCCATCGCTGCCATTCAAATGTCCTGCGTCTCCGACAAAGCGACCAATGTTGCTCATGCGGAAAAGAAAATCCGCGAGGCCGCTCAGGCAGGCGCGAATGTCGTCTGTCTTCAGGAATTATTCCACGGACTGTATCCCTGCCAGACAGAAGAGCATGTCCGCTTTGA
>DOCI01000264.1:0-199 GCA_003503535.1 Planctomycetaceae bacterium
CTTGAACAGGCAGAACTGGAATTCTCTCAAGTGGAAGCCTCGGTTCGAGAAAAGCAGTCCTCCGGACTTGTTGTCTCTGAACAGGATTATCAGAAACTGTACGAATTGGATAACAAACTGAAGAAGCTGCGTTCTCAACTGGAACAGGAAGAAGCTGCGGCTGAGAAATCGACTTCTACTGAGACGAAAACCAAACTGT
>DOCI01000264.1:352-672 GCA_003503535.1 Planctomycetaceae bacterium
ACCAAACTGTTACGAACGGAAGTGGGTCCCGAAGAGATCGCGAATATCGTCAGCTCCTGGACGGGCGTGCCGGTTTCACGCATGTTGCAGACGGAACGGGAAAAACTGCTGAGCATGGAAGGCGCGATTCATCGTCGGATGATCAATCAGACCGAAGCGGTGGCTGCGGTTTCGAATGCGGTCCGTCGTTCGCGGTCCGGCTTACAGGATAAGAACCGACCGATCGGCTCATTCATTTTTCTGGGACCAACCGGTGTCGGAAAAACGGAGTTGTGCAAAGCGTTGGCGGAGTTTCTATTTGATGATGAACGCAACATGAT
>DOCI01000264.1:844-4309 GCA_003503535.1 Planctomycetaceae bacterium
TTTGATGATGAACGCAACATGATTCGCATCGATATGAGCGAATTCATGGAACAGCATTCGGTCGCGCGTCTGATTGGTGCTCCTCCGGGTTACGTGGGCTATGAAGAAGGAGGTCGGTTAACGGAAGCGGTTCGTCGTCAACCTTACTCGGTGATTCTGCTCGACGAAGTTGAGAAGGCTCATCGGGATGTGTTCAACGTTCTGCTGCAGTTGCTCGATGATGGTCGCCTCACCGATGGTCAGGGACGGACGGTCGATTTCACGAATACGATTGTCGTCATGACGTCCAACATCGGTTCGCAACAGATTATGGAATACTCGGGGCAACTCGATGATGACACGATTCGACAGACTGCGTTGGAACAGTTACGCAAGCATTTCCTGCCTGAGTTTTTGAATCGTGTTGATGAAGTGATTGTCTTTCATCCACTCGATCGGTCCGTCATTCGCCAGATTGTCGATCTGCAGATCAATCGTCTGCAGAAACAACTGGCCGATCACGACTATCAATTGGAGGTCTCAGAGAGTGCGAGAACTCTGCTGGCCGAAGAAGGCTATGAACCTCAATACGGGGCTCGTCCTTTGAAACGCGTGATTCAGAATCGTCTGCAAAACTCGCTCGCCAATGCGATCCTTTCCGGAGAATTTCCGGAAGGTTCAACGATTGCCATCGATGAACAGAATGGGGAGTTTACGTTTGCGAGTAAGTAAGTGGAATAACTGGCGAGCCGAGTCAGTCATGACTCAGGTGTGGTCACGATCATTGTGTTTCCATTTCTAGTTGAAATCGAATGCCGAGAATGACTTATACCCACCCGTCGCATAACTGCGACGGCTCGCCTGTTCATGTTAACTCATGGGGATCAAATGAATCGAGGAGGCTTTAATCATGGCAATCACTTCGCTACCGATCTGGAGATGTAATTCCTGAGCGGCAACTGGCGTGATGAGTGATGTCAATTCAAGGCTTCGATTCTCCCCACACTCCAGACCGATTCGAATGAGCGGGCCTTCGGGAGTGATCCATTTTACAAACGCAGGCAGGTGATTTCTGCTGCTCAGCGCCCCGGCTTCGCCTCTGCTTAATGTGACATGTTCTCCTTTAATGCAGACGTGCACTTTTCGTGAGAGCGATACCGTGTCGACGGCCAGCAATTTCACACCTTGTATTTCAATGGTGGCCATACCGTCTTTACGATTCATGACTTCACCGACTTCGATAGTTTCGATGCCCACAATCCGCGCGACTTCTGCTCCGTTTGGACGAGAGAAAACGTCTTCGACGGGACCGCATTGCAGAGTTTTACCTTCTTTCATCACGATCATTTGATCGGCCAGGGAAATCGCCTCGGTCCGATCGTGTGTCACGAGGACGACAGGAATTTTGAATTGACTGAGCAATTTTCGCATTTGCAGCCGGAGTTCATCCCGCATGGTCGAATCCAATGCAGAGAGTGGTTCGTCCAATAACAGGAGTCGTGGTTTTCGCACGAGTGCGCGTGCCAGTGCGACTCGCTGCTGTTGACCTCCTGAGATCTGATGTGGATAACGATCTCCCAGGCCGGTCAGATGAAATCGCTCCAGGAATTCGCTGACGATTTGATTTCGTTTTTGTTTCTGCAGACGCAATCCATAGGCAATGTTCTTGCTCACTGTCAGATGCGGAAATAAGGCATAATCCTGAAAGCAGAAGCCCACATCCCGTTTTTGCGGCGGCAGGCAAATCGATTTCTTCTCATCGAACCAGAGATCCTCTTCACATTGGATGGAGCCAGCTTCCGGACGAATCAAACCAGCCAGGCTGCGGAGAATGGTCGTCTTGCCACAGCCGGATGGACCGAACAGCACGGTGATTGAAAATTTCTGTGATGGTTGCGAAAAGTCAGCGGTGATGATTGTGCCGCCGGGATATCGCTTTTCAAAATGAGCTTTGAGTAGAGCCGTCATCTCTGGCCTCCCCGTCGAGACAACAGATGCACACAGCTGAGAACGATCATTGAAAACAAAACAAGCCAGAAGGAGGTTCGGGCGGCTGAGGCGTAGTCGAGAGCCTGGACATCATCGTAAATGGAAATCGAGAGGGTGCGTGTGACGCCGGGGATATTCCCGCCGATCATTAACACGACCCCAAACTCGCCGACGCAATGGGCGAAAGTCAAAATCAAACCCGAAAGTATTCCCGGCCAGCTGAGAGGAAAGGTAATTCGCCAGAAGGTTCGCCAGTTCGATTCGCCCAGACACCACGAGGCTTCAATCAGTTTTCGATCCATCCGCTCAAAGGCAGCGACAAAAGGTCGGACTGCAAAGGGGAGATTATACAACACCGATCCCAACAGAAGGCCTGCAAAGGAGAAGGCCAATCGGCTATCGAAAATTCGCTCGAAATAGCTGCCGAGCCATCCGTTTGGTCCCGTTGCGATTAACAGATAGAAGCCGAGCACAGTCGGTGGTAGAATTAATGGGAGAGTGACGATTGCATCGATCAGAAATCGCCCTCTCCAGTTCGTTGTTGCCAGCCAGTAGGCAAGTGGCATACCCAGCACGAACAGAATTGATGTCGTGCACAGTGCGAGCTTGAGTGTGAGTCCGATTGCGATCCAGTCCATCAGTTCGCCTCAGGAATCGTATAGCCGAAGCGAGTTAAAATTTCCTGACCTTCATGGTCAAGAGCGAAATCACGAATCTGCCGGGCGGCTGCGGGATGTGGACTTGTTTTGAGAATTCCCCCTGTCTGAATAATTGGAGAATAAGCGTCGGTGGGAATCTTCCAGTATTCTCCGCGATTACTGCGTTCGGGCACACAGACCAGTGAGTATGCCAGCACGCCGACATCAGCCGCCTGGGATTCGACGAAGTGAGCGGCCTGGGAAATGTTCTCCCCGAGAACGAGCTTGACTTTGATTTGATCGTACAACTCAAAATGTTGCATCGCTTCGACAGCAGCTGAGCCGTAGGGAGCGAGGCGGGGACTGGCGATGGCGATCTTTTTCACGGAGGGATCGAGCAAAATTTGCATCCCGAAGGTTTCCAGATCGAGCGGAGAACCTTCCGGTGCCCAGAGGACAAGCTGTCCGGAGGCGTAGGGGAAATAATCGGCTTTGGTAATGAAACCTTGTTCCATAAGTTTCTGTGGGTAGTTTGTATCTGCAGAAAAGAAGATGTCGTAGGGAGCTAGCTGCGAGACTTGAGAAAAGAATTGCCCGGACGATCCATAAGTCACCTCTAATAGAACATCCGGCTGACTCTCCTCAAACTTTGATTTCAATTCCGTCATGGCATACTGAAGGTTCGCAGCGGCTGCGACTTTAAGGACGATGGTATCATGTCCGGATGTTTGCTCCGTATTTGAATCTGCACAGCCCGCGATGAAAATGAGCAGCATTAGTAACCATAGAGAATTCATCGCAATCCAACATAAAATAATTCTAGTAAGGCGAGTCAGTCAGGGTGGCGGGGGCGCTCTCG
>DOCI01000264.1:4396-11932 GCA_003503535.1 Planctomycetaceae bacterium
GGGGCTTCCGCTGAAGCGGAGCGCCCCGCCACCCATGAATTCTTAAGTCTCGAAGTTCACACATTTCGTCAGGCACAGCCTGACCTACTGTTGAGGCACTTATTAATTCTTATGTGACTGCGTATAATACAGTCGCAAAACTTAACATACGAAATCTTAACGGGAACACCTGAAACATTCATGCAGCGTCAACCTACGAGCCGTCAGAAGTTTGATGAATATCGAGCCGAATTTCTCGATAAGGAAGTCCGTAATTCGAAGATGTCCGGCAAAAAGCGGGAGCGATCCTCCCGCAAGCTGATTGCCGATTTCTTTGGACTGTTGCGGGGCCATTACGCGGCTATCACTCTTTCACTCGGCACATTAACGATTGCGACAGTCCTTGCGTTGTTGCCTCCGGTCGGGATCAAATTTGTGGTCGATTATGTCCTCGGTGACAAACCGATGCCGACCTCATTTCCGAGTTGGATTCCGCGAGAGCCGTGGCCGTTATTGATGACGATCACTCTGGGAGTTCTCGGAATCTCGCTGATCAAAACATTGCTGCATGTCTGGGGTCGCTGGCATGCGACACGCGTCACTAAGTTAGTGCAGATGTCGGTTCGCAAGAAAGTTTACGATCATGCGATTCGACTACCGCTGCATCGAATACACGAACTCCGCTCGGGAGGTGCAGCCAGTATTCTGAGGCAGGATGCAGGAAGTGTCGGCGATCTCGTTTTCGGGATGTTATACAATCCGTGGCGTGCGTTGATTCAATTGCTCGGCAGCCTACTGGTATTAGCATGGGTGGACTGGAAACTTCTGATCGGGGCTTCGCTGTTGATTCCAGTCGTGTATGTCACCCACAAAACGTGGATCAGTCGAATTCGTCCCCAGTTTCGCAAAGTGCGTGCGCAGCGGGAAGAGGTGGACAGTCAGGCGACGGAATCGTTTGGGGGTATTCGCATTGTTCGCGGATTCAGCCAGCAGCGTGCGGAAACAAATCGGCTGATGCGTGGTAATCATCTGATGGGGCGGCAGGAATTGTACGCCTGGTGGTGGATGCGGCTCATCGAAATTGTCTGGGAAACGATCATCCCACTCGCCTCTGCCGGGCTGCTATTGTATGGCGGTTATCAGGTGCTACAGGGTACGTTATCGCTGGGCGATTTGATGATGTTCCTCGTTTATCTGCTGATGTTACTCGATCCTCTCGCGGTGCTCGCACAAAGTGCAGCGACCTTCCAGAACAGCCTTTCCGGACTGGATCGCGTTCTTGATCTGCTGGAAGAAACTCAGGAGATGGAGAGTGATCGTGAAACGCAACAACTCAACCTGGAAACCTGCCAAGGCAAAATTACTTTTGAGCATGTCAGTTTCAGTTACCCGGCTGCCGATCAGCCGGCGTTGATTGACTGTTCGATTGAAATCCAACCGGGAGAAACGATTGCCCTTGTGGGTCCGAGTGGAGCCGGGAAAACGACCTTCTGTAATCTCGTTGCCCGATTTTACGATCCGACTTCCGGCTCGATGAAAATTGATGGAGTTGACCTGCGCGATCTCGAAGTTGAAAGTTATCGGCGTTTGGTCGGCATCGTTGAACAGGATGTCTTTCTGTTTGATGGCAGTGTCGCGGCCAATATTGGTTATGGAGATCGCGCGGCTTCTCTGGACGATATTAAACGAGCAGCGAAAATCGCCAATGCGGCTGAATTCATTGAGCAACTTCCGAAGCAGTACGACACGATCATCGGTGAACGGGGTGTCAAATTGAGCGGAGGTCAACGGCAGCGCCTGGCAATTGCCCGAGCAGTCCTGGCCGATCCGCGTATTCTGATCCTTGATGAAGCGACCAGTAATCTCGATACCGAAAGCGAACGGCTTATTCAGTCGAGCATGGTTTCGCTGATGGAAAACCGAACCTGCTTCGTGATTGCCCATCGTCTGAGCACGATCATTCATGCCGATCGGATTATCGTGTTGAGAGCCGGGCGAATTCTTGAGGTAGGTACGCATGCCGAACTGATGGCTGAAGATGGGGTTTATCGGGAAATGGTGCGGATGCAAACCTCAGAAGAACGGATCCCTGACCAGGAAGTTTCTGGCTCCGTGTAACGATTTTTAGAGGATATTTTGTCGCAGCAGACAATTAATCACCCATTGGTATAGATTCATGAGCTATGCTGATTGATGAACTAAATCCTTCCACTATTATCATGAGGCTCTGCTCATGCCCCTTATGAATTTTCAATCGACTGTGAAAATACTCTGTCTGTCATTTGGGCTTCTGCTCAGCATCGGAACTTCCTCAAGGGCTCAACTTGAATTCGAGTCACCTCCAATCGATTATCAAAATGCACCAGCAGAGAATCCTGTCGCCAGGTTACATGCGGATCTGGTAGCCGGTCGTGTCCGGTTGGAATATTCCGAAGAGCATGGATACCTTCCGGCTTTGCTGGATGCTTTGGACATTTCCCCGGAATCTCAGGTTTTGGTGTTTTCACAGACAAGTTTTCAGCTTCGAAAAATTACGCCCCAGAAACCCCGCGCGATTTATTTCAACGACGAAACTTACGTCGGTTGGGTTCAGCACAGCGACCTGCTCGAGATTTCGACGGCTGATCCAAACCTGGGTGCGGTTTTTTATTCCCTGGAATATTCACCAGCAAAGCAGCCGTCTCTCATTCGTGATCAGGGGCATTGCCTCACTTGCCATGCTTCATCACGCACAAAGAATGTCCCCGGCCATCTGGTTCGCTCTGTTTTTGTGGATCGTCGCGGACAACCTTTGCTTTCTGCCGGAACCTTCAATACAGAACATTCCAGCCCATTCTCTGAACGCTGGGGAGGCTGGTATGTGACGGGAACTCATGGAACGATGCGTCATATGGGCAATGCGATTGTGAGTGAACCCGATGCCCTCGAAAAGATTGATCGTGAAGCAGGCGCTAATCTGGTCTCGCTCGATTCTCTATTTGAAACTTCGGCTTATCTGACACCGCATAGTGATGTTGTCGCGTTAATGGTTCTCGAACATCAAAGCACGATGCACAATCATTTCACATTTGCCCAGATGGACTCCCGTCTGGCTGATCATTACGACGGCATCATGAACAAGGCACTCGAACGACCAGCCGAGTATCAAAGTGAAAGCACAGTCAGGCGATTTCAGGCGGCGACGGAAAAAATCGTCCAGTACATGCTCTTCTGCGACGAATTCAAACTCGAATCTCCCGTCGCAGGCACATCCGGCTTTGCCGATTATTTTTCTGCCCTTGGTCCAAAAGATTCTCAAGGCCGTTCCCTCCGCGATTTTGATTTGAAAACCCGTCTGTTCAAGTATCCGTGCAGTTACCTCATCTACGCAGATTCGTTTCAGCAATTACCACAGCCCGTTGTTGATCAAGTGCTGAGCCGTCTGGAGGAGATTCTGACAGCCGAAACGGTTGAGGCAGAGTTCGCTCATTTGAGTGATGAAGATCGCAAAGCGATTCACGAAATTCTCAGCGAGACCCTGCCACAATGGAAAACGTCGCGTTAATAAAGATCCTGGCATTCAATCCGGTCGGATGCCAGAAAGGTATTGATTCCACAGTTGCAACTGTCACAATGATAGAAGGAGAGTAGTCTCCGACAATCAATACAAATCTCCCATTTGGGTTCAACAGGAGTCGCTAATCATGAATCAGAAATGTAACACCGAATCGACCAATCAACGATTCTCACAAGCTGTCGAACGTTTTCGCACGGAACTGGATCGTTTAACCGACATGGCCTGGACGCGAGGCGAAGAAGTGCTCGGGCAGTTCCGCAATCAGGATTCGACATCGTGCGACTGGACGCCGGCTGTCGATATTGTGGAAACCAACGATACGATTGTGGTGTTCATGAATCTGCCTGGTTTGAGTTCCAATGATGTGGAACTGACATTGATCGGCAATACTCTCGAAGTGACTGCCGATCTGAACTCGCTCACCTTGCAGGATCACGATCGTGTGATTAAACGGGAACGACCTACCGGGCATCTTAAACGCGTGGTGACACTGCCCTGCCCGGTTGAAAACGACTCTGCTTCTGCCCAAACCGAAAAGGGTGTGTTCAAAGTTGAAATGCAGAAATCGGTTGATAACCGCATTCGCAAAGTCCCTATCACCCAGGTCGACGAACCGGCTCATCAAACACAGAATATGTAGGACAACTCTGCTAGGTAAACAGGCTGGAAGGCACGTCCGAGAGGATAGACTTCCAGCCTGTTTTTGTTTGCGATACGGCTTGATTGAGTGATAAAGTTCAGCGGACATCAAAATTAAGGTGCTAACGGATTGCCTCTTTGAAGTGAAGCCGTTGCCGAATTGTTCTGGAAAGATCGAATTGTCTGCGGACAAACGATATGATGCCCATCAATTTTTGCTTCATTATTCAATGCCAGACGAATCTATGATCGATAACTCATCAGCACAGAACTCATCGGAAGAGAATTTAGCACAATCGCCTCCTCTGGAACCTCGCAAACGGTCGCGTAAGGAGTTCTACAGCATTTGGGGATCGTCGATTGCTGTCACCATTGTTGGTTTTACGATTGCGTGGCTATTTGTTGAGCCCGCTCCCGGAAATCATTTGAAAATCGCAGCCGGTCCCAGTGATGGGAATTATTACGCGACAGCAAAAAAATATGCAGACGTATTCCAGGAAGCGGGCATCCATCTGGAAATTATTGAAACCGCAGGGACGATCGAAAACTATCGTCTGCTTCAGGAAGAGAACGACATAAATCTGGCGATTGTCCAGGGAGGAGCTGTCCCGGAGACGCTGGAAAAAACGTCTCTGGAAGCAATCGCCAGTCTGAATTTCGAGCCGCTGTGGATCTTTCGTCAGGCTGAGAATGAAATTACGGAAATCCGTCAGTTGAAAGGAAAGCGAATCAGCATTGGTCTGCCCGACAGTGGGACCGAAGCGCTGATGCTTCGCCTTCTGGAAATTAATGGCCTGATTGCTCCCGTTGAAGAGCCACAAGCATCCACAGGCTCCACTCCAGACGAGACGATCGAGTTATTCCGGGAATCCTCTGCAACAGCGATTGAAAAGCTACGTGCTGGCGAGCGGGATGCCGTTTGCATGGTTCGCTCGGCTTCCAATCCGGTGATTCGTGAGCTCTTTGAAACACCGGAGCTTTCCGCAATGCCCTTTCCTTTGAATAAAACGTATCGGCTGCTGTTTCCTGCCCTCTCGGATATTCAGCTTCAGGAGGGAATTCTGGATCTGAAAAATCATCAGCCTGCTCAAAATCTCAAACTGATTGCCCCGGCTGCGAACCTGGTCTGTACCCCGGAATTGCACGATGCTTTTGTGCCGTTACTGCTCAAATCGGCCACGCTGACCAGCAATGAAGGAAACCTGATCGTTCCGTCTCGGGAGTTTCCTTCATTGGGATATATAGAATTTGAGCCTCATGCAGGAGCCGTCGATTATTTTCAGTCGGGGGAATCGTTCCTGTATCGCTATCTCCCTTTCTGGCTGGCATCATTCTTGAACCGCATGAAAATTATGGCGGTTCCTTTGCTCACGCTTGCCATACCTTTGTTCAAAATGGCACCGCCTGCTTACCGCTGGCGAATTCGCTCACGAATTTATCGCTGGTATCGTTTACTTCGCGAAATCGATCAGGAAAATCTTCGCGACCAAACCACAGTCAACCAGCAGAGATATCTGGAAAAGCTCGACCGAATTGCCTGCGAACTCAGTGAAGTCGATGTCCCGCTTTCTTACATGGAAGAGTTCTACAATTTACACCTGCACATCGATCTGATCCGTCGTCGCGTATTGGGTGTGACGGATTTGAGCCAGAATTCCGGCACGAACTCCTGAAAACAGAGTTTGCGTTCCCATCCAAACTCGCTTATCCTATATGGGTGCGAGCCGCGTCCTAACTGGCTCGGCTCGCCTTTAAGTGTCGTATAAGCACGAAGCATAAGTGAATGTGTGACCTCAGGAGGAACACGCTCGCTTGCGCTTCGTGCCTGTAAAAACTGTTGATTCGACTCAAATCATTTACGAAAGCTTTTCCATGTCACAATTCAATCGTCGTCAATTTCTGCAGAGTAGTCTGGCTGCCGGGGCTTTTGTCTCGTTGTCTTCTGCATCGTCCTCAAAAGCGATGGCCGCCAATGAGGAAGTGAATATCGCTGTAATCGGTTGTGGCGGACGTGGTGGAGAGCATTTGAATCAGTTCAGTTCTCTCTCGGGTGTGAATGTCGCCGGGCTGGTCGATCCTGATGAAAGTCGGACAGGTTCTGCTCAGCGAAAATTCCCGAAAGCAAAACGCTATACCGATATTCGCAAGATGCTTGAAGATCCGTCAATTGATGCTGTCACGATTGCTTCCTGTAATCACTGGCACTGTCTGGCTGCCATCTGGGCGATGGAAGCGGGTAAAGATGTGTATGTCGAAAAACCGCTGTCTCACAGTCAGTGGGAAGGACGTCAGGTCGTCAATGCGGCTCGCAAGTACGACAAAGTCGTGCAGATCGGTACCCAGCAGCGATCTTCACCGATTCAGGACGAAGCGAAAAAACTGCTGCATGAAGAACAGGCTCTCGGAAAGATTCTTTCCGTACAGGTTTGTCGCTACGGCATCCGTGGCTCGATCGGAAAGCGATCGACTCCGCTGGAAGTTCCCTCCAGTGTCGATTACGACCTGTGGCTGGGGCCAGCAGCCGACCAGGTTCTGTACCGTGACAAATTCCATTACGACTGGCACTGGGACTGGAACACCGGTTCCGGCGAGATGGGCAACTGGGGCGTGCATGTGCTCGATGATGTCCGCAATGTCGTCTTCCGGGATTCCGTCAAATTGCCGACGCGAATTCTGGCTGGTGGCGGACGGGTTGTATGGAATGATGCCGGAGATACGCCGAATGTGCATTTCGCGTACTTCGATACCGGCGAAATCCCAACCTTTATCGGTTTGAGCAACCTGCCAGCAGAGCCAGGTGGCAAGAAAGGTCTGAACTATCGCGGCGTCACCTCGGGCTACCTCGTTCAGTGCGAAGGAGGCTACTACTCCGGACGCCGCGGCGGAGGAGATGCCTACGATAATCAAGGCAAGAAAATGCGTTCTCTGAGAGGTTCCTCTGGAACTTCTCACGCTCAGAACTTTATCGATGCCGTTCGTGCCCAGGACAATTCGAATCTGAAGGCGGAAGTGGCTGTCGGTCACGATTCGACCGGCTGGTGTAACCTGGCCAACATCGGCTTCCAGGTTGGTGGTCAGTACAAGCCGGATGCTTTCGAGGAAATTGTCACGCCGAATGAAGGTGCGAAACGGATCTGGTCAGATCTGCAGGCTCAAATGGAATCGCATCTGGCGGCCCACGGCTACAAGCTGAGTGATTCAGAAATCCGTGTCAGCCCGATGCTGAACCACGATCCTGAAACCGAACGCTTCACCGGACCTCATGCTGAAGGAGCCAATGCTCTACTCAAGCGAGATTACCGCAAAGGTTATGAAGTGCCGGAAATTGCATAGTGTGTAGGCGAGCCGAGGCAGTCATGCCT
>DOCI01000264.1:12095-13013 GCA_003503535.1 Planctomycetaceae bacterium
CATAACTGGCTCGGCTCGCCTGATCTTAAATGCTATTGATGACTATGATCGGCGTCCGGGTAGGTTCCTTCCCGGACGTCGTTTGCATAGTTCTGCACGCTTTTTGTCACGATTTCGTGCAGGTTGGCGTAATGCTTGAGAAACTTCGGTTTGAAGCCCTCGGTCAGGCCCAGCATATCGTTAAGGACGAGCACCTGACCATCACATTCAGGCCCTGCTCCAATGCCTATCGTCGGAATCTGCAGTTCTTTTGTAATCCGAGCAGAGATCGGACTGGAGATCATTTCAAGCACGATTCCAAAAGCCCCGGCTGCCTCAGCTGCTTTGGCATCTGCGAGCAACAGATCTTCATCCCTTTGAATCTTTCCCATCGAGCCGACCGCGCGAATGGACTGGGGTTTGAAGCCAACATGAGCCATCACGGGAATATCGGCATTCGTGAGAGCGGCAATCGTTTTTGCCTGAGAGACGCCTCCCTCCAGTTTGACGGCAGCGGCTCCCGTTTCTTTGAGGATTCTGCCAGCATTGGCTATCGCCTGTTCCGGGCTGATCTGATAACTCAAAAAGGGGAGATCGACAATCACGAGAGCGTTCTGAGTTCCGCGAACGACCATCTTCCCATGGTAGATCATCTCATCGATCGTGACGGGCAATGTCGTGGAGTTCCCCTGCACGACCATACCGAGCGTATCCCCAACGAGAATCGCATCGACTCCAGCCGCATCGACAATACTTGCCCAGGTACAATCGTAGGCGGTCAGCATTGCCAGCTTTCGCCCTTTCTGCTTGGCCGCAGTGAACTTGGGAACGGTCATGGAACTCATCGACTCACCTTAACTTCTAAACCCAGTTCCAAATGGAAACCAGATTTCCAATATCCTATTGAATAAAGATCTCCCGGGTGGCGGGGGCGCTCCG
>DOCI01000264.1:13185-17501 GCA_003503535.1 Planctomycetaceae bacterium
TCGAGAGCGCCCCCGCCACCCGAGTTCAATTGATTTTCGTAGTTAAACTGTTGGGTACCAGTCTGTTTGCAGTTTGATAAATTTCACCGGTTTTCAAATTGAACTTGGTACAGCAGTGATTCGACAGATAGTTAAATTCTGTCTGACGGACTTCATTATTCGTATCAATTTCTCGCAAACAAAAAATGAACATAAGATCACTTTGGTGTCTTATCTCGATACATGTTGCAAAATTGAACAGTCGCATTGAACGATAATGCAACGAATCAATTCATAGGCTCACTGGCCCTCACGATCTATCTCTGACATAACCTGTTACCTGCATACGCCTTATGCAAATTAAAAACTGGAATAAGCAATTGGCACATATCTTGCATTTAATAGAATTCACCTTGAGGCAGGAGTTGGCCCGCACTTGCTTCGATGGTGGACATAGACGTGATCGGTGGTGTAACCGGTCACGTCTTTTTTTTGCTTTGCGAAACCCAGTGCGTCGAAACTATTCTCTCGTTAGTTTTTCAAAGCGAGATTTCAGGTCTTTTGTGACAGGCCCGGGTTTGCCATCGCCAATCAAGCGACCATCGAGCTCGACGACCGCAATCACTTCTGCGGCACTTCCCGTCAGGAAACATTCATCGGACACATAAAGTTCGTGCCGGGTCATTGTCGTTTCCATAATTTCCAGCTTCGCTTCACGAGCCAGCCGCAGAACGGCCCGGCGAGTGATTCCATCGAGAATGCCGGCATCGGTGGAGGGAGTTTTCAGCACTCCATTTTTGACAATGAAGATATTGTCGCCCGTACACTCGGCCACTTCTCCCTTGTGATTGAGCATCACCGCTTCGAGACAACCTGCGTCCGAACCTTCAATTTTGGCCAGAATGTTATTCAGATAATTCAGCGATTTGATTCGCGGGCTTAGTGCCTGGGGATGGTTTCGAATCGTACTGGCCGTGATGATTTTTAGCCCCTGCTCGTACAATTCTTCCGGATACAGGCTAATTTTGTCGGCAATAATGATCACCTGAGGATCGCTCGTGCGGCGAATATCCAGCCCCAGTGAACCCGAACCTCGTGTGATGACCAGACGAATATAGCCATCGACGAGTTCGTTTGCGGCTACGGTCTCCTCGACCGCTTTGGTCATCTCCGCCGGGGAAAGCGGGATCGTCAATCGAATGGCATGGGCACTCTCATACAGTCGCTCGATATGTTCCTCTAGCAGAAACACTTTCCGATTGTAGATGCGGATCCCTTCAAAGATTCCGTCTCCGTAAAGGAGGCCGTGATCAAAAACGCTGATTTTCGCTTCGTCTTTGGAAACGAGTTGACCGTTCAGGTAAATCTTCATGAGCTGCTTCTTACGAAAAAAAGCACGAGGTCCGGCCTCGTGCCAATACTGCTTAGCAGTTTTCTAATGTGGATACGGAATTGTAGGACTATTGACCCATTGGGCAATAATGGCGTTCAGTCTGTTAAGGAAGTCAAATCATCGAAAGTCACTAAGAAGCGACTCGCTCGCGTATGTTTTCGACCTGACCTTTCGACAACCTCACAATCCGCTGGCCTTTGCGGGCAATTGCCTCATCGTGAGTGACCATCATGATGGTAAGTTGACGCTCAGAATTCAATCGCTCCAGCAGTTCAATAATCCCTTTCCCCGTATCGACATCCAAATTTCCCGTAGGTTCGTCAGCCAGGAGGATTTCCGGCTCAGAAATGAGAGAGCGGGCAATGGCGGCTCGCTGCAACTCGCCACCCGACATTTGGCTCGGTTTGTGCTTTATTCGATGCTCCAGACCGACCTGAGCGATCAATTCCCGGGCCTGATCCTGCAATTCGCTCCGTTTTTTCCAGTAGTCCCACATCGAATAGCGGATCATCAGCGGAGACAAAACATTTTCGAGGACAGTCAATTCCGGCAGCAGGTGATAAAACTGAAAAACGAAGCCAAAGACGCGATTTCGCAGCTGATCGCGAGTTTTCGCGGGCAGATGATCAATCCGCTTGCCATCCAGTCGAATCTCGCCAATGTCCGGAGTATCGAGCAGACCTGCCAGATGCAGCAATGTGCTTTTTCCGGATCCCGAACGGCCGATGATCGAGAGAAATTCGCCTTTGCGAACCTCCAGATTTACGCCCCGCAGCACATTCACCGCTTCTGGGCCTTTTCGATAACTTTTATCGAGAGCGACAGCCGACAAGTGGACCGGTGGAGTCGGAAGAATTTCGTTCATTCGATGGACCTGAATTTGAGTGATCTCGTAGGACAGACATCCTGCCTGTCTGAATAATCGCAATACTTATTGTGTGATCTTCATTCTTTAACAGACAGGCAGGATGCCTGTCCTACTTTTTTTGCTTACTCTCTTCGTAGCGACTCGACAGGATGCATTCGAGCGGCTCGGCGAGCCGGAAAGACACTGGCCAGAACGGCAATTAACATTGCCCCCAAGGCAACCGAGATCACCATGGAAGGTTGGACCGAAGTCGGAATTTCCGGGAAGTAGTATATGGTTTCATCAAACACTTTCCGGCCTGTGATAAACGTGATCGCATCCTCGATTTGATTGATGTAATGCACGAACGTAAGTCCCAATAACACACCGACTCCACTGCCAACGACTCCCAGGGCAAGTCCGTAAGAGAGGAAGATTGACATGATGCCACCCGAACCGGCTCCCAGAGCTTTGAGGATGCCGATATCGCGAGTTTTCTCGACGACAATCATGTAGAAGATGGCCAGAATTCCGAAGCCAGCCACGGCAATAATCAGAAAGAGCAGCACATTCAAGATGGCCGATTCCACTTCGACTGCGGCTAACAATGGCCCCTGCTTCTGTTCCCAGGTTTTGACAACAAACTGATCGGGAGGGAAAGCCGACTTCAATCGTTCGACAACGACTTCGGCATCTTTGTAATCCTTCAGTTTGATGTGCAGAGAAGTAATCGCTCGCTTGCCGGTCGCCGGGGAGAGCATGCCTCGCACATTTTGAAGTTCTTCGAGATTACAGAAAACCAGATTGCTGTCGTATTCGGTCATACCGCTTTTGAAAACATCGACAATCGTGGCCTGGAAGGCGGCATGTGAAGGAGGGCGGCCAGCGGTCACAGTGCTGATTTTGACATCGTCTCCGGGACGAGCCATCATCATTGTTTTCATCAATCCCGTTTCCGGATCGCGATACGGATAACTGACCAGTCCTGCTCCGACATAAACTCGACCATCCATCATTTCATAAGGGTCAGCTGGAGCCTGCTCGGCGGCTTGTCCATCAAAAAACGGATCGGCAAACGGATCTACTGGAAGGGCAGCGGTCTGGACTTCTTGCTGAGGCTCAATTGAGGCTGTCTGTTTCGGCGTTTTCTCCGATTCCAAAGCCGCCAGTTGACTTTCATACCACTTCTGACGATCAATTTTCTCGTGACGATACTCTTCGGCTTCCGGCGAAAGTTCCCAGTTGGGAATTTCTTCATCGGGTCGCAAAGCAGGACGAGCGATTTCACCATTTTCGTAGACCGGATTAAAACTGTCCAGAAATGAGCGTAACGGGCCGACTTTCGCCTTCCCATCCGGCTCGATTCCAATCAGTGTGACCGGCTTAGTAATCCACTGCCCGGCAAAGTTGAAGTTCAACATGCCGTAGACTTCGACAGTCGGTGTGACCGCTTCGATGTAACCATCGGCGACCTCCCGAGCGATGCGAATCTGCAGATCGGGATCGGAAACGCCGTCGTAACTGTGGGATTCGATCACGACATCGGCCAGTAATCCGTGAATTCGATCCCGCATCTGGGTGCCGAAGCCGGACATCACACTGTTGACCACGATCATTGTGGCGACGCCGAGCATCACACTGATAATGCTGGCTAACGCAATATAGCGGGTTCGCAAATACCGCTGACATAAAAGCATTTTATACATCTCGCCAGTCCCTTGGCTGAGGAATCATTTTCGTGTCCCGGTCCTCCAGACCGCATCAGAAAGGCTGTTTTCCTGAAAAAACAGCACAAATCCACTTCCAATCCAAGTGAATTTGCCCCGTTGCATCTTCTGAATCAACCAGAAAACACAACAATCCCTTCCCGATCCCAAAACTATATCGATTCCCTGACTTTCAGCCAAGCCCAAGTCGAAATGCTGAAATCTCAGCTTCTCCCAATGGTTTGTGGCACGCCCAGAACGATGTGATGGGCGTGGAATCTTAGCACCAAGCATCGTCAACCACGCCCTTCGCGATGCTCAGAGCGTGCCACCCGCTTTAAAATTTACAACCTGACCTGCGGCTTTCCGCTTTCCGCCCTCGGCTTTCCAT
>DOCI01000064.1:0-1767 GCA_003503535.1 Planctomycetaceae bacterium
TTGCCTGCTCCAGAATTCTGAACCTACACGACATTTAGCGATAGTTGGAATAGTAGGGTGCGTCCTGACGCACCGTGCTCCCGAGTTGGTTTTGTAATTGGTTCTCTTTTATTCTGTGCCGTCACTTCGATTCGCTGATTATATCCGAATTGAATCCGCATCCCTATTCCGGTGCGTCAGGACGCACCCTACTGTTTGGCAAATCATTACTTCAATTGAAATGCAGACAAAAAATGTTGCGTTCTGACAAATAGCCGATCCTCTGCAAATGCAATGGTCGAACGGGATTCATCATTCAATGCCAATCGCGATTTCTCTACAGGTGTGGCTCCGGTCGCCAAGACTATCACATTGCCATCCGTATCGATATTGATCAGATTCTCGCCGATACAGATCGGCGAAGAGAAATAGTTTCCTCCAACACGATGCTGCCAGACTTTCTTCCCTGTCATCATCTCCACACAGGTGACAATCCCGAGGTCACCCCACAGATAAAACAGACCATCTTTCACCACAGGCGTTGGCACATGCGGGGCTCCACGGGTTACGCGATAGACTTCTTGGATTGGTTGTTCGACAGAGTCGGAATTGCGTTTCAAAATCACGATATTCCGTTCCCCTCCCTGGGCACCGCTACCTGTAACAATCAAACCTTCGGGTGTTGTGAACGGAGAGCAGATCGCTCTCTGAGAGAAATCTCCAAACGGAGAGATCTGCCATAGCACTTTGCCGGTTTTCGGCTCTACGCCAATCACGCCTTCTTCACAGTGAGAAAACACAATTTCGGTTTGCCCCTGCGGTCCTTGCCAGACTCCCGGTGTGGCATAGCAGGCTCGTTGACCAAGACGTGGAATCTTCCAGAGTTCCTTTCCGGTCTGCGATTCAATGGCGACCAGAAAACTTGGCTCTTTCTGATCATTCGCCACGTACACCACTCCGTCATGCACTATGGGAGAGGCAGCCGCCCCTTGTCCATGCCCATAAGGGCCAAGATCATACTCCCATACGCTTTCACCTTCGTGAGTGAATGCGATCAATGAAGAGCCTTCCTGACTTTGCCAGACGAGATAAACTCGCTCGGCATCCACCGCAGGCGAGCTCGATGCAAAACTGTTGTTCTTATGCTTTTTATATTTCGAAAACGAAAATGACTTCGACCATAAAACCTCACCACTCTTCACACTCACACAATGCAGGAACCGTTCCTGTTGGTCCTCGTCGGCACTGGTCACATATAACTGAGCTCCAGCAATCACTGGAGAAGAAATCCCTGTGCCTGGCAATTCAATTTTCCACAGATGATCTTTGTCTCCAAGTTGTCCCGACCAATCAGACTGCTCGGTTAGACCAGCCCCGGCTTCACCACGAAATCGAGGCCAATGCAATTCGAGCTGCGTCTGAGCATTTGCGATTGAGATGGCGTTAAGGAATAGAGCGAATATCGCGACGATCAGAATTGTTAAGTGCTTCATTTTTGAACTCGTTCGATGGTCAAACGGTTAAGTACTTCAGATCTCATGCCTGATCACTTATATCAAATATCCCACTGGTCCGACATCAACCAGGGAAACTGACAATCGTTAGATTCGTCATTGTCATCAGAAGTCAAAGTGTCTGTCTGCCTTGTTTCACAACTTCCTCAAATCGGTCAGTAATTTTGGACTACTCTTAAGAAATCACACATGAAGAAATACCGTCTGAAAACTATCAGGAGTCATCGTATGTCCGCAGATCCATGGAGTCGTCCCAGCATGCAGGATCTCAAAG
>DOCI01000064.1:1899-4232 GCA_003503535.1 Planctomycetaceae bacterium
AATCCTCGAAAGCATCGGCAAACCAGGCACAGAAAACTCACGTACTGTTGAACGCCTGGAACTTTCTGTTCCTGCAGAAATTGTGACCTCACGAGGAAACACGGTTTCAGCCGTCACGCGAGAAATCAGTCGATTCGGTCTGGGGATGCTGCATCGGGGAGCGATTCAGCCCGGGGAAGTCACTGTGAAAATGGCAAGTGAAAGCCGACAGTTTGACTATCGTGTACAAATTAAATGGTGCATTCCCTGTGAAAAAGGAATGTTTCTGAGTGGCGGAGAATTCCTCCCCAAAGAGACCCCAGAGGTCTGAGCCCCTGGAAGACTTCACTGTCTTTACGCACTGAAAAGTGAGTGAAGACAGGGTAGTTATGAACATGTTCTCGACATTACAGGCCGAATTTCAGCCTGTCATCAATGTGGCCTGAAGATGTTCAAAAGGTGCCGAATAGGGGAATTATAGCGTTTTTCCCTTAATTCTAAGGCTGTTTTGATTGACAAGTCGATCGAATCGTACTTTACTACGATCTTCCTGCTCAGGGCGATCCTGACCGCATAGTCAAATTCAACTTTAGTATAGCACCCCAAATCGGAGGCCCGCATGGCTGCGAAACAAGAAAAGCCGATGTCAAAAACTGAAATTCTGAACTCTCTTGCTGAATCAACAGGATTGAGCCGCAAGGAAGTCAGTTCTGTTCTGGACGGTATGAACGACCTGATTCAGCAGAGTCTCGGCAAAAAAGGCCCTGGCGTTTTCAACCTGCCAGGATTGTTCAAGATTCAGGTCACTCGTAAACCTGCGACTAAAGCCACAACTCGTGCAAATCCATTCAAACCGGGCGAAATGATGGAAGTTAAGGCGAAACCCGCACGAAACGTTGTGAAAGTTCGACCTCTCAAAGGTCTCAAAGATATGGTCTAAGTCGATCATTTCAGGAGAAATGAATTCCCCTGAACGACTTAAAAGGCCAATTTTACGTAGCTGCTGAACACCGCATTGGCATATGTTGATGCAATATGACGTCGTTCAGCCTCTAAAAATCCAGAGAAGGCAGACTTCCAGTTTGATTGGGAGTTTTCTTCTCTTTGGGTGAATAGAGAATTTTTTTGATTACCAGACTTGCCAGCAATCACTGTGCCAGTATAATTTCTGCGTCCAAGCTGAGATTCTAAAATGTAAAAGTTTCTCACTTCGGGTTTATACGAAATTATTCGACGGAGGAATTGGCAAGATGCTGGTCCTATCACGAAAAAAAAATGAAAGCATCGTGATCGATGATCGGATTGTGATCACGATTGTTGATATACGAGGCGATAAGGTAAGATTGGGAATCGAAGCCCCCAAAGACATTTCGATTCACCGCAGCGAGGTTTACGAGGCGATTAAAGCTCAGGCGAAAATTGAAGACGTTGACGAACCTGTCTCCTGAATGATTCCCGCCAGTCTTCTTAAAGTAGAAGAGGCTCAATTGCCGAAATCTACCTTGCAAGCCTAATACTTGGCCCCATCGTCTAGTCAGGCCTAGGACACCGGATTTTCAGTCCGATAACGGGGGTTCAAATCCCCCTGGGGTCAAATCTCTCTCAAACTTTTGAGAGAGATTTTTTTATGCGCATTTCTTAATCCTACGGGATTCGAACCAATAGCTGCGGTCTCGAAGAGGTACAAGCACGAAGCGCAAGCGAGTGTGTCCCTGATACGGCTTACCACACTCAAAATTGCTTGAATATACAATGTGATATGAATTCAACTGGGTAGCCACGGTTGATGCGAATCGTTATCCGACTGAGTACAGACCAGTGGCACATCACCTACAACCGAGAATGATTTGCGAGATGGAAACTCTCCAAATGGCGATTGGGGAAATTTCGTCGTGTTTGACAGATCTCGTTGGCAAAGAGTCCTGCTTTGAATTCTCACCGTTTTCAGAAGACGTATTCACTTCTGACACTATAGACTTAACAATCCGAGAAACGCAGCCAAGATTCACGCTTGAGGTTTCTGAGCCAACTTGTGGGATTCCAAACTTGGAACTGGTGCTTCTTCGAGACAACGTGCCGATACGAAATCAGATAAAAATGATTTGGGAGGCTACTCGCAAACGGAGAGCGCATCTGTCTGAGGTGATGACCGAGGTTATAAACCTTAATTCTGGTAACCTGAGCCCAACCGCCTCTGTTCGAATGGCTGACGTTGCTGACGCTTGCAATCTCCACATAACTACGGTGTCTCGAATCCTCGACAACAAAATTTGCCGCGTAGACGACCAAATGTTTCCATGTCGAAAGTACATTTACGGATTACGCTCGAACGGGTAGCCCAGAGAATCTCGCAG
>DOCI01000064.1:4390-5038 GCA_003503535.1 Planctomycetaceae bacterium
ATCTCGCAGAGTTCTCTGGGTGGCGCAGCCACAGGAGGGAAAGTTTTCGAAATCTCAATCGTCTACTGAAGACCTCTCCTGATTGACAGGTATCGATTCATCAATCGATAATGAGAAAATGTGTTATGCAGAATGTCAAACTTTATTAGTCAGAAGTTAATTCTGTCTATCAAATAGTTATGCCACAAAGGCAGCACGACACTCTTGAAATCTGTCATGGAATGTAATCGTCTACTATTCGCTATATCTGGACTGCTGCAAGTCTTGGCCGTTGTGTTGGGCTTTGTGGCGCTGGGCATTGTTATGAAAATGAATGGTTACCCGGACGAGTCACTAATTCGTTGGAATCCTGCGGCACGTACGCTTCGTGAGCATGGAGTGTGGTTATTGGTTGTTCCCGTGGCGTGGGTTTGTCTTTCCATTGTGATGTCCTATCGCGATGACCGCACAGATCCCAGTACATTTATCATATTTGTTGGTTTTCTCCTGAACGCGATATTGCTGCTTCTATTTATCTATGCTGCGATGAACTCCTACAGCCGTCCTCTACTTCTCGATACTGAATTAAGTCCAGAAGTGCGTGGCGCAGCCACAGGAGGGAGCGTGTTCAATATCTCAATCGTCCACTGAAGAACTCTCGTCGCTTCG
>DOCI01000064.1:5126-7562 GCA_003503535.1 Planctomycetaceae bacterium
CTTCGCATCAACCTGTGCCACCCACCCCCTAAACCCTAAACCCCAACGCCTAAAAATCATACCACAAGCCAAAGCCCAGTAACTCTTCGTATTCATTCAGAAACGAAAGTTGCAGCGACTGACCGGCATAATATTGAATTCCGGCACGGAACAAACTGTCCTTTTCGTGTCCTCGCCATTGCCAGCCCGCCACAAAATTGACGCCACCACTGTAGTTGACTTCTTGACGGATGAGTCCATTCACAGCCATGAAAGGCTGCGGGATACCATGTTCTGAGACGCAGATTGGTGAATAATCGACCCCGAACTGAAAATGCCAGGGTTCTGCTCCACCGTTTGTATTGTAGGCATAGTCGGCATCTGCATAAATTCGTACATCAGGGGTCGGAAAGAAACCTCCGCCCAGTACGATCGAATCTCGAAGATAGTCCAGTCGATTAAAACCTGGGTTTTTCAATAAAAACTCATCTCCCAGGTGCGAACTGATGTGATACCACTCCAGCTTGGCCTGAAATCGTCCCTTCGTCCAGGTAATTGGGACACCCACTTTAAAATCGACGGCATCGACATCCAGGCTTTCTACAAAATTTAACCGGGGAAATGCCGCTCCCCAAATGTCCAACTGCCAGCCTTCGTTAAATCGATGCCGCGTGGTTCCATATCGCAATAATCCAGCTCGCCCTCCCGACTCCAACTCCCAGATCCAGCCCGTTCCCTTCAGGTAGGCAATATTAGACGCAAATCGAGGCTCGCGCGGGCCTCCCAGATAAGATTTATAGAGAACTTCGGCCGGCAGCAGTGTCCATTGCCAGGGCTTGCCGTCATCGCAATATCCATCGAGGCAATAATCGTCTGTCGGGTAACTTTGGGAGTTCCCCATCGCGTTCGGGGAGTTTAGCCACTGTTCCTGACCGGTTGTCCCATAATTTTCAGAAAAATAGGGACCATTTCCAGACTCAAAGGTGTGTCCTCCCGGCAAAGGGAGTGCAACAGGAGGCTGCGGGACAGATGAAGAGTAGGGTTGGCCATACAGTCCCTCTGGAATACTTGGGTCCGAAAGCTCGAGTGGTGAAGGCCGATCATCTGGACTGGGAAACCCTGGAAGCATTTCAGAATCTGAATTTCGATCCCGTTGAACACCCGGGGCGGGAGGAGGCATTATTTCATACGGGAATTTGGTCACTTCAGGCTTGTGAAGTTGCCCTAAAGTTAAATCTGGATTTGCACAAAGGCAGATCATGGTAGTGCACAGGAACACAAGAGTGTCCCAGCCGCATTCACGATAGAACATCAGAAGCCCTGATAGCAGGAGATCGGTGGGATAATAAGGAGGGAGAAGACTTATAACCGATTGTCTTAACAATCGCCTAGCGAATTTTCTCAGAAGGAAATACCGTCTGATTACTGCTGTGATTCCACAATAAATTGTAAATTCAACAATGCGATCTCTGGAGACCGAGGCACATCACAAGCAAATCAACTGCGAGAGCAGTCGCTGACGAAATGATCGGAGGGAAAAATGCCCGTCCGCATGGCTCTGGCAGTTTTGAGAATGCGAGATCCATCTCTCGGGGATTAACAACTCCTCTAGCGCAGCTGAAAACTCTCCCACATTTCCACACAAGTAACCCGCTCCTGGAATGATTTGCTCCCGAAATCCACCTTTATTATCCACAACTGGTACACACCCACAACGCATCGCTTCTGCAACAGTCCGCCCGAACGATTCTGTCAAACTCGGATGATGATAGACCAATGCATGCCAATCTCTCAGTAATTTCCGGGCATTGAATTCCGCTCGATGAAAAACGGCACGCCCGCAGCAAACTTCACGCAAAGATTGTTCCAAAGACTTCGGACAACCGACAAACGCCCAGTCAATCTGAGGATGAATTTTTACAAGTCGATCATAAAAGCTCAGCAACTCTGTCGGCCATTTTCGGTCCACTGGAGTGCAGATTCGTCCTACCACAAACCGCTTCTGCTCTCGACGACATGTCGTCCCAGAGACTGCGACGGGAACACCTTGTGTTAAAACCTCAATCGAGGGATGGCCAAGTTGCTCTTTCAGACTCTCAGAACAACAGACCATCCGCGCCGCGCCGGCTCGACTTCCCCCAGCAGAGTGAATGTACTGCAGTCCGCGCACGGGCAAATTCTTTTTCTCATGCCCCCAAAAAACATTTGCTGGCGAAATGTTGTGCAATATCAAGACATCCGCTCGCCATGACATCAGTATTTCACTTGTCAGATGTGGAACAAATGCAATTTTGCAATGTTCAAACGCTTGTCTTGTTTCCAACGTCGGCTGCGACCGAAACAGCACGACATGCTCGAAATCGGGTAACGCCCGCGTCACCGACCAGGCACAGGCAGCCGTGCCACCAACGATATTTCCCACATTACAATACTGAATCAGCCGCATCATATTCCTTT
>DOCI01000064.1:7699-13367 GCA_003503535.1 Planctomycetaceae bacterium
ATATTCCTTTCGGGAATTCACCGTAAGCCACCAGTCCACTCTGGCCACGATCCTATCGAACAGTTGCAAATTCATGTTTCGCTTTCTGCCACTTGAGCAGAAACCGCTCTCGATCCTCTTTCCACCATTGTGCCGATTCACTCAACCATCGGGTCGATTGATGCCCACGATGCCGGATTCGCCCCGGAGTCAACAGGCATAAATCCTGGGAGTTGCGATTAAACAACTGCAACCACCTCAATTGCCAGTCTGTATCTGACCAGTGCAGCTTCAACGACTCGTCAAAACAACCAACGATTTCAAATGTCGTTTTGGAAAAGCCCAGACACCAACCTTCCAGGATTGTCGCATCACCATGAGGGCAATGCCGTCGAAGATTTTTCGCCAACATCTTCTCACATCGCAAAGCCGCCCCTGCCAGACCATGCTCGTTTCTTTTTAATAACGTCTGCATTTCCGGTAACCAGGCCCCTAGCGTCATCACATCATTATTTAGCAGGACTATGAACCGGGAGTCCACAGCCGCGACTCCCCTGTTCCAGGCCGCGGTTACACCGCTATGTTTTTGTGTGAGAATCGTCACTCGTGCATTCAAATACTTCTTCGCATATCCGCGATTTTTCGCATCGCTACCATCATCCACAATAACAATTCGAAATTTCTCCTGATGATGACGCCATAGCGAAGAGCAACATGCAACCGTTTCGAACCAGCAATTGTGCTGAGGAATCACCACTGTAATCTCTTTAAGATCCTCTGCCATCCGCATCATCCCTCTTCATGAATCTCGATTTTCGCAGCTTGCATCGCGCAGAGTTTCTCACGATATCGTCGATCATTGTCATGATCACGAATTTCAAGATCTGCCTCATCCTGAATCTGTGCCTCTTGTTGTTCTCTCTTCTTCTCACATCGAGCTCGATAACAATCTCTCCTCTCTTCTGGCCAGTGAAGCGGTTGAAAGTCACGCATTTTCCAGTCCAGCCTGGGCAGTCGCGGACCAGTGATCGAATACAAGCCTGCCGTCACTTCTTCGGAGGGATTTCCCACCCGCTCACAAACTTCAGCAAAGACTTCTTCGACATTCTGATACGGAAAATAATCATTCAATCGGCTCCCCGGCGTGACCGAGACCAACTGCAAACCCACCCGCGACATTGATAATCGCGACAATCGCAAATACTGGGACACACGGAAATAATGAGCATCCGTCGCCACCGCAGCCGCCAGCGATTTCTCCTGATCGAAGTGATAGACCTGGGCTGACTCCAACTGCGCTAGCTCTTTGCAGCTGATTCCCTGTTTTTCACAGGTTGAGACAAATTCACTCAGCGAAACATTTTCCCCAAAGCAGACTCCCCTCTTCGTCGCATAGCTACACATTTCTGCAGAGACCTTGATGTGCATTTCACATCCCGCCAGATAAATCCGCCGGAATCCCAGTTGGTACAGAATGTCGATGGCCTGCACAAAACTATCATTCCAATCAACAATTCTGTTGTGAGTCCAATCCAGAAAGTCATCAAAGCCCCGCTCTGGCTCGCCTTCAAAGAAATACAGATTCGGACACTCACAAACCTTGTACGTTGACTCCGGCACAAGATCCGAACTCCGTCGAAAATTGACAAACTTCATGATCCCCGCATCCAGATACACAGATCGCAAGAACCGCGATGTCGGATCATAAGCCGTCCAGAACGTCGGTCTCAACATTCCACTCCCTGCTAAATTCACCGCCATCACCGGCACCGGCGTCCGCCCAATCACATCTGCCAACTCCTGCGTCAAAGAAGGGCCACCCCCAATTAACCAGCAGGCACTTCCGCAAGGGGCGGTGAAATTTCCCTTCAGATTAGCCACGATTCGTTGTCGATCAGTCGTTCCCCGAAAGAAAGTATCTACTGTTCTCTGCACAATCTTTTCCCTTATCGCCGCTTTCAAAACGTAATTTATTCATACTCATTATGGGTGGCACGTCCCAGAACAAAGTGTTGGGCGTGGCGATCGAAGAAGACCACGCCCTTCGCTTCACTCAGGGTCGTGCCACCCTGTGATCACACTGACCAACGACTTCCAGTCTCCCTGGGGAGCGGTGTTCTTTCCTTCTCCCTGGGGAGCGGTGTTCTTTCCTTCTCCTTGGGGAGAAGGTGGCCGAAGGCCGGATGATGGGATCCCTTCGACGTTCTTAATCCTCTCAATACCCCGACTCATAACTGTATTCCGAATCCCCCCCACTCACTTCCGAGACCAACCCACTCGAATTCCAATCCCCAGATGAATCCCATAGACTCGACTCTCCACCACCCGAATCCGTGGCTCCTCCCGATGTATTTCCCGAGCTGATAATATCGATCGAACTTTCCTCCGTTCCTCCCACTGACGAACTCCCACTTCCAGAACTCCCCCCCTCAGAACTCGTCTCGCCAATCCCGCTACTCGATTCCATTGTGCTTGAAGAACTCGATGATGACGAAACTGACAACGATGAATCTGAAGACTCATAAGACTCAGCGGAATCCTCACTACTTCCCAGCGAAGTCATCGAATCTGCCGAAGTCTCAGAAAATCCCACAGACGAAGACTCACCTACGGAACTCATCCCATCACTGCTACTTTCTCCGCCACCTTCACTGACCGAGGTCAACGGCGGCTCCGAATTCGTCAAATCCGTATCGCCATTCCCCGAATTCTTCTCTGGCAACTCCCACCGTTCATCGTGCGGCGGCTCCGGCCACAACTCCCGTGGATCCCCTGGCCCCAATGCAATCTGAAATTGAGGAGCATGATCAAACAACACCCGAATTTTTTCAGCCGGACATTCCTCCAGGTCAGACAGATTCCGATCCTTCAACCTCACACACCCCCCCCAAGGCAACGGCAAAACCGATTGAGGTTTTGTCTGCAATGAAAACCGTGTCACTGGCTGCGAATAGATCCGAAAGAATTCCGAGACAAACGACCGCGAATCCTCAGCCGTCCGAATCCAGGGAACCCAAATTCGAATCCGTCGCTCCCCATGCTGATCGATACTCGTCGGCTGCCGATAATTCCCCCGCCAGCGATACGACCGCCTTGCCAGTTGCGACGAATAATCGCGTAAATCGTAGACATAATCACCCGTCAACATCACCCGATTAAACAACAGTTCCCGCGACCGCGAAGCCTGCAACTTCGTCAAATCCCGATGCTCCCGATACTCCGCCAGCACATCGTCCCGCAGTTGCCGAAAAAAGAACCGCCGCTCCGCATCCACGCCCCACGTCGCATTCCGGGCCCGCAACGCCAGATCCTTAATCACACTCCGTACCGATTCCTCACCCCGAAACTTCATCGTCGTCACATCATTCGCCAGCGGACCCGTCTCCACCAGATCCGGGTCATAAATAATGTTCGTCTTCCCGACCACATACTGCTCGATCATTTTGCGAATCAACTCGGCTGAGTTCACCACATAATCCTGAGACTCCTGCTCATAATCGGGATCCTGATCAAACTGATCCGTCCGTCCATACCGATGCGGCTTCACTCCCTCCGACTTAGCCGTGAACGCCCCTGGAAAAACTTCATTCAACTGAATCGCCGGGCCTTCCAAACGAATTCGCAAACCCGCAGGCGATTCACTTTCGACATCTTCCACACGTCCCAGATACCACCGCTCACCCGTCGAATATTCAAACGCAATCCAATGCCCCGGCTCAATCGCATCCCGATTCAAAAACCCCTCATTCAACCGCAACTCACCCGCACCGCACCCTCCCAACCGATCCAACTCAAACCAGCAACGCTTCACCGCCCCCTGAGACAACACCCCAATAAAATCTTCTGGATCATATCCATAATGCAAAATCAGCCTCTGATATCCCATCGCCACTTCTTTCAACTTGATCGTGGATCCTACTGCTCATTCAACCGCTATTTAACATTGGATGTGTGCTACTGCTGGGTGGCACGTCCCAGAACGAAGTGATGGGCGTGGCGATTACAAACGATCACGCCTTTCGCTCTGCTCAGGGTCGTGCCACCCTAAGATCAATCGCATAAGGGTTTTCCAATGATTCCACGCCGTGTTTCAACTCGTCTGCATCACAGGATCATCCGCATGTAAAATCAGCGAATACTCATACAACTCCGGCTTCGATAACTCATACCGAAATCGAGAAACCGAACAGTTTCGAAAGTACCGATACTCCTCCGCCTCATCATCCCGATACAGAAAAAACTCCAGCAACTCCTCATCCGTCGCATCCAAGGCCGACCGCAACGTTTCTAATGCCTCGAGCATCTCCACCTCGGAAAGCACAGGCTGCCCATCCACACATCCCACTTCTCCCTGAATCGTAATGTCGACTCCATTCCGGGAAATTCCCACCGTCCCATCACCATCCTCAAGCAGCACTTTGTACCGCTCATAATCCCAGGCATCCTGCACCTGAAACTTACTGATCGGCCCCGGCAACCCAAAAAACTCTCCCCCCTTCCGCACAGAGGGTCTAAACACCATTCCCATTACTCTTCCTTCTTCAAACGTCCTCGTGCCACGGCTCTGAGAGCCGTGCAATTCGCTCCATTCATATTGCCCAGTGTCGAGTGCCCAGTGGCCACTCAACACTGGCCTCTCTATCCCCTCCGATTCCTCAACCGATGCCCCTCCAACTGCAGATCATTCAACAACCCACTCACATCCGCCATCTCATTAACATGCACCGAAATCTCACCGTACTGATGAATCGTCTGCGAACTGTTTGACTGTGCTGATGGACGTTGATTCGAATTCCGCTCCACTCCCCGATTCGCATCCTCCAGCGGAGCCAGGCCCAATTGCGATACGACCGCCTTCTGCACAACAAACTCACCAGCCGTCAACATCGCCGGAATCCGATCGATCCCGCTACGTCCGGTCACCAGTCCACCACCGGCAAACTGACGCGGTCCTGAACCCCGACCACCACCGCCACCTGAAAACCCTCCACCCGGATTTCCTCCTCCAGGATTCGGCACATTCGGAATCCCACCGCCAACGCGACCACCGCCGCCACTTCCCGACAGAGAAGCCAACTGAGCCGCCACCCGGGCAATCGCCGCACTCAACTGATTCAAAGCCGCCATCGCCGGCGAAACATCGAGCGAAATCGACATCCCACTCAACTGCCGCACCTGATTCACCACCTGCTGCAAACGCGAAGAAACCTGAGACAACGGACTCAACATCCGCCGCGCATCCGCTCCCAGTCGACTAAACGCACTCCCGGAACTCCCCATCCGATCCAGCAACCGATTCAACGACTCCAGCCGCTCAATTACTTCATCCAATTCCGACTGAAACCCGGAACTATCCCCCAGAATCTGAATACTCAAAGACTCAGAAAACCCAGCCATTATTTCTCTCCAATCAATCAAGGTTCGACGGGTGGCTGGGGTCGAAGCGCCCAGAACCCACTCAACCCTCAACCTTGAAAATCCAACTGCCACTACTTAGCCCAGTGGCTAGTGGCCAGAGGCCAGGGGAGTTTTGAGTGGAGGGTTCGAAGCCCCCTGGACCCTAGCCCCATGACCCACGTCCCTAAACCAACCTCTCCACCGTCGGTGCCACCGCAAACGACCGACCCGTAAACGAAATCACATTGAACTCGTCCCTCTCCGACAAACTCAACGTCTCCCGATACACCTT
>DOCI01000064.1:13589-13732 GCA_003503535.1 Planctomycetaceae bacterium
CCCCCGCCACACCCGCCGGGTCGACGACCTTAAACACCAGCGTCAACGTCTCCTGCTCGCCATCAGCAGAGGTGCTTACCACATCCGTCCCCGAGGCCAGTGTCAAAAACTCATACAACTGGAGTGGATCTCCGCTACTCGTT
>DOCI01000251.1:0-8888 GCA_003503535.1 Planctomycetaceae bacterium
CCATCCGAGCTCGATGTCGGTCAGGAATTCGGCAATCCTTATGAAGAGAGTAAGGTGATGGCTGAAAAAATGGTCCGGGGTTCCGATTTTATCGACTCGCTGACCGTATATCGTCCCGGCATTATTGTGGGAGACTCCAAGAATGGTTTTACGAATACCTTCCATGGATTTTATGCAGCCGTTCAGTTGATTCATACAATTTTGAGGAATCAGGATCTTGTGGGCGAGACAGGATTTTCTGATGTCTATCCGACGAGAATTAACCTTGATGGCACCGAAAGTAAAAACCTTGTCCCTGTCGACTGGGTTTCGGCAGTGATGGCTCATATTCTTTCCCATGACAAACTTCATGGCGATACCTACCACCTGACACCACGAAATGCCGTCAAAACACGTACGATCAATGCGGCTCTCTGTGCTTCATGTCGGTTTTACGGTTCGACCCTCACTGGGGCAGATACGCATTTTGAAGAGCACACGGAGCTAGAAGAATTCTTCTATGAGCATATTCGAGTTTATAATTCCTACTGGCGAAACGATCCAACATTCGACAGTACCAATACGCAGAAAGCGGCTCCTCATTTGCTTTGCCCGCACATGGATTACAATATGCTCAAGTTCCTGGCCGATCAGGCCATCAAGATGAATTTCACCTTCCGTGAAAAGCCAGTCATGCAGAAAGCGGATCGTGCTGTAGTGAATGCTCAGTAAGTGATTGGCGGCTTGATGTTATTGATTCTCAATACGATACAGATGCGTATCTGTGCGTAAATAAAGAGCCTTGCCGGCGACTGCTGGTGAGGCTTTTATGCGTCCATCGAGACGATTTACCTGGACGAGTTCCATTTGCGGGTCTGCGTTAATAAGACTGATTTTGCCTTCTTCACTGCAAAAATAAAGTTTGTCATTAGCAAAGATAGGGGATGCGGAATACGCGCCAATAAAGCGGCGTTTTCCCAGCACATCGCCAGTTTCGCAACTCAGGCAGACGACGATTCCACCCGGGTTGATTGTGAAAATCATATCGTCAATCAGGATGGGAGACGGGACCGTGCTCACGCTACGATCATAAGTCCAGTCGATGTTCGTCTCGGTAATGTCGCCTCGTCCTTCTGCGCGAATGGCTAGAAGTTGAGTTTCATAAAAACCGGTACAGACGAAAACATGGGACCCATTGGCCACCGGGGCAGGCACATTCGAGAAGCCTGTGTACCGCACATGCCAGCGTTCTTCGCCCGTGGAGGGGTCATAGGCATGAACCTGATCGGCCCCGGGGCTGATTAAGAGATTCGTTTCGTCTCTGTTCCAAAGAAACGGAGTGGCAAAAGCACGATGTGTGATTTTGTTTTCCCGTAGTGGAGCAGAGCGTTTCGTCTTCCATTGAATTTCTCCAGACGTTTTTTCAAGAGCAGCGACAAACTGTTCGTTCGCTCCATCGCAAGTCAGGATGAGCAGATTTTCAAATGCGACAGGAGAACTTCCCGGTCCCCCTTGATGCTCGATTTCCAGTTCTTCATTTTTCCAGAGTATGTTTCCTGAGCGATGATTGATTGCTGCCGTGCCAAAGGTCCCAAAATGGCAATAGACGTTTTGTTCGTCAATGATGGGAGTTGGGGATGCATAGCTGTTGTCGTCATGAATCTTTTCGGAATTCGGTATACGAAACAATTCGATTTCATGCAGAACTTTTCCAGTCGCGACTTCCAGGCCAATCGCGCGTAGCGAGAGTGCAGGTTCCGTTTCCTCCAGATCGACTGCTGTCGTTAACCAGACTTGATCACCCCAGACAACAGGAGTTGACCAGCCCAGCCCCGGAATTGCCTGTTTCCAGGTGATGTTGGTTTCTTCATCAAACTTAACTGGAATCTCTGCACCGATTGCATATCCTTGCCCTGAGGGGCCTCGAAACTGAGGCCAGTTGGGCTCTGCAGCGTAAAAGTTAGAAGCAGATAAGAGACTGAAGATCAGAATTGAAATTGAGAGATTCCACATATACGCTCCAGTTGCTTGGTTCAATAGTTCTTCATGGACTTTAGAGGCAAAAGTTGTTCTCAGAATAGCTCCAGAAGATTCTATTGGAGAATTTCAACAATTAATAACAACACTGGTGATCACCAGTTAAATACTGGAAAATAATCAAACCCGGGCGGCGGGGGTGCTCTCGCAGAGAAGCCCCCGAATCGTTGAACTTCCGGGACTTTTGTATAAGCAGAACGCCTCCTCCACCCCGGAGGTCCTTTTTTATGATGTCACCCTGGGAAGGAGGAAACAAATTGAAAATCTATGACAGTCTATAAAAAAACACTGCTGGTAAGCCAGCAGTGGCACACTCGTTCTGAATAAATTCGGTTTGAATCGTATTAAGCCGCAGTACGGGAACGGGATTCGATTTGGACATCGTCAAGAGCAACGTAGCGGTTCACTACTTCCCAAAGTGTATCAGACAGAGCGGAGGGATTATCGTTCAAGGAACTCTGCAGCTGTTGCAGATCGGAATTGATTTGCATGGTCGAAGGAGCATGTCCGGCTCCGAGGATAATTTTCTCGTGAATTTTTGGTGCACTCTGTTCGTGCTCATAGAACAGTTCTTCATACATTTTTTCACCGGGACGCAAACCGGTGAACTTGATGTCGATATCATCCGGATAGCTCAGCCCGGATAGGCTGATCATGTCTTTGGCCAGATCGACAATTTTTACGGGATCACCCATATCGAGAATTAGAACATTTCCGGTTCCTCCAACCGCTCCTGCTTGAAGCACGAGTTGGACCGCTTCCGGAATCGTCATGAAATAGCGGACCATATCCTTGTGCGTCACCGTCACCGGTCCACCGCATTCGATTTGTTTGCGGAAAGTCGGTACAACACTGCCAACAGAATTGAGAACATTTCCAAAGCGAACCGTAATGTAAATTGTCGAGGAAATGTTAGACATCGCTTGCAGATATTTTTCGGCCAGCAACTTCGTGGCTCCCATCACTGAAGTTGGACGGACGGCTTTGTCGGTGGAAATTAACACAAAACGTTCCACCTGATGTTTATGAGCCATGTCGACAACGGCTTTGGTTCCCATGAAATTGTTGCGGATCGCTGCGTAAGGATTATCCTGCATCAATGGGACATGTTTATAGGCAGCCGCATGAAATACGATTTCCGGTTGATGACGGGCGAACGCTCCTTCAAGAGCATCCTTGTCGAGCACACTGGCGGTGAGATAACACAGCTCGATCTCTCCGCAATCGCGTGCTACAAATTCGCGTTCCATTTTGAAAACACCAAATTCGGAATGATCGAAAATGATCAATTTGGCAGGTTCGAATCCGATAATCTGACGGCATAATTCGCTGCCAATACTTCCCGCTCCACCAGTGACCAGAACCGTTTTTCCAGTGATCGAATGGCCGATCTTTTCGAGGTCGAGTGATGTGGGTGGGCGACGCAACAGGTCATCGATATCCAGTTCGCGAACTGCCAGTCGAAATCGTCCTTCAACAATTTCTTCAACAGTTGGAACTTTATGCAGCTGAATGTCGGCTTCCTGGCAACGACTTAATAAATCTCGCACGACACGCCCTGAAGTCGACGTTGGTACAAGAATATGCTGGATCGGTGTGGCAGTCTTTGATTCCCAGCAATCTTCCAGCGAGTAGACCTGTTGACCACCAATCAGGGATCTTTGTCGTTCTCCACTTGAGTTGATGAATCCAACGATCCGAAATCGACCCAGGTGCCCGTTGCTTGACATGACCATTTTCCAGATGCCAATAGCCGAATCATCAGAGCCAAAAATTAACGCTGTTTCTGTCGGCTGTTCTCGGCTGTTTGGTTTTCGACTGGACCAGATCATACGACAGGCAATCCGAAATCCCAACATGGCCAGCAGGCTGATCAATCCGTCAATTAATGTGACAGAGCGAGGTAAAGACATCGGAGACTGCGGACTGATATAGTGTAATGCCAGCAAAACGCTTGTCATAAATCCACAGGTGCCGACAATAAGGATTCCGTCAGTAATGGAAACATGCCGATAGGATCGATCCCACTCGCGAGAGATCGCGGCAATCAGCAACTTGGCTGCGATGATGTATGGGAGAGCCGCTGTGAATTTTAAGAGTTCCGAGCTTCCCATCGCGAAATCAAAACGCAGACAGAATGCCAGAAATAGCGAGGCTGTAATAAGAATTGTATAAATGGGCAAAATGATTGCCAGACGGTGGCGCATGAGAAGCTCCGTATGATCTTGAATCGTCCCAAATGGCGTGTCCCCCGTCGATCGTTACAAGAACTGATCGATACGATTCATCGGATCTCTGCGAAGAGAATCCGATACGCGATATTCCATTCGCGTGGCGGAGTTGTAGTCGTTTCAGACTATCGAGTCCAGATGCGTGATTTTGGACCATTGTGAAGCAAGAGGGAGTGACTCCTCAAAAGTGACCTCAATAAGAGTTGATCGCATAACTCCCTTGAATTTAAAGACTTATGGCCGTCGAGCTTGTGTGATCAGTAAGGTTCCAGCCATCGCCCAAATTGTAAATCCTGCAATGGAGATCATCAGACCCCATCGAAAACTACGAGATCGATAGTTCCAGGTGACCTGATGAGAGCCTGCGGGGATCTCCAGACCACGGAACATGCCATCGACGCGGATTGACTCAGCGGGTTGACCATCAATCGTAGCCATCCAGTTGGGATCGTAAAGTTCGGTCAGGATGAGTTGCTGAGCGATGGGAGTTTCAACCTGGAGAGTTATTTGCTCAGAGGACTCCTGCTTCCAGTTGATCGAAGTGCTTTCAGAGTTTTGATCCCACGAGCCTCGTCCCCGCGTGCCGAGCAGTGCAGAGAGATAAATCGGTTCCTGGTATCGCCCCCAGGCTCCATTCAATAAGGGGTCGATACCCTGCCACATCAGTTGCAAAGATGCGTTTTGAGGATCGGGTGGTGCATAAGTCACAAGATGAGTCACCCCGGCTTGCTGGAGCCATTGGATTTGTTCGGCAGTGAATGTCGCCCAGGGGCTTTCTGGCGTATCGGTTTTGGATTCCGGATAGGTCAGTTTCGGATCGAAATACTCGGCTGGTCCGATTCCCAGATAAACCGGCGTGGCAGCGACACCTGTAATTGTCAATAAGTTTGGCCCTGGTCCAAACAAGCGTGCAGGAGCAGGCAAGTCTTTGAGCATTTGACGAACCGGACTCTTTTCAATTCGAGTCATCGGCGTATCGGGGACCATAAATGCATAGGTGATTTTCTGACTGACCCAGGAAAGATCGAGCAGGGTGCCGACGCCAATAAGTATCGCTAACAAGACTTTCCATCGCGGTCCCAAAAATTGACGAATCGTATCCCAGCCACGAGCGGACCAGAGTGCTGCTGCAAGGGCCGTGACTATGCCATAGCGACCGGGGCCTCGAAAGAAACTGAAACCAGGAACGTTTTGCAACAACGGCAGCAGCCACCCAGTTGCATAGACAAGAGCCAGCAGCCCGAACCCGCCCAGCCATAGCAATCGTCGATCGCTTTCATTGTGGGAACGAAATAATGAAATCCCTCCTGCAACAGCCAGAATCAGGGGCAAGATCCCGAAATACAGATGAGCTTCAACAGGATTAGTCGCGGTCGGGTAATCGAGAAACTGATGCGCATTCAGTCGGTTATCAAGTTCATAGGCCCGACCATACCAGTACCAGGGCATAATCACTTGCGAGAGATATCGGGGAGGGATGTGTCCGTATCCTGGATCGAAGTCTGCAGAGGCTGATGTTTCTCGTTGACTGTTATGTTTCAACGACCAAGTTGGCAACAATTGCAGACTCGCCAGGAGTATTCCCACCGAAATAGCAAGTGCAGGAAAAATCAAAGTTTGAGCAGTCGAACTGGCAAAGCGGCTCGCAGAGGGGACATCAGGTTCACTCTCAGTCAATTCCAGAGTTTTTTTTGAACGTAACTCTGCAATCCATTCACACACTGACCACAGTGTGAGACAAATCAATGTGATGAAAGCCAGATGAAAATGTCCGGGGAGCAATTGCAGACATAGAATTCCGGAAAGACCCCACAGCCACAAGAAATTTCCGGTGCGGAAATAGCGATTCAACATGGCAAGAGCGAGTGGTAACCAGGCTCCCGTCAGAATCGCCCATTCGAGGCAACATCGTGGAGCAAACCATCCATACACGAAGACCAGTCCGGAAAGTAAAGCTCCGAACAGTGAGATTCCCAGATCCCGTGCCAGCCAGACTGTCGCACAGAATGCCAGAACATAGTGAAACAGATGGTTCACATTGTAAGCCGTGTTGACATTCAGGAATCGATATAACAACAGATTGAATGGATAAAAAACACCCGTCTGGCTTTCAGCCACCAGGGGATATCCATGTCCGACCAGCGAATTCCAGAGTGGAATGTGACCCTGTTTGAGGGCTTCTGCATAAAAAGATTTCTGAGGGAAGTAATAGGTGTAAACATCCCCGCCAATCAATCCGCCTCCCAGCCACAGGTCAAGCCAGAACCACATCGTCAGTGCAATTCCAGCAGCGAGTGTGATAGGAATCGCAGACGATTTCATATTCATTGGACGACGGTCAGTGGAAGTATCCATATACTTTGACGTAAAAAACTTTTCAAAACGGAATAAGCGGACAACTTTTCAGCACGGTCTTCAAGTCGCTATACTGAGTGATGAACTGCCATAGGAATGATCCAAAATATTCACAGAGAGATAAATTGACCTCACTCAGTTTAGGATCTTTTCCGAGTTGTAAACAGTGACGCACTCACGCATGACAATTGATGAAGGATGCATAACATGCCCGCAGAGATGACTGTCCACGCGAAGTTGACTGAAATCGCAAATAACCTTTGGTGGAGCTGGCAGCCGGAGGTGGACGATATCTTTCGCCGCATCGATCCCATCCGATTTACCGAATTGAGCCATAATCCTGTCCAGTTACTCAAAGAATATACTCCGAACAAGCTCGAAAAACGCTGTCGCGAGGAAGTTCTGCACTCAAAAATCAACTGGGCTTTCCGACGGTTCAAAGAATATCTGGCCTCCGATTCCACTTGGGGAGATACACATGCGGGACTGCTGAATTTTCGGCCTGTGGCTTATTTTTCCGCTGAATTCGGAATACACGAATCGCTGCGGGTCTACTCGGGCGGTTTGGGAGTTCTGGCAGGCGACCATTTGAAAAGTGCATCGGATCTCGGTGTTCCTTTAGTTGGAATTGGTCTGTTTTATCATGAAGGCTATTTCTCACAGGCAATCGATGAAAACGGCTGGCAACAGGAAACTTATACCGAGGTCGATCCCGAAACGATGCCTCTGACGGTTCTCAAAGGTCCAGACGGGAAAGAGATTATCATTTCCGTGGAAACTCGAAATGAAAAAATCTATGCCCGCATCATGCATGTCATGGTTGGTCGCATCCGGTTGTATTTACTCGATGCCAATGTCCCACAAAATTCTGACGAAATTCGCAGTTTGACCGCCCGCTTGTACGGAGGAGATCAAACGACACGTATCCGTCAGGAAATGCTACTTGGCATTGGCGGAATGCGTGCCTTGGAAGCGATTGGAATCAATCCTCGTGTCATTCATATGAATGAAGGGCACTCCGCATTTGCAGGACTGGAGGTCATACGTCAACGCATGCATAAAGATGGGATGACGTTTGACAATGCCCTTCGCGAAACAGCTGCTTCAGGTGTCTTCACAACTCACACTCCTGTCGCTGCAGGTCACGATCGTTTCGATGGTGGGTTGATCGATTATCATCTCGGACCAATGGGCGATGCGCTGGGACTCGATCATCATGGCTTAATGGCATTGGGTCGAGTCGATCCGCAAAATCATCACGAAACGTTTTGTATGACGGTTCTTGCTTTCAAGACTTCTCGTCGTGCCAATGCCGTTTCCAATTTGCATGGTGTTGTTTCCCGAAAAATGTGGGCTTGTCTGTGGCCTTGGCGCAGTGAAGAAGAGATCCCAATCGGGCACATTACCAATGGAGTACACGTGAACTCCTGGCTGGCGACTCAAATGCGAGTCATTTACGATCGCGTACTTCCAGCTGAGTGGTTCCTGCATACCGGAGAACCGGAAGTATGGGCCGGGTTTGAACAAGTCACACCCGGAGAATTGTGGGAAACTCATCAGGCTCTTAAAGCTCGACTGATTGTTTATATGCGGAGTTGCTTAATGAAGCAGGCCGCTCGTAAAAATGCGAGTGACAGTGAACTGGCCGATCTTTCAGAAATGATGGACCCACAGGCATTGACGATCGGCTTTGCCCGTCGATTTGCACCGTATAAGCGAGCAGACCTGATTTTACACGATGCCAAACGTCTCGCTCGAATTGCGCACGATGCCAATCGTCCTGTCCAGTTCATCTTCTGCGGAAAAGCTCACCCGGCTGATGAAATCGGCAAATCGATTTTGCAGAAAATTGTCAGGCTCTCCGAGACAGACGAGTTTCGCGGTAAGATTGTGTTCCTGGAAGATTATGACATCAACTTCACACGCCATCTTGTGCAAGGAGTCGATGTCTGGTTGAATAACCCACGTCGTCCTTTGGAAGCCTCTGGGACGAGTGGCCAGAAAGTCGTGCTCAATGGTGGATTGAACTTCTCGGTTCTGGATGGCTGGTGGGCAGAAGCCTACGACGAGACAAACGGCTTCGCAATCGGTGATGGTCATATACACGCCAATGACGACATTCAGGATCAACGGGATGCGGAAAGCCTGATTGATGTTCTGGAAAATCAAATTGTCAAAATCTACTATGAGCGCGATACCGATGATTTGCCTCAGGATTGGATTATGCGAATGAAGCATTCCGTCAAAACACTCGGCTGGCGATATAATGCCGACCGCATGGTTACT
>DOCI01000251.1:8954-14253 GCA_003503535.1 Planctomycetaceae bacterium
TAATGCCGACCGCATGGTTATGGACTACGTGACAGGAACCTACATTCCGGCTGCGGGCGGCGAGTCCGCAGAAATGCGCATGATGCCGTAATTTTGTGATACATTCATACAATCATGAAACCAAAGCGAGTGAGTCCAGACCTATGGGGCTCACTCGCTTTTTTCAATTTGTAAAAAAGATGGCTTCTATGAAAGCCTCCAGCTTTCTGAATACAACCGGGGGCGTAACGCAGCCAAGCCCACGGAATTACCGATTGTATACACTTACATCAACTCATTGACCGATGATTCAATCGTCTGGCAGAGAGCATCCAGGTTCAGATCTTCATCGTGGTAGCCAAACGGTTCTTCGATATGTTCGGCCACAACTTCCATCGCAATCATGAAGTAAGCCATCATGCCCGTCAGGATCGGAGTCCACCAGCCGAAGTCTTGAACAATCCCCCAGGGTAGCGTTAATAAAAACAGAAAGACACATTGTCGGGAGAAGGTTCGATAAGAACTGACAATCAATGTTTTCCGTATCCGCTCACACCCACCGCAAATATTCAGATAGACTCGCAAGTCCTCATCAATCACTCTCAGCTCATCACCATCAAGCAGATTTTGTTTCCTGCCAGCGGCCAGAATTTCGTAGATTCGATTGACCAGATTGCTTGGTGTATGGGTAATTGAGGAAGCGAGTTGATCGAAGATGGGATATTGATTCGGATCAACTGGTTTTCTCAGATGGTCTCGCAGGACTTGCGGAAAAGTCCTGAGGATTTCCTGGCATTGCAATCGGTCGGCTTCGGAGAGCCGAGTCAGTGGATTCAATTTGATTGACAGATTGCGACTTGCGTTCACAAGTTGCCCCCATAACGTTCGCGCTTCCCACCAGCGTTCGTAAGCCTTGTTGGTACGAAATACGAGCAACCAGCCCAGCACCAAAGTGAGAGCGGCATGTAATTCAGCCGGTGTATCACCCACATTCGCAAATTGTGAATTTTCTTTCCAGAGTGGCAGCAATCCATAACAGGCAACAACTGCAGCGCCGATTCCAACTTTATTCAGCGTGTTCATAAGATGTCGTCAGTCGTTTTCCAGAGCATATTCAAAAATTACCTGCAGCGTTCAGCAGGAGCAAACACATCGTTTTTAGACCATTTGAAAATGGTCTAATTCATGCCTGCTTAGGACGCGAATTTCTTCGAGCGCGTGATCGCCCAGTCGTAATAAATGGCTCCCAGTGTCATCAGTAATCCAATGACCAGCAGCCAGGAGAAGGGGTTATCAACATGGATCCCCAGTGCGGGACCACGGATACTGGAAGGGCGCTCTCCGGGAAGCAGTTGTGTTAAGTCGGATTCTTCCCGGTCGAAAAAATTGACCGCAAACTCTCCTAGTAATTCTTTACCATCAATCACTTGATATAAGCCAACTTCGGGTCGAGGAGGAATTTCCATATTTTCCATTCGAACGAGCGACTTTTCTGTTTCCCCATGCTTAAGGGTCAGTTGCTCCGATTTTTCCAGGCTATCCAACGGAAGAGTAAACGGAATCGATTCATCGAGATGAAAATTCCAGCGACGAAAACCGGGGCGTGAAATACGACATTGTTCGATCAGGTTCGTCCAGAAAATCGGCCAGTCGGGACTTTCTGTTAAGTTCGTTGAGGCCAGATCGATATTGAGCATATAAGCATTGGACGAAGTATCCAGTCGCTGTCCAAAGAGTAAAGTCGAACCAGCACTAACGATGGGCGTTAATTCTTCGGGCGCATTTTGGATTCCACCCCAGACAACTCCACCCAGAACGATCCCATTCATCAACGGATTTTGTTTTTCGATCAGATAGGGGCCGATTAACGTCTTTCCGTTTTCAGCGACAGTGTTCGGATTTAACGGACCGATCCCCAGCCACCAGAGCGAGCGGTCTCCAGCAGGATTCTCCGCGGCCTGGGAAATGATCAAATCGGAATTGGGGGGATCGCCCAGTTGAACATTCGGTAACACACCAAGAATTTTTTTGATTGGTTCAAAGGCAGAGTGATTCGATGGCAACGTTACTGCGACTGTCACCAGTCGGACTTCTGGTTCTATCAGGAGAATTTCATGATCGATTGCAAGCGGATCATTTTGGGCTTCCGCTTTAAATTGAATCTGTGAGAGTCCTCCGGGGACAGCCCACTGCATTGCTTTTTCCGTATTAGCGGGAAGAGAGATCGGCTCATCAATCAACTGGTTCGAGCCAGCCGTTGCGGAGAGTTGAACCGTCGCCTCCTCGGATCCCAGATTGGCAATGCGTGTAAACAGAATTCCTTCGCCTGTGTCGGCATCGAATAACCAGCGAGCGGCGGTAATTGCGACGTTGTTCATTTTTCGACCGACCGAAACAGTCTCCATTCGTTCGGGGACAATTTCGCTTTCGCCGGGAAGACGATCTGTCAGGAACGCAATCCGGCCTTCTTGTTCACCGGCCAGTTGAGCCGCCAGATCCCATGCTGGTCCAAAATCGTGGTTGGTCGATTGGGGTTGCCAATCTTCCAGCGCAATCAACATTTCCTGCCAACTCGCACGGGGGCCAGCGATTAATGTCGGACGGAGACCCGTTAACAATACAGAAACAACGCCGCCACGTCCCAGTGAGGATTCCTGCTCTTTAAGCCAGTCGATTGCCCGTTCTCTTGAAGAGCTTCCACCGGTTTGAGCAGACATCGAGGCGGAATCATCGAGTACAACCACGAGGTGAGGTTTAGTCATCGTTGAGGCATCTCGAGGGTCTGCCAGGAGTAAAGCAATCAGTATTGCAGCCAGCAGTTCCAGTAGTAGTGAACGAGTAATGGGAAGTTGCTCACGTTTTCTGCCAGGAGAGTCCTTTCGTGTTTCCTGAGTCCATAAATGCAGGCCTGCAATTGGTAGAGGAGGAAATCGTCGATGGTAGAGATGGATCACGGCAATAATCGGTAAGGCCAGCAACCCAAGTAAACCCCAGGGATTTGCGAAATACATCGATTACCCTTTCCGTAGATTGGAGAAAAGGGATGGACTGGCATTATGATGCGATATCATCGGTCGAGGTTCGTGTTGAATCCTCAGAATGGTGTCCGAATGGTGCATAGGCCGATGGTTATTCTGAAAAAGTTGAATGCAAATGACAATCGATATCGTCGCTTACCCGAAGTGGGTTGATAATGAATGATCAGACATTTTCGAGTTCAGGGGAAATTCGTCCCGCACGAACTATCACAGAGCAGCGAGATGCGCTCGAACTTCTGGTTCGTGATTCCGGTTCCTTTCAGCTCGATCACGATGTCTCACTGATACTGAATCAGGCGGAAACTGGTGAGTTTGATCTGACGAATTTACTGGTTGCCAGTCAAACAACTGACGAACAAAACTCCTCTCCCATTATTCTTGGAGCAATTCTACTGATTGTCCAGCCAGATGGAACAGGTTTGGTCTGGCCACCTTCGGTCTGTGCAAAAAATGTGATTGCCGAAAAGCGGAACGAAATTCGAGACTGCTTGCTCAATTCCGCTACCGAGGTTGCTCACTCCTGCGATTGCACACATCTGCAGTGTTCCGTCAGTGCTGATCAGGAGATGAATCTGGAAGTCTTCCAGAAGTCCAAATTTCAAGAGTTGGGGAATTTGCTTTTCCTGACGAGGAAGGCTGCAATGAAATCCGCCCTGCCCAGATCTGCCATGCGCAAAAACCTGAAGTTGATTCCCTATCAGAAAATTATTGACGAGAATCAGCTGGCTAAATTGATCGATCGCACTTATGAAAATTCACAGGATTTTCCTGAACTCCAGGGGCAGCGAACCGGAGAGCAGGCTATTCGATCTCATCAGACTCAGGGGAAGTACCATCCCGAATGGTGGCTTGTCATTGAACATGAAGGTGAAGGGGTTGGGATTCTCTTTTTTGCAGAACATACCGAGTTTGAGCAAGTCGAATTGATTTATATCGGAATTACAGAAAAATACCGAAAACAGGGATTTGCAAAAACAGCACTCGCACAAGCGCTCCAGAAATTTGAACGGGATGAGAAATCGGTTTTTCTAGGGGTCGATGCCAGAAATCAGCCAGCAGTAAGACTTTACGCATCGTTGGGGTTCGTTCAGATTTCGGAACAACGGATTCTATTTCGCGCACTGAAGAAACCTGGAGATTGAAATCAGCACGTTTTGGACAAAACTTTGAGGTCTACTTCTGCGACCGGTGATGCTGCAATCTCATGCAGTTCAAGACCTTTGGGAGAACCGAAAAAAAGTTTAAGCTTCGCGAAATCTTTATCAGATTTTTACGTTTGACACACCGTTTCAGATCGATACGATCGACGCCGCTGAGTGAGTAAAACCTGAGTCCATTCAACCAACTGAATGAGACCTCTCGAATAAAATAACTTTGAGAAACTCTCAGTATTTACCATGTGTTGTATGTATTTGGGACGAGCTCGAATTTTTGGGCTGACCAACCCTTTCTGTCAATTTAATAACCCGTTATAACTCTCTGATAACCAACCGAATGAACTCGCCCAGTTCGCCATTACGGCGAAATCTGGCGGGGAATGTTATGCGTGTTGGGAATCAAATCCTGGGAAATAGACTTATCGAACGAGTCTATCAGGATAACTCGCTGTACAAGGATGTGATTTAATCACAGTGCTCCCTTAAAGATCTGATCTCCCCAGCAGGTAGAACGAATATCTTCGCAATTGATATTCTTTGGGATGATAATCAGGAAAACCAACGGCTAGCTGGGGACGCAAGATGCCACCCGAATGGAGTCATTCGAGCAATGAAGGTTCGACCCAATCGATTTCTACAGATCGCCCATATGCTGAAAAATTTCAGCAGAGTTTGCGACAACTCATTGGAGAATCACGCTATCAGAAGTGGTTTCAAAACCGCAGTACGGTTACCATTCATGGTGACGTGTTAGTGGTGGGTGTTGCCAGTCCTTTTCTCACTAAATGGATGTCGAAAGAATTTCAGCAGCCTGCAACTCAAATCGCCCAAGAATGTCTGGGGCTTGCTGCGCAGGTTCGCTTTGAAGTTGATGCGGCAGCGGCAGAACAGTTGAGTGCGTTTCAGTCTCAAGTTTCATCTTCATCGGAAGTGAAGTCCGTGGTAACGACACTACCTCATTCTGTGAATGAAGAATCGAAGGATGGTTCGTCAGTCACAACTGCGGCTACTCTGCCTGCGATGAATAAGAATCAAAAGATTCGCGGCCGACTGGCTCCACGCCGGCGTCGATTTGCAAGTCTGAACGATTTCGTGACCGGTCCGGGAAATCATGTCCCACATGCG
>DOCI01000251.1:14354-17624 GCA_003503535.1 Planctomycetaceae bacterium
TTCCAGGAAATCATGTCCCACATGCGATGGCTAAAATTGTCGCCGAACATCCCGGCGAGCAATACAATCCGCTCTACTATTACGGAGGGGTTGGAATCGGGAAGACGCATTTGCTCGAAGGGATACATCGGGACGTCCGACAAAACTATCCCGATTGGCAAGTGATGTCCCTGACCGCAGAAGCATTCGGGAACTATTACACGAAAGCTCTTTACGAAAAATCGTTACCGGCCTTTCGCAAAAAGTTTCGAGCAGTCGATGTGTTGATTGTTGATGACATCGATTTTCTGGATGCCAAGAAAGGTTTTCAGGAAGAGTTCTGTCACACCATTCAGGAACTGATTTCCTACGGTCGTCAGGTCGTACTGGCAGCCGATCGACATCCTCGGATGCTGACTCACCTGCGGCCTGAACTGAGTACCCGATTCCTCTCTGGACTGGTCACACGATTGGAATCTCCCGATCTGGAAACTCGTCGTGAGATTGTCAGACGTCATACCGATAAACTTTCTCTGCCTGTCACAGATGATGCAATCGATTTTGTTGCGACAAAGTTTTCACGCAATGTGCGTGAACTGATTGGGGCGATCAATTGCCTGCAGACTTATCATCACATGACTAAACGAATGGTCGGCATTACCGCCACTCGCGAGATCTTACGCGACCTCGAGCGGGACTGTCTGAAGATTGTACGGACATCTGATATTCAACATGCCGTCTGCAATTTGTTTGGGGTCCAGCCGGAAGATTTGATTTCTGCGAAACGATCCCGCAATCTTTCCCAACCGCGGATGCTGGCCATGTATCTTTCTCGTCAATGGACGCAGGCTGCTTATCATGAAATCGGTAAACAGTATGGCGGTCGCAATCACAGCACGGTCATGTCGGCTGAAAAGCGAATGAAGCAAATGCTCGAACGAAATGAATCGATCCAGATTTCCACCCGCAAATGGTCTGCTCAGGAAATTGTTTCAACTCTCGAAGAACAATTGCAGGTCGGATAGGATTTTTTGAACCACGGATGGGCACGGATATTCACGGATGTTTGAAGTCGACGTTTTAATGTATCCAATAGTGTGTTTTATTTCCAAGAGATCTTCAAATCAATTGATTTTCACACAAAGGCGCAAAGACGCAAAGTAATTTCAGTAAACGAACATTATTAATCTTTGCGGCTTTCCCGCTTTGGTGAGATCGTAATAGTTGGATTTTATTTTATTGCAGACTTATCACGTTTGATCGCTTCTCTCCAGTTTAAATTCGCCAGGCAGTGCCTGACCTACAGTCGATTAAAAATTTGAACCGCAGATGGACGCAGATAAACGCAGATCTTGAAGATCCGTGCCTATCCGTGTCCATCCGTGGTTCTTTTCATTCTGGTCGATTTTCTATTCAGCCTCTTCCCGCCATTTCAAAATGGCCTGCCTGTCGATTTGCTGATCTCTCACTAACAAAACCGACAACGTCTGGCGGAGTTCTGTCGAGGCTGTGTTCCACATTTGGGTAAAACGGAGTGGGGTTCCCGGATTGAGCATTTTTACTCCGACTACTTGCAGCAGGAACAGAATTCGGTCTCCTGTTTCCCAACTCTGTTCGACCTGACAATCGAATGCACAGATTGCGTCTGAAAGAACAGGGGCTCCTGTTTTGATTGTTTGAGTTGAGGTGGATTGGAATTTATCTGTCTGGGATCCCGACGGAACTCCAAATCGTTCCACCCAATGGGTTTGCTCCCGACTGAAAAGATGCAGCACACAGGAGCCGGATTCTTTAATCAGCCGGCAAGTTTCATGTTGACGAGCCAGTCCGATAACAAACCGCGGGCAATCCGGCACAATCGATGCCTTTGTGACAAACGTTGCAATCAGACCACTCCGGTGATTCTGGAAGGCTGAAGTGATCAACCAGAGTTGAGGATCGACCAATGCGAAGGGGTCATTTGAAATTGGATTATCGTCAGAATTCATACAGTCCATACCTTTGAAGAGGCACTCTATTTATTGAATATGCCGTTCGGGAAAAATCTTATCAATTGTAATCCCTCTGAACTGCGCACGTACTCATTGTGAACTATGGTTGAAGTGTTGAGTAGAACGCGACATGAATGCTGAGCGAAAAGCGTGCATCAACTTGTCGAACTTCTGCAAGCATAACAATGGAATCATGCACAATTACAACGCTGATGGAGACTGTCGATGGCCCCTGTAAAACCTCCTCAAACACGCACAACCCGCAATGGCGTTTTTTCTCAGGACGATTTTGAAACCCTCAAACGTCTGATTCATGGCAAGTTGGTCGACAAACTCGATCTGTCTCGCCTGGGAGATTTGGAGGGGGATACGCTCCGACGAGAAATTCGTCTTGTTGTCGAGCATTTGTGCGATACTGAAAATCCTCTGCTGAACCGTTCCGAACGCGAACGCCTGATTGACGAAGTTCTCGATGAGACCTTCGGCTTCGGCCCCCTCGAAATCCTGATGAAGATGGATGACGTGGCCGACATCATGATCAACGGTCCCAAGAATGTCTTTCTGGAAAAAGCGGGACGCATTGTTAAATCGGATGTGACGTTCCGAGATAATGCCCACCTCTTGCAGATTCTGGATCGAATCGTTTCACGCGTCGGACGACGTGTCGATGAGAGTACGCCGATGGTCGATGCCCGGCTGCCGGATGGGTCTCGTTTGAATGCCGTCATCCCGCCGCTGGCTCTGGATGGTCCTTCACTGACGATTCGAAAGTTCGGGGCGAATCCGCTGACGCTGGAAAGTCTCCTCAAATTTGGAGCTTTCACTCCAGAGATGGCGATGTTCCTCGAAGGGGCCACTAAGGCACGTCTGAATACAGTGATTTCGGGAGGTACTGGTTCCGGTAAAACGACATTGCTCAATACCCTGTCGAGTTTCATTCAGCCAGATCATCGTATCATTACGATTGAAGATGCAGCCGAGCTTCAACTACAGCAGGATCACGTGCTGCGACTTGAAACACGTCCGGCAAATATCGAAGGCAAAGGTCGAGTCTCTGCGACTGATCTCGTCAAGAACGCTCTACGTATGCGACCAGACCGAATCATCATCGGGGAATGTCGTGGAGCAGAAACGCTCGATATGTTGCAGGCGATGAACACGGGGCACGAAGGTTCGCTGACCACGATTCACGCTAACAATCCTCGCGATGCTGTCTCCCGTATGGAAACCATGATTTCGATGGGCGGAATCGAACTGCCGATGAAAGCGATTCGCCAGCAGTTCAGTGCAGCCGTCGATT
>DOCI01000251.1:17803-18129 GCA_003503535.1 Planctomycetaceae bacterium
TTTGATCATTCAGTCGAATCGACTGCAGGGTGGTCCTCGAAAAGTGACTCATATTACCGAAGTGCTCAACATGGAGCAGGAAACGATCATCATGCAGGATATTTTCCTGTTCGTACAGGATGGAATTGCTGAAGACGGACGCGCGTACGGTCATTTTGAATCGACAGGGGTTCGCCCTCACTGCATGGATCGTATGGAAGCGGCTGGAGTTCGATTGCCGAGCAATTTGTTTTCAGCCCGAGTATTGGGATAACTGAAAACTGTAGGTCAGCCAGTGCCTGATCTACAAGTGATGATGAATTTAACTTGTTCCCAAGGTCCTCCTT
>DOCI01000251.1:18277-19018 GCA_003503535.1 Planctomycetaceae bacterium
AAGGTCCTCCTTGGGAACGAGTTCAAAGTAAAAAAACAATCTTTTCAGAATATTTCGTTTTGCAGAAATTGGCTGAAGCAACTGCTATCGCCGATCAGATAAATTCAGGTGTCACATGGATCCACTTTTCATTTCAATTGTTGCCTTTGTCGCTGTTGTTGCGATTATTGTTGCCATCATGCTGGTAATGAATGACTTCAGCAATACCGATGTTGAAGATCGTCTGCAGGTCCTGACCGGGCACAGGAACGGTGTGGAGGAAAGTGGTGACGATGATAAAATCCTCAAGAAACAGATGCTCAAAGATGGTGTTGGAGGGATGTCAAAAACCTTCAATAATCTGATTTTCAAGTTCGGGAATCTCCCACTGATTTTCGAGCAGGCTCACTCTCCGATTGGGATTGAAGTCTTTGCGATTATTTCGGTTGTGTTTGCAGCTGTTGGAGTTGTCGGAGGAATGGCCGCTCATGCTCCTGCACCGTTATTGCCGGTTTGTGCAATATTTGCAGGCATTTTGCCTTACATGTGGATTTTACGTCGACGGAAAAGACGCTTTGCCCGATTTGGTGCTCAGTTGCCGGATGCATTGGAATTGATTGCCCGGGCATTGCGATCTGGTCATAGTCTGGCATCCGGGATTCAGGTAGTCGTCCATGAAATGCCAGAGCCAATTTCCAACGAATTCGGAATGGCCTACGAAGAACAAAACCTCGGGATACCGATCGATCAGGCATTAAAGAA
>DOCI01000251.1:19117-22097 GCA_003503535.1 Planctomycetaceae bacterium
AGAATGTATTTCGTCGTGTGCCGAACCTCGACTTCAAATTCTTCGTGACTGCAGTTGCGATACAACGTCAGGCTGGGGGCGATCTGGCGGAAATTCTCGATAAGATCGGACATATTGTCCGCGAGCGTTTCCGTATCATGGGACAGGTGCAGGCATTGACGGGGGAAGGACGTATCAGTGGTGTCGTGTTGATGGCTCTGCCGATTGTGTTGTTTTTCGTGATGTACTACCTGAATGCCGAATACATGATGCTGCTCTTCACTGAAGAGTTGGGTCGCAAAATGATTGCCGGAGCCGTCTTCCTGCAGATTCTGGGGGCGATCACGATAAAGAAGATTATTGAAATTAAGATTTAAGTTGTTGCCAGGTAGGACAGGCTTCCAGCCTGTCTGAATTAACATTTGCGTTTTCTGCTAATCAATGATTCAAAAAGACAGGCAAGATGCCTGTCCTACAAATAATATTTATAGAAGTTCAATTTCGAGGTTCCGACAATGGACATGGTCACAATTCTGCCGTACGCAATATTTGGCGGCATCTCGGCTTTGATCTGGTTTGCCGTCAGCCATTTCAGCGAAAAGGACGATCGCGTTTCCGAACGTCTGATGGACATTCGCGATCCCGGACGTCGCAACAAAGAACAGCAGGAAAAGTCGGAAGGTGTATCCGGCATGATCGGCAAGGCTGCTCCGACATTGTCGAAGGCCTTGAAACCGAAAACGGAACTGGAAGAAAGTGTCCTGAAAGTCCGCATGGCCAATGCTGGTTTTAATTCACCCACAGCTCCGCAGGTTTTCCTTTCGATCAAACTACTTTCGATGATTGTAGGCGTGATCATCGGTGCGGCTTTTGGATTCATCAGTTGGGGGAACACTCAAAGTGGCTGGTCGGCGTTTGCAGTTGGAGCAGGACTTGGATTTTATATTCCGGAGTTGGTCATGGGATATCTGCGCATGAAGCGTAAGCAAAATATCTTCCTGACGATGCCTGATGCACTCGACCTGCTGGTCGTATGTGTGGAATCCGGTCTCGGTCTCGATGCCGGAATGCGACGGGTGTCGGAAGAATTATCAGATACTGCTCCAGATATCTGTTCAGAATTTAATCTGGCAAACTTTCAGTTACAAATGGGCCGTCCGCGACGCGAAGTGCTGCACGATATGGGCGTTCGCACAGGTGTCGACGATATGAAAGCTCTGGCTGCGATTCTGATTCAAGCCGACCGCTTCGGCTCCTCAATCGCCCAGGCATTACGGGTTCAGTCCGACAGTATGCGTGTCAAACGTATGCAAATGGCGGAAGAAAAAGCTCAAAAAACTGCGGTGCAAATGATCTTCCCACTGGTGCTCTTCATCTTTCCCGGAATCTTCGTGGTACTGGTTGGACCAGCTGCCATTTCGATGATGGACAGTCTGCTGGCGATGTAAACGATTGCGGTTACACGTTCTGTAACGATTGTGGAATCGGAAAAAATATGTGATCAGGCTGATCTGGGAGGAATTTCCTGTTAAGATCGATGAGAGATTGCACAATGAATGAAGATTCTCCTTCACTTATTGAGAGCATCTACATTCGTTTTTCTGTTATTGCCATTCCGTCGTTGAATTTAACTGTATTCTCAGCATTATGATCTCATCGATATCTACCTGTCCGAAGTGCAAAACCCTCATTCTGGATGACACGTTAATCTGTCCCCAGTGTCACCATGTTTTGCAGGAAGGAGCCGACCACGTCGCGGATGTTTATACATCCTCGGACGATCGTTACGACGGTTCCAATGAAATTGCCTGTCGTGACTGCAAAGCCATGAACCGCAAAGGGCTGGTTCGCTGCTGGCAATGCGGTGCCTTTATGCAGGAAGACATGGAAAAAGTCTATCAGGAAATGCTCCTGAGGCCGGCAGCGATCATTGAAGATGATGACTTAGAAATCCAGGAAATAACTGCGAAAACTCAACAGTCTGATGCGACTGCCATTCCATCACTCGAAGACGAAGACGAAGACGAAGACGATTTCGAGTTGGATGTGAGCTTTGACATGGTCGAAGCGGAAGAGAATTGGTTTCCAGATTCTAATCACGATGCTCCCGCATTCGATGATGATGACGAAGAAGAAGCCGAGTCTGCACCCGTTGCCAAGCTGGAACCAGAAGTCGAAGAAGAGGAAGACCTGCTCAAACTGGCAGAGAAAGAGGAAAAAGAGCTTTCCCGTCAAAAATCACGAAAGAAGAAAGCCGCGCCTAAGAATACGTTTCTCATCCAGGGGCCTTGCGGCGACTGTAAAATTCGCGTTCAGCGATACCATCAGGGAGAAATCGGACAATGCCCCAAATGCACATTGCCGTTTCTGGTTCCGATTATCGATAAGCCGAAAAGTAAGAAGGCTGAGAAGGAAACAAAAAAAGAGCCTCTGCCTGAGAAACTCAAAATTGAAGGTGTCCACTGGCATGAAATCGCCATCGCCAAATTCAAGCCCAAGGCGAACGCCCTCAAAGGCAAAGGGGAAACCCCTGATTTAATTCGCTGGAACGATGAATTGATTTTCGTCTGGCCAAAACAAAAAGGAGTGAAGGGGAACGCTGCCAAACAGGCGGAAACGGTTCGGCAGAATGTGGCCGAACATCTGCAATCAGGGAAGCCCATGCAGGCACTTCCGACAGATCGATTCGAGGTTCTTCCCAAAGGACAGCTTTCACAGTTGTTCCTGGTTCAGCCTCCTTATGACAATAACTTCACAAATGGCGAACAGGTGTTTGGTCCGGGAGTGTTGGCAATTGAATTGCCACCCGCTCCTGTTATGGCGGCAGAAACTCAGCATCCCTCATTAACGCAAACAAAACCGGGTAAGAAGCCAAAGAAACCCAAGAAGCCCGCTCCTCCCAAAGAGCCGCCAACACGTTGCATTGTCTTGACTCTCTCGCAATATCGCAAAGTGCAGATGTGGTTGGCTGAGATTCTTGATCAATCTGATTTCCTGAAAA
>DOCI01000251.1:22272-24487 GCA_003503535.1 Planctomycetaceae bacterium
CTGAAAATGGATGGCATTCCACTCCAAACTCAGACCACTACGCACACGTGTGCTTTAGCCGAGCATGAATTTGAATCGCTTGAGTTACCTGAATTTTATCAGGCTGATCCCGCATTACCCGTTGTGGAAGTGGGCTGGCTTTGTCAATGCGGCGAAGTTGCGATGTGTGAAGAACATCGCGCCGAACAGAAATTTGGTGGTAAAAAACCTGCCGGCCTTGCGAAAGCCAAATGTCCTAAATGTGAGCAGAAATTTGGTAAGAACCCACTCTTCCATTTGAAATCCGTTGTGGCTCCCGAGCCAGAAAAAACGGAAGAAGAGAAACTCAAAGAGAAGCAGGCCGCAGAAGGAAAATCGGATGAGGGAGCAACTAAGGAGAAAGCCAAATCGAAGTTCAGCCTGGGTGGTTTGCTGAAGAAGAAACCTAAGGGCGAACAGCCAGAGAAAACCTCTGACAAAAAAGCTTTGAAGAAAGAGAAAGCAAAGACTCCTGAAGTCTCCACTGCTAATTCAGATACGACGGAAGCAAAAAATAAGACGGAAGAGAAACCAAAGAAGTCGATGTTTGGTGGTCTCTTCAAAGGGAAAGCCAAAAAAAATAAAGACGAGAAAGCAAATGCGACTCCGCCCGAAGCCAAAGCGGCTGACAACTCTGATGAAACTCCAGCTGACGACACGAAATCCACATAATCCAGGAACTGGACAAAGAGATATTGACGAATTCGGTTGTGATGAGTAGCTTTAATTAGAGTTACTAAAAAAACGAACTTCACTGCGAACTGAATTCCAAGGCATTATAATGACCTCCAAGTAATTCAATTCGATAGCGGTTCACAGGACGTGTCCGATTATGCACACCGGGTTCGAGTTGCCGCTTGTTCTCCAGGCACCGGCGAAACTCAATCTTTTTCTGAAAATACTGGGGAAACGATCAGACGGATTTCACGAAATTGAAACGCTCATGCAGACTCTCGATCTGCACGATACGCTTCGCTTTCTGTCTTCCTCAAGCGGGAAAGTCTCCCTGCAGATAGATCATGTTTCCCCCTGGCAGGCTGCCCGCGAAGTTCTCCCAACCGATCAACGCAATCTCATCGTCCGCGCAGCTTTGCTGCTCAAGGAGCGGACGAATTGTCAGGCGGGTGTCGAAATTCTGCTTCGTAAGCGGATCCCTTCTCAGGCTGGTCTGGGAGGTGGTTCTTCGGATGCTGCAACAACGCTGCTGGCTCTTAATAAGCTCTGGAAACTGGAACTCAGTCCATCGGAGTTGATCCTGATGGCGGCTGAGCTTGGAAGTGACATTCCTTTTTTCATTACCCGGCAATCAATGGCTATCGGATATGGACGTGGTGAGCAGTTGCAGGCAGTGTCAGGCAAACCAATTTCTTATGTGCTCGTAAAGCCGAATTCCGGATTGTCAACAGCAGAAGTTTACTCAAATTGTACAGTTTCCCTATTCCCGCATTCTTCAAAAGAACTGCTAAATGCTCTGCACGGCCCGAACCTCTCACGTGTAAAATACCACTTACATAACAGTTTGCAGGAACCAGCAGAACAACTCAACGAGGATGTTCAAACTGTATTGTCGGTGATGCAGCAGCAGGATTTTTTAGCAACGATGATGAGCGGAAGTGGGACAGCCTGCTTTGGGATTTGTCGCAATCGACGCGAAGCAAACTCTGTTGCCAACAGGCTGCGAAGTTTGTCTCTGGGAACTGTAATTGTCGCTCACAGCCGTGTTTAGCAACTTCGAGGAGTAGGCAGACTATGGAGATTACTGAAGTTCGCATCAAATTGATGGAGGATTCTGGGGAAAGGCTGTGTGCATTTTGCTCAATCACACTCGATTCTTGCTTCGTTATTCGCGATCTGAAAATTATTCAGGGAACAAAAGGAGTCTTTGTGGCGATGCCGAGCCGCAAGCTGACTGACCGCTGCCCGAAGTGCCATTTTAAAAACCATCTTCGAGCGACCTTCTGCAATCAATGCGGAGTGCGCCTGCGTCCCGAACGAGCCGTCAAAGATGACGATGGCCGTGCTAAACTTTATGCAGATATTGCACATCCAATTAACTCGGAGTGCCGCGATTTAATTCAGCAAACCGTGATTTCCGCTTACGAGGAAGAATTGATTCAGGCAAAAAACGAAGGTTACATTTGCTCATATGACGACTACGGTGAAAGTGCCTTTGCCTCGCTGGATGAACAGGAAGACC
>DOCI01000265.1:0-5453 GCA_003503535.1 Planctomycetaceae bacterium
GCAGCCTGGCATCTGGTTTCATCAATACTCGGGCAGATGCGAGATGTCGATACAATCTTAACAGAGGCCCTCGGACATGACTCCTCGGTGTCCTGGATACGTTGTCACGAAAAATATCGTCTAACTGTCCAATTACCCGATGGACGTAAGCAACGAGTTTTTGTGGAGAGTAGTAATCACAAAAACGACGAAAAATTGCTGCTTATTTATAGTATTTGCTGTCCAGCGACGGATTCTTTCTACGAAACGGCATTACGGTTAAATTCGGAATTGTCGCACGGTGGGCTGGCCATCCGGGAAATTGAGGGAGTTTCCCATTTCGTCATGGTGGATACCTATCCGCGTGGAACGGTTGATCCGGAAGAAGTCCGCAAAAGTGTGAGACTGGTGGCTGAAACTGCCGATTCGGTCGAAAATCAACTGACAAATGCCGATCTGAACTAACAGCCTGACCTGCAGATTGGACTCATCTTCTCGATAATTCATCATGAGCCTGAATAATCGGACATGAAATGTCGTCGGAAGGCCTTGCACTGACATAACTCTGCTCAAGATATTGACCAGACGTCTGCTATCTTGATAATTTAATAGACATAACTAACGATATTTTGCATTCAGGGGTCAAGACTCTGTCCTGACATTTGAGGATTCTCATGAGATTTCAGTTGATATTTGCATTTGCCACCCTGGTTGCCCTAGGCACTACAACGAACCTGCATGCACAGGGTGATGAAGGTTTCTCCAGAAAAGTTCGTTCCGAAACTCAGGGGAATGAGCGGAGTCGCCAGAGTTCTTTGATCGTGATGGAAGTTGATATGAAGCCATTACGTTTGATTTGGGTTGACACTTTAAATCCTCAGAGCGGACAATTAGAGCCTCAGATGTACATCTACTTGTGCTATCGAGCCATTAACCGTCCTATGGCAACGCCAAGTATTCGCGAAGCAGAACCTCAAAATCTGGCTGATCCTGAACCTAGCCCTCCCTACTTCATTCCAGAATTTACACTTGTAACCGAAGATACTCCTGACAAAAGGGCTGTGACTGATCAAGTATTGCCACACGTTCAGGAAGCAATCAATCAGAAAGAGCGTCGCAAATTTAAAAACTCGATTACCATTGTCGGACCAGTACCACCGGCAACAGACGAACAGGCTAACGATCAGAATGCCTTGTTTGGTGTCGCCATTTTTCCTGGAATTGACCCGGCGGTCGATCGATTCACCGTCTATATGTCTGGGTTTTCAAATGGTTACCGGACCGTTCAAGGTCCAAATGGCGAAACTATTCTTGAACGTAAGACCATTAAACAGGAATTCTGGCGACCGGGTGATCAGTTCGATCCCGAATCTCCCGAGTTCCGATTTCAGGGCGATCCCCAATGGATTTACCGCCCGGATGCCCCCCTCGAAGAAGAATAGTTAATAAGGCGAGCAGAGTCAGTCATGACTCTGGCACTTTTAATGTCTCGTGACACTTTCTTTCAATCAACTCAACGCACAATGATCATGACAATACCCGTGCCATAACTGGCACGGCTCGCCGTTATGAGAGTCATATTAAAACCCTAAGACATCATCCATCGTGTAGAGTCCCGGCTTTTGTCGTGAGAGAAAACAAGCGGCATTGACAGCTCCGACAGCGTAACTGTCTCGGCTGTGACCGCGAACATTGACTTCCAGCGTTTCTCCGAGCAACCCGAACACAATACAGTGCTCGCCGACATTGTCTCCTGTCCGCAATGCGTGATACCCAATTTCAGTCTGCTTACGCTGAACGGTTCGACCATGCCTTCCGTGTACGTGCTCGGTCTGACCAAGTTCTTCAGCGACAATCTCTCCAAACTTGAGAGCCGTGCCGCTGGGAGCATCTTCTTTGTAACGATGGTGCCGTTCGACGATTTCGACATCGACACCATCCGGCAAATCCTTCAACGCCCGGGCTGCTTCCCGCACGAGTTTCATTCCCAGGTTGACTGCTGTGCTGGTGTTGGGAGCAATTAAAAGAGCTGTCATCTGGCTTGCAGCCAGTACTTCTTTTCGCTGATCCTCCGTCAAGCCCGTCGTCGCCACCAGCAACGGAATTTGTCGTTCGCCACAGATTTTTGCAATCTTCACGCAGGCTTCAGGAACTGAGAAATCAATCATGACATCCGGGGCATCAAAAAATTCGTCGGCACGAGTCAGCGGAACATCAATGTTTCCCACACCAGCCAACTGGCCAGCATCCTGCCCCAGCAGGGGAGAGGAGGGGGAATCGAGTGCGAGACTGACACGATGCAGGTCACCAGCCTGGGCAGCTTTCACAATCATCCGCCCCATACGACCAGCGGCTCCATGAACCCCAATTTTTACAACATCCGACATAACGCCTGTTCCCACTTAAGAAGACCCATTTCCCGCTATTCAAAGTAAAAATAGCGTTTTAAGGACGATCTCTCCAGTGAGTCAGCATAATCATAGAAGCACTGATTCAACAGGCGAGCCGAGTCAGTCATGACTCTGGTACGTTCAAGTATCATTTGGCAAAGTTAGCACAATAATCGTGACAACACCCATGCCATTACTGGCATGGCTCGCCTCTAATGATCAACGAATAATTTCAATCTCAGTCTGCACCGGGCCACCTGTCACATGTACATTGGAAGTACGATCAATAAAGACATCGACCTCACTGCGAAGGCCGAAATTGTCGAGATATAAACCGGGTTCAATTGTAAACAGGGCTCCGGGAATCAGGAGTCGCTCTTCATGCATTTCGTAATCGTCCAGATGAGCACCGTTGCTGTGAACTTCCTGACCGAGACTATGCCCCGTTCGATGCAGAAAATACTCTTCCTGACCAGCCTCTGCGATTACCTTACGAACCTCATGATCGACTTCCCAACCCGCGAGTGGTTCACCGGCTGCCATTCTCTCTTTAACGAGCTCAATCCCGGCATCTCGGGCGTCTGTAACAATCTTGAAAGCGCGTGTGTATTCGTCGGGTAACTCTTCACCCACGTAAAACATACGGGTTAAATCGCTGTAAATCGCTCCTGGCTGCTTCCCTTTGCACCACATGTCAATCATCACCAGATCGCCCGGCTTAATCGTTGTCGCGGCTCCTGCACCGGTTTCATAATGAGGAAAGCGATTATTCGGCTGCCGGGCAACAATCGGTGGCGAGTAGGTCGTCATATTGTGATCGGCAAAAAACGAGATAATTCGATCGCGAACCTCAATTTCGTTTGTCGAACCGTCACTGGAAATCTTATCGGCAATGAATTGACTGGCCATCGTGAATGCACTCGTGGTCACCTCATTGGCTTCCAGATGCATTTGCCATTGAGCCTCCGATAAGCAGGCATCAAAGTGCTGAATCAGATCTCCCGAAGAGACAACGTCCGGCCCACATTTGCGGATGAGTTCAATGGTTCCTGCATCCACTCGTGAAATGTAGGGATTACTGGCATCTGGGGCGTATTCCATTGCCAGATTGGGAACAGTCGACAAGGTGTGATGCAAAATATCGTGCAATTCCCGCCAGCTGCGATAGATTTTTTTCAGACCTGGCAAACTATCCAGAGCATCGGTCTCGATACCATGCACAATCCGCACCGGCTCTCCGCTTACCGGCACGAAATAAAACCAGCGTCGAGAACCGGCATGGTTTTCCGTCAGTCCCAAAACCGACCGAGCCAGTGGATTCGTCCCCCGGAAATCGTATAACAACCACCCACCCAGACCAGCTTCAGTAATTGCCTGTTGAAGTTCAGCGATGAGATCATCTGAGGACATAAGTATTTCCCGCTACATTTTAAGAACTCTACAAGCACGAAGCGCAAGCGAGTGTGTCGATTTTTGTTATCGCCTCAGGGAAAAAACTATCGAAACAGCAACCGAGCCGTTTTTACGGTCTTGGGATCCGTCTCTTCCAACTGTGCCAGATACTCTCCAGCTGAGACAACGAACTGAGGCACCTCGGCTGCGGGATCTTCAGGCCTTTGTTTTTCACAGGCGATGAGATAACCGACGATGGCCCGCTTGATAGCAGGGACGTCGTAAGGTTCGGAACCATACATCTCTTTCAGTTTTGGCAATAGCGACCAGTCTTCCCAGCGAGCCAAGTCGATAATCACCAGATCAGCCAGGTCAGGATGCTGCAGCAGAATCCGCATCGAACTGCGGAGCCGTTCTTTATCAACTGTGCCGGGAGCATATTCCCAAAGGAATTTCAACGATTGCAAGGTCGCAAATGTTTCGCTGAAGGGAACCGGGCTGGGAGATTTCAGAGAAGGTTTCAGCTTGGTTTCTTCCAGAACATTCAAGCCTTCCTCACCAGCGAGCAGAAGATATCCAGCCATGATCCCATCAATTCCCAAGCGGAAATCTTCATCATTAGAGACAACTTTTTCTTTCAACTGTACCAGATCGGAATCATCACCGCATAATCCCAGAAGCAATCCGTACAGGCCAAGTCGCGTTACAGAAGTTTCCTCACTGAAAACCCACTGACGCACTTTTTCCCTGGGGAAGGATTCCCGGACGGCTGCAATCGTATCATAAGGGGCATTGGCGAACTCCGCGTAAGCATCGTCTGCAATCAGAGGATCTTTGGCTTCGAGGAAGTTGACATAATACCGCAAGCGTTTTTGGGGATCATTCTCCGGCCCGGGAGCATTTGTAACATATTCAAAGCCGTCTTTGGAAATATCGAGAGGCGAAAGCCAATTCATTTCCGTGGGTGCTGTTGTAAATGAAACCGGGATGAGAATTGGAGTTTGAGCGGGCACTTCGACAGGTGTGAGACCAAATGCGCCAACTTTCAGCCGTTTTTCCAGCAACCTGGTGGAGACACTTAAGTCCTGCGACCCAACAATCAAAGAGAACTGCCCAGCTTCGCCGGGATAATATTCTTTGAGAACAATCAACTGATCAATCGTAACAGCATTCGTATCGGGTGATTTGATAATTTTTTCAATGCGATAAGTCGTCGTCCCTGGCGTACCGGCATCAAAGTCGGGAGGAGTCCCTTTTGTCCATTCCGCGATTACTGCTGCATCCGACTGGGCAATTTGCTCGGCCAGCGTTAGTTGGGGAGCATTGCAGAAGGGGCAACTGTAAGCCGTTTTGACTGTAACAGAGACCATCATCAGGCAAATGGCAACCAATGCCATCGTCAGCATGGCGAACCGAGTCGCTGAAAATGTGTCAAACTGAGGAACGCGTATGTTGTGTCGCATGATCGACTCCATAACTTTTGAAAGATTGTTCTCTACATCATCTTGTCACAAATTGTTGGCAAGTACAAGATCACTCGACTAGCGGAAGAATGTACAGACTGCACAAGGGAAGTGTCCGTCTTAAAAAAGTTGCGATTCTTCGATTGCAAGCCAGAAGCGGATGGCGTATAAAGTGTTCCCCGTTGCTGATCGCCAGCAACTTCGGACGGGTAGCTCAGTTGGTAGAGCA
>DOCI01000265.1:5551-6083 GCA_003503535.1 Planctomycetaceae bacterium
TCAGTTGGTAGAGCACAGGATTGAAAATCCTGGTGTCACGGGTTCGATTCCCGTCCTGTCCACTTTGAGTGGTTATTTAGCCAGAGGAAAAACGATTTGGTTTTTCTCTGGCTTTTTTATTGGTTCAGGTGAGATTGTGGTCTTTAACCTTTTGATTGCTTCAAAACTGGCATTTCTTCGCCGGTTATGGGATTGAGTCGTTTGATCTCGACAATTCTCCATTCACCCTCTTCACGCTGCCAGGTCAGTTCCCAACGTGTGGCGGCATGACCGGAGTAGGACATATTTCCGACCGAAACTGTTCCATTGGCTCGAAAACGACTCAGTGCCCGGGAATTCTGGGCCGTCATTTCAACGGACAGATCGCTGACGTGCATATCCTCATGGATGTCTGCCATTGTCAGGCCGGTTAACGCCAGTGTTCGTAAAGCGACCTGGCCTTTGGAAATTGAATCGACAACCACTGGTACTTTGTTGTCGATACAAGCCTGGACAACTTCCTGTACTCTCAATTCGACTTCTTCACCCGGTC
>DOCI01000265.1:6197-14838 GCA_003503535.1 Planctomycetaceae bacterium
GATTGCCTGTTCGAGAAAATAAGCACCTGCGGAACACGCAAACAGAATGAATGCCAGGATCCAGTCGCGGCCCAGTCCCTTACTCATGGCACGACCGAGAAAGATCCCTCCCAAAATCAGAAAGAGAATCACACCCGGCCAGGGATTTTCAGTGAACCACATTATCGCGAGCTTTCGTGGAAAGAATGATCTGAGTGTGTGACAATACTTATTAACTGATTACAGTTTTGAATGTAATCATCTCTAATAGAAATAAGAGCACTGAATACTATCCGTGTCCATCCGTGGTTCATTTATTTGTATTACTAATTGGGATTTTTACCGAGGTTTATCGAGCTTGATCGTTGCTTCAACAAATTCACCATTGCGTTGTATCCGAACGGAAATTTTATCTCCTGCAGAACTCGAGTCGATCAGTTTCCAGAAATCTGCCCGGCTACTGATTTGAGTATCTTCCGCAAACACGATGACATCCCCATCTTGTAACCCGGCTTCATGAGCCGGGCTGTTTTCGATGACATTCAGAATCTGCAGGCCTTTGACTTCTGCATTCAGAGCAGGGGTGATCCCAACGGAAGGTCGTCCGCCGGCATGACGTCCGACCTGAATGTGAGCTTTGTTTTCAATATAATCGGGACGCTCTGAAGCATTCGCCAGGTTTAACACCAGCGTTTCCAGCACATTAACGGTGCGACGGATTCCCTGAATGTTAATCTCGTCGACATCATCTGTCGGACGATGATAATCCTCATGCAGACCTGAAAAGAGATGCAGAATGGGGATTCCTTTTTCGTAAAAGGGAGCATGGTCACTCGGTCCAAGCGATTTTTCTTCCCGGAAAAAGTTCAATTCGGTTCGCTGCTCAATTTCATCCAGCCAGGGTTTCCAGATGTGAGAGGACCCGACGCCGAAGACGGTCAACTTTTCATCGGCCATGCGTCCGACCATATCGAGATTGATCATCGCGATCGTATCCTGCAGCGGATAGAGCGGGGCATTTACATAATGTTTGGATCCCAGTAAGCCACGTTCTTCTGCAGCAAACCAGATAAAAACAATTCGTCGATCCAACTGACCGGACTGTTTGGCCAGACGCTCGGCTAATGTCAGCAAAGCGACGCTGCCGGAGGCGTTGTCGTCGGCTCCGTTATGAATCGCGTTCGTTCCGGGGGCGAGAGAGCCGTAGGTTCCCCAGCCGACATGATCGTAATGGGCACCGATGATAATCGTTTCACGAATGTCGGCATCACGAGGCTCCATCACCGCAATGACATTTCCGGTTTGCGTATTGGAAAAATCCATGTCAGCCTGACCGGTTAACTTGATGCCTGGCAACTCTTGGCTGAGTGGCTTCATCTGCTGATCGATTTGAGCTTCAATCGCTCCCAGTTCCTGACCGATCCCCGCCTGTAAAAGTCGATTGGCGGCTGAGACCGTAATTTGAAAAACGGGAATTTCCTCAGGCTTGGCCGAGCCGCCGTATCCGAAAGCGAACAGATCATCGCCTGCTTTGATTGTTGAGAGAGGATCGTTGACAAATAACACGGCAATCGCGCCACGTTCTTTTGCGTTTTCCATCTTTGAACGAAGACCAGCGCGATTGACGTCAATGATGCCCTGCTTATTGACATACAGACTCCCATTTTTTTTCTGCTGTGGAACCCGTCGCATAATCAATGCGACTTTGTCTTTAAGATCGATTCCTGCGAACTCATCGAAATTGTTTTCCGCATCGTCGATGCCGTATCCGCAGAAGACAACTGGAGCAGTGAAGGCTCCGTTGCCGCCGAATGCACAGACTCGAAAATCTTTATCGATTTCCAGTTCGCCATTCTCGATTCCCAGAATCTGGAGTTTATTCTGCTCTCCCAGTTCGGGACGTCCCGCGATTGAGAATTCCTGATAGCCATCGCCTTCAGCCTGTGGAAAGGTGAAACCACTTTTTTTGAGGCGATTACGCAGGAACTCGGAAACTTCCTGCAATTGTTCGGAGCCGGTATCCCGTCCCTCCATTGCATCGGAAGCGAGATAGCTGATGTCCTCAAGAATCTGTTGTTCTTCCTCAATGACCGGGGTTTTATCACGTCGCTCGGCTTGTGCGTTCTGCACAGAGACCGGCATGGTCAAAGCAAGAATGAGTGTGGCGAATCTGGATGTCATCATGTGGAAATCTACCTTTAAGTCATCTTTCCCGGTGTACTTACTTTGTGAGAATCATCCTAACCCGAAGCGTGAGCGAGGGGACGATGTTCAAGCAATAATTAGGTTAAACTTAAATCTTCAAGATTTATTTCTCTTCTTCATGCAAAACACTGGTTAAGGAAGGAGCAGCGTTGCAAATTCAAATTGTTTCACTGTGAAAAAAGTCAATCGACTGCAACAGCATTAAATTTTCCTAATGGAGGAATTTCACAATATAACTGCGATGCCGTCCCCTCGCTCACGCTTCGGATTAGGATGGATAGTGCTATGAATCTGTGATCTGATTGAATTTGTTCTGCATTTTTTGCAGCGTTTTCAGCGGATACAAGCAAAACGGATATTCCCGGTCAGTTGCAACCGCTCTTTGTTCCGCATGTTCCTCAGCTTGGGAGAGTTGTTGTTCCAACTGATAAATCGGTTCTGCAGCCAGATGTAATAACTGTTCCCGAATTTCTTCAAACCGAAAATATCGCTTTTGATTCTCGGGTGTCCTCAGGCGACGTTCGCGGCGACTTAATCCTGTTGTGCTCGCCGCTTTTTGTTCGGTGATCAAGTGTTGCTTTTCCAGCAGCAAATCGCGAGCGTCGCTTCGTTGTTCTTCCGATAAAATCGTTTCCGGATTTTGCTCTGCTCGTCTCAATTTCTGCTTCAACGCAGCTGTTTCGTCTTCACCGGTCTGTGAAACATCCTGCAGAGGCAACCAGATTGTTCCCGAGGCTACTTGAAAATGGGGCGGTTTCATCTGGAAATAGAGACGAATGATTTCATCAGTCACTTCATCGTATTTCGCTCCGCCAATGCCGTGAATGAACCAGTCCGCTAAAAACAGCCGCATGTACAAAGTTGTGATTAACGCCCGTGTTCGAATGCGAAATCCCTGTTCGGAAATCTCCTGAAGTGCCTCTTGCAAACTGTCCGCAGTGCAGGATGTTTGATCTGGCAATGGATGTGACCAGCCGGCGTGATTCGTCAGCGCCCAATTTTCATTTTGCCATACGAGATACAAACCCTGTCGCTGAGGATGCTCGGCTGACCAGATCCAGAACGGCAACTCAATTTTATGCTCTTTCAGGATCAGATCGGGCATCGGATGCGAATTATTTTTCAGGCCATATCGCTCTCGATAACTTGCCAGTGCCTGATTGTAAATCGAGCAGAACTTGCGGGCATCGCAAATGATGTGAGCCAGAAAACTGTGAAACGATTCCGTTTCCGCCAGATCCGTCAGGCGAATTTCCTGGTTCGTAATTCCGAGTTTTTGTTCAATGCTTTGTCGCCCTGCGATCAGTCCAGCGACAATATCACCTGATGATACCGCATGTTCAGAGACAGACCGCCAATAAGCATCCAGCACATTCGGCTGTTTCAACGGACTCAGTCGAGATTGAACACGTTCTGGAAAAGAATCGAATAACTCGCGACTCCGAATGCCAATTTCCTGCCAGGGCATTCCAATTGGCCAGTTATCAACGACGATCTGCTGTTTAATCAGACTTTCGTTTTTCTCAGCGGGAATAGAAATCCGACGCGATTTCACAGTATCGGAATCGATCGTGACATGCATGCCGACTCCGCCAATAAGTTTGGCGACATGATCGACCAGCATGTTTTTGATCAGCACGCCGGGGTGAATCAACTCAGGTTGATGACCGGTGAGAATCCAGAGTTTTGAAATCAAAGAACCATGATCAGTACACTGGCAGGATTTTCGTTCGACCAGTTCTTTCCGCGCCTCAGTCCGCCACTGGCTGAGAGTTTTTCCCCAGATTTGAACATCCGGATTATTAAGCAGACTTTGATTGTCGGAAATCAATTCGGGTGTGACTGACAACGCAGGCTCTATCAAAAATTGCCCATCACCACGCGGCACACGGTAATGCGTGGTCGATACTTCTGCTTCGGAATTCTGTAGAACCGCATCTGTCATCACGTTGGAGCGTTCCCAGTCTTCCGAAAAAGTAAGATCACAACTGTAGGACAGGCTTCCAGCCTGTCTGCAATTTTCATGATCGCTAAACAATAATAAATTGAAATAGAAAATTTATCAGAACCACGGATGGACACAGATGCTCACGGATATTTTCATCTGTGTTGATCTGTGTCCATCCGTGGTTCAAAAGGATTTAATTGAAGTTTAAGAACTTCCTGGATTAATTAATATTTGATGTCGAATTCCGTCAGGCACAGCCGGACCATCACTTATTCTTGAGATGTTCCCTGCAGAACAGGAAGTTGACCACATTTGCCTTTCAACCGATCCAACTCGCGGGAAATGACATCCTGATAGTGAGCCATCCGGCGGTTGGCATCATCCAGAGAGCCTCCGAACGAGCGTTCTTCTTCCAGATAAATTCTCGGGACGGCAAACTCTTCGATTTTCAAGTCCTGACAAGCCGCCTGAATCCAAAGTTGTAACGGCATTGCGTAGCCGGTTTCGGTCAGATTCAGTTTGGCCAGTGCCTCCGTGCGATAGGCTTTGAAGCCGCAGAAGGTGTCAGTCAATTCAAGACCAAGTTGTTCATTCAACTGAGTCGTAATGGAACGATTGATCTGACGTCGATCTTCCGGTGCGGCTACATCACCCACGAATGTATCAAGGTACCGACTTCCGGAAACAATGTCGATGGGTGCAAACTCATTGCGGAATAAGGCTGCAATCATTTCGGGAATTAATTTGGGCTGATGCTGACCGTCGCAATCGATGGAAATCATCGCATCGATCCCTTGTTCCACAGCAAAATCGAACGCGGAAATCAACGCAGCTCCGTATCCTCGGTTCTCAGGATGACAAATCAGGGTGATGTCGTCTCTCTGCTGAAGATATTCCCGGGTTCCATCTGTCGAACCATCATCGACAACCAGAATGTTGTCTGCGTATTGAGAAACTTCGTCCAGAACTTCCCGAACGTGGGAAATTTCGTTGTAGACAGGGAGGGTGACATACCAGTTTGACATCATGGGTTCCAATCTGTTGAGAGTCTTTCGCCGCCACTTCAAATGAAATAATTGAAGTTCTATATGATCATAAATGACCGGGTGGCGGGGGCGCTCCGCTTTAGCGGAAGCCCTCGGGAGTAATTCGGGGGCTTCTCTTCGAGAGCGCCCCCGCCACCCAAGTCGAATTTCAAATCACTCAAGCGACGGTTATTCTCGAATGGTTCATTTTAGACCGGATCAAACCTGAGTCAAACGGCCTCAGAGTCAATTCTGTCTGAATTTCCGTCCAGTTGCGAGAGTGTGATTTTCAGCTGATTGACAACCAATTCTTCCTGCTCAAGACAAAGTTGACTCTGTAATATCGCTTTCGTTTCAGCACTTCCCAGCTTTCCCAACGCCCAGACAACCGCTTCGCGGACCAGTGACGACTCATCCTGCAACGCATCGACGAGATGCTGGACAGTTTCGCAAGAGCCAGAATTGCCAATAACGACAGCCGCATTGCGAGCCAGGGCATTGCGTCCGGTCCGCTCCAGAGGTGTGCCGCGGAATTTGGTTTTGAAGGCTTCCGGCGTCATCGCGAGAAATTCGATAGCATCCGGCAGGTTGACTTGAGGCTCAAACTTTTCTTCCCGAGTCTGCGGAGCTTTTCGATTCCAGGGGCAGACTTCCTGACAGATATCGCAGCCAAACAACCAGTCTTTCAAGCCGGGGCGAATCTCTTCGGGGATCGATTGGTCTCGCATTTCGATGGTGTAATAGGAAATACATCGAGTCGCGTCGAGCACGTAAGGCTGGACAAACGCATCTGTCGGGCAGGCGTCAAGACACCTCGTGCAGGTGCCGCAATGAGAGGAGTTGTGAGGCTCATCGGGTATCAATTCGACATCCGTCAGCAGGGCTCCCAGGAAAAAGTAGCTGCCAATCGATTTGTTAAGCAGCATCGTATTTTTACCGAACCAGCCCAAACCGGCCTGCTGAGCAAAATCTCGTTCAAGCAAAGGCGTTGTGTCCACCACTGCTCGCGTTTTGCTTTGAGGGACGGCTTCATGAATTTTCTGAGCGAGTCTCTTTAATGAAACCTTCATCACATCATGATAATCTTTTTCCCCTCGGGCATAGCGAGCGATTTGACCAATTCGGCTTTCATCCTGTTTAACAGTTCGCTGCGGGTCATAACACATCGCCGTCATGATCACGCTCCGAACAACCGGAAGAATATGGCGAGGATGTTCATAAGCTTCCCGTCGACCGGGAATGTATTTCATGTCTCCGGCATAACCAGCTTCAACCCACGATTCAAAATGAGGCAAACTGACAGGAGAAACCGCCGGGGCAATGCCCACAAGTTCAAACCCGAGTTCCCGAGCCGACTCTTTGATATCATCTGTCAGGTTAGCAGGCATAGATTTAAATGAGAGCGTTCTAATTAAGAGAAATCAAAAAATTCTTTTACGACGTATTTCTGCAATCGTGATATTGCATTTTGCATGTTGTTCTGTCGTATCATAGTGGTTCTGATTTTCAGAAGCATTTCTGATAAAGAGCATTCAGACTTTTTAGTTAAAAGAGAAACTTATGTCCCAAAGCAGCCGTCGCCAATTTATAAAACACTCACTGGCTTCAGCCAGCAGTTTTTCTCTCGCTCCGATGTTTACCAATTTTGGCTTTGCCGCTCAAAAAAATCAGGCTCGTATCGATAGCTCCTTACACCCTGTTACGGATGATTTTACAGGTTTGCCACTGCTCAAACTACCGGAAGGATTTACATATCGTTCATTCGGATGGACTGGCGAGAAGATGTCCGACGGCATTAAAACCCCCGGCGCTCATGATGGTATGGCTGTTGTGAAGGAAGATGAGTCGACAATCACACTGATTCGCAATCATGAACTCAGCAACAGCGGAAAAGCATTCGGTAACCCTGAATATGCCTATGATACTCAGGGACCTGCAGGATGTACGACGCTTATTGTTGATCGCAAGTCCGGCGAATTACTCAAAAGTCACGTCAGTTTATCGGGAACTTCCCGTAATTGTGCAGGTGGCCCAACCCCGTGGGGAACCTGGCTCACGTGCGAAGAAACCATCTCGACACCAGAGGATCTTTTCGTTGCTCCACGGATCAATACATTTCAACAAACCCACGGCTGGGTTTTCGAAGCCAATCCAGAACAAAATTCCCGCCCCGAACCGATCAAAGATATGGGTTGCTTCTGGCATGAAGCAGTAGCCGTCGATGCGAAGACGGGAATCGTTTATCTGACCGAAGATCGAAAAACTGGCGGGTTTTATCGATACCTTCCTTCAACATCAGGAAAATTGGCTGAGGGGGGAGAACTGCAAATGCTCTCCCTGACTGCTCATCCTGACTTCGATGCCAATCAGGTTGATGGACAAAAATTTGATACGTCGTGGGTCACAATCGATAAGCCTCATCAGGGACATTCTCCCGGAACAAGAGACACTCTGGGAGTCTTTAAGCAGGGAACCGTCCAGAAAGCGGCGACATTTGATCGAGTCGAAGGTTGCTTCATTCATGAACGAGCCGTTTATTTCAGCTGTACAGAAGGTGGACGCAAAGGTTGCGGCCAAATCTGGCGATATTTGCCCGATGAAGAACAACTCGAATTGGTTTATGAGTCGATTGATCCCCAAATTTTAAATATGCCCGATAATATTGCAGTCCATCCGAATGGAGCTGTAGCAATTTGCGAGGACAGTAATGCAAAACTCCAGAGGATGCATTTCTTAACCAGGCAGGGCCAGCTGAAGCGATTTGCGGATAATAATATGATTCTCAACGGCGAGCACATGGGCCTGAAGAAAGATTATCGGAAACAGGAGTGGGCCGGAGCGACCTTCAGTGCAGATGGCCAAATCATGTTCGTAAACATTCAAACTCCCGGCGTGACTTTTGCAATTCGAGGGCCGTGGCAGGACTGGTTGAATAGTGTCTCTTGAATCTGCGTCAATTCGGCTCGATTGCTTTCCGGCTGTTCAATAACTACCGTGCATAATGATCTGATGATCGTGAAGATGGTTTGCGCACATTTTGAACGGAGTTTCTGTTAAAATGTGTGCCTTAACGTAATAAATAATATTTTGCAGGATTGTGGCAGCAGGCGATGGCAGACGAAGAAAAGATTTTGATCCAGGTGGGGCACAGCCCCGATCCCGATGATGCATTCATGTTCCATGCGTTGGCAAACGATAAAATCGATACCGGTCGATATCGTTTCACGCACGAATTGCAGGATATCGAAACGCTCAATCAGCGAGCGTTCAAGGGTGAACTTGAACTGACAGCGGTCAGTTTGCATGGTTATGCGTATCTGACCGATCAATATGCTCTGTGCGCCTGCGGGGCCAGCATGGGCGATAAATATGGTCCGATGGTTGTCGCTCGCGAGGAAATGGCGATTGAAGATCTGAAGGGCAAAACAATTGCCATCCCCGGAAAACTGACCACTGCATTTTTGGCTCTACAATTAATTCTTGG
>DOCI01000112.1:0-6013 GCA_003503535.1 Planctomycetaceae bacterium
GTGGGTCTTCCCCTGCTGCTCAACGGGCCCATTTCGCGGAAGTTCTGGAAGCGGGTGGGGATTTACCAGCGGTCATCTACAACAGTCCTTATTATGGCTTCGAAACCAAGGCTGATTTGTTTTTCGATTTGCGTCGCGATCACAAGAATCTCGTCGGCTTCAAGGAATTTGGAGGAGCTGATTCACTGACCTATGCCGCTGAACATATTACGAGTGGCGATGCCGATTTGACGCTGATGGTGGGTGTCGATACGCAGGTCTTTCACGGGTATGTCAATTGCGGAGCAGTCGGAGCGATTACGGGTGTCGGGAATGCCCTGCCGAAAGAAGTTCTCAAACTGATTGAGTTGTGCGAACTGGCAGCCGCGGGTGATGCCGAGGCGAGAAAGCTGGCAATGGAACTTGAAGGAGCCTTGAAGGTTCTTTCGAAATTCGACGAAGGGCCTGATCTGGTTCTTTACTACAAATATCTGATGGTGCTGGAAGGAAATCCGGAATACGAATATCATTTCAATACTGAAGACGCTCTTTCGAGCAGTCAAAAAGAGTTTATCTCGACACAATGGAATCTCTTCCGAAAATGGTGGTCCGCCTGGTCTGGAAAAACCTGGCAGCCTGAAGGGGAACTCTATGCGAATTGTTGATTCCCATACCGCAGGCGAGCCGACGCGTGTCGTCATTGCCGATGGTCCCAATTTGGGGAGTGGTTCCTTAATTGAACGGCGATTGATCTTTCGCGATCGATTCGATCACTATCGTCGCCTGGCGATCCATGAGCCGCGAGGATCGGATGCAATCGTTGGAGCACTCCTGTGTGAACCCGATGAGCCTGCGTGTGATGCGGCAGTGATTTTCTTCAATAACTGCGGCGTCCTCAATATGTGCGGTCACGGCATCATGGGTGTTGCGGCTACGCTGGCCTATCTTGAGCGTGTTAAGCCGGGAGTGATTCGCATTCAGACACCCGTCGGCACTGTCGATGCGAATTTACTGACGAAGAATGAAGTGGCTGTCGAAAATATTCCAAGCTATCGGTATCGCAAACAGGTCACGCTCCAAATCGAGGAGTTGGGAACGATTACTGGAGATATCGCCTGGGGCGGAAACTGGTTTTTTCTTGTGGAGCAAAGCCCGGTCCCGGTCAAGCCAGAATATATCAGGCAACTTAGCGATGCGTCTGCATTGATGCGAAAAGAACTGAGGGAACAGCAGATTACCGGAACCGATGGCGAAGAAATCGATCACATCGAATTGTACGGAACTTCAGAATCTGAGGATGCCCATAGTCGCAACTTTGTTTACTGTCCCGGGGGTGCTTACGATCGTTCTCCCTGTGGCACCGGCACAAGCGCCAAGCTGGCTTGTCTGGCAGCTGATGGAAAGCTGAAACCGGGTGAAGAATGGATTCAGGAAAGTATCATCGGCAGTCGGTTTGTGGCGACGTATCGAATCGATCCTGAACTCGGCATCATCCCGACTATTCGAGGCAGCGCCTACATTTGCGGAGAAGGACGTTTGATTCAACAGGATGGGGATCCCTTCGGCAATGGGATTGATATGATTATGCCTTCGGAGAAAGCACCGCTTGTGCGTGAATAATGGGACGATCAGCCAAGTGGATAGTTGTGTCTGCTTTAACTCTGTGGTTTTTATCGTTTCAAAACCCTTTTCTCTGTGAAGAATACTGATCTTGTTCTGGGAACTGTTTGCTGTTTTTACAAGTGATATATGTTGATGAAAATTCTGATCTTTCTCTTGCTGATTTTTGTTTTAATTGGAAACGCACAGGCTGAACCAGTCAAAGAACAAGAGCAGGTGATCGCGGCTCGGAAGATTCTTGATCCCTGGCATGAATCGCAGCCGGAGCAGGGGGATCGGTTTTTACAAGTGGTGTGCTGGACGCCTTCGGATCGGGAATTTCCTGCCCGATATGAAGAGCGGCTCGATACCATAATGAAGCATATTCAGTTGTTCTATCAAACCGAGATGGAGCGGCACGGCTTTGGAAACCGGACGTTCAACCTGCAACGGAATCGTCAGGGGAAAGTCGTTATCTATTCCATTAAAGGCTTACATCCTACATCACACTATGAAAAGAGTTCGGGCCGGGAAATTCGGGAGGAATGTCTGGTTGAATTGAAAAAGCAGGATATCGATGGCGATAAGGAAACGATGGTCATCTTCTGTAATCTGGCTGACTGGAATGAGAAGACGCTCACGTTTACGCACAATTCTCCTTACTATGCGGGTGGCTCCAACAAGAGTGGAACGGCCTGGCAACTCGATTCTCTGGAACTGGCGATTGAGAATATCAAACTTAAAGAGCCGATGATCAAGGATGGAGAATATGGTCGCATCTCCCTCGGCAAGCACAATTCGATTTTCATTGGCGGTATTGCACACGAAATGGGGCATGGGTTCGGCTTGCCTCACTGTGCTCCGCGGCCCGATGAACAGCTTCGCGGGACGCCGTTGATGGGTTCGGGAAATCGCACGTATGGCGATGAACTGCGTGGGGAAGGTCGTGGCACGATTCTTTCTCTTGCCCATGCAATGCGATTGGCTTCGCATCCGCAGTTCACACGATCAGTCAAAGGATATCTCGATTCTGCCAGTGTGACCGTCAGTAATCTTTCTGTTGAGACGGCAGGAAAGGCGATTCAGGTTTCGGGAACGGTGAAAGGAGAGCCCCCCGTTTATGGAGTGGTGGCTTACTTCGATCCCGATGGGGGCGGCGATTATAACTCAACAACTGCGACTGCTGTTCCTGACAGCAATGGGCATTTTGAATTTCAGACTTCTGCTTTGACTCCCGGAAAACGTGGTCAATTGCGAATCGTCCCTCTGCATTGCAACGGAGCCCTGGCAGATTCGGGAAGTCTTTCTAAGTTGAAATATTCATATGAGGTTTCCGCTCAGGGAATTCCAGATGTCTCAACGATTCAACTGCGTCTCGAACTGACAGCTCTGCTGGATGCGATTGCCAGTGGGAAGTCGAGTGAGATAGAACGCCAGTTAAGATTCATCAAAACTGAAAAAGGACAACGGATTGCAAATCGGCTTGTTGGCATTTCGGAGCCGACAGGGACTCCCGGAGATTATTCGGGGCGTCAGTCTGAGGTGGAATTGACGAGTTTCAAACCATTATCCGTTTCGGTCGGCTGGAGAAACCCGACGTTCAATCGCATTCCCGATCCGGCTATGCTGCTCGAATCGAATGGTGAAATCTTCGAAACCGGTCTGTATGCTCATGCACCTGCCCGTCATGAATATGCCTTGAATAAAGCATGGAAGACGATCACTGGCAAAGTTGGCATCGCTGCTGGTCACGACTCAGGAACGGTTGCCTTTGAAATTCAGGGAGATGGTCGTACCCTATGGCAATCGAAAACGGTCACATCGAGCGAATTGATTTCCTTTGATGTAAACGTCGAGGGGGTCTCCCAGTTGATTCTATTGACACACGCTACCGATGACGGTGCCAGCAATGACTGGGGACTCTGGCTGGGGCCGATGCTGAGCAAATAACTCACCTTAACTGGATAACCATTAATCTTCCCATGTCGCTAACTGCTGAACCATCTGTTGTAAGTCATTATTATTTTGGTGTTTTCGATTTATTCAAAATTGGCATCGGGCCTTCGAGTTCGCATTCGGTGGGGCCGATGCGGGCAGCGGAAGCGTTTCTACAGGAGTTGACTGATCATCAATTGCTCGATTCTGTCACTCGGATCCAGGTCGATTTGTATGGTTCACTCGCATTAACCGGACATGGTCACGGAACCGATTCGGCTGTGCTGATGGGCTTGCTGGGAGAGAGACCGGATGAAATCGATCCCGATTCGGTTGCCGGAAAACTCGAATCGATTCGGGTTGAGAAGCAATTGAACCTGGCTGGTAAAAAGATAATTTCCTTTGATGAGGAAACCGATCTGATTTTCAATCGTCGAATCTTTCTGGAATCTCATCCGAATGGGATCCGTTTTCAGGCTTTTACAGAAGATCAGAAATCAGCCGTTTATCTGGCGACCTATTATTCGGTGGGCGGAGGTTTTATTGTTCGCGAAGGGGGAGAGGCCAATCAGGAGCCTGAAGAAGTCGTCAAGGTTCCGTTTCCATTCAGTTCTGCTCGTGAATTGCTGGCTATTTGTGATCAGCAGGGGTATTCCATCAGTCAGATTGCCCGCGAGAATGAACGAGCCTTTCGGACCGATGCGGAGATCAGTGCCGGTTTGCAGAAGATCTGGCAGACGATGCAGGAGTGCGTGAGGCGAGGCTGCCAGATTGAAGGGATTCTCCCGGGAGGATTGGGAGTTGAACGTCGAGCGGCGGAATTATATCGCGCGTTGAAAGATCGGGCAGAAGCTTCTCTCCGCGATCCGATGTCGATTCTCGACTGGGTCGATTTGTATGCTCTGGCGGTGAATGAGGAAAACGCAGCGGGAGGCCGTGTTGTGACGGCTCCGACTAATGGAGCAGCAGGAATCATTCCAGCGGTCCTGCACTATCTGGATCGCTTCTGCCCGGAAGTTCACACGAAGAAGATCGAAGAGTTCCTGTTGACGGCTGCGATGATTGGCTCACTCTATAAACGAAACGCATCCATCTCAGGAGCCGAAGTTGGCTGCCAGGGAGAAGTCGGCGTCGCCTGTTCGATGGCAGCCGGAGCATTGACGGAAGTGCTGGGCGGAACGCCGCATCAGGTGGAAGAAGCGGCTGAGATCGGTATGGAACACAACCTCGGTTTAACATGTGATCCGATTAAGGGACTGGTGCAGGTCCCCTGTATCGAACGCAATGCAATGGGAGCAGTGAAAGCCATCAACGCGAGTCGACTGGCATTGCGGGGAGACGGAAAACACTTTGTGTCGCTTGATCGTGTTATCCGGGTGATGAAACGAACCGGAGCCGATATGTCGTCCCGATATAAGGAAACGTCGGAGGGCGGACTGGCTGTGAATGTGAGTGAGTGCTGATCCAAAAAAAGAGCATGGTCAATTTGGATTGACCATGCCCTCACTTCAGTCTCACATCACTCATGGACTTCGCTTAAAACTCGCCGATCACCTCTCCTCCCTGTCTCGAACTGAGAGAACGGTAAGTTCCCAGATCGATATTCTCGCTGATGCCACGGACCGAACCATCGCACAATGCGAATTGCGCCACGCCTCGATGCGGCGCGGAGACGCCGCGGTCGGGGCCGTAGTTATAAGTTCCGGTTGCATCCTGTCGGGCTCGGTTGGGGCCAAATTCGGTGTCGAACAGGACCATATGTCCGTGATCGTCCCCGGCATCGGTTTCATCGCGGCAAGCAGCCGCCCAGGCATTTTCAAATAAGACATGCCCGCCACCAGCTCCGGTTACGAATTGACCATCATCGCCAACGATCTTTCCGTTGGTTCGCTCGCCAACTGCGAGCGTATTGGAAAGGCCATCGGTAATGTCGCGAAATTTCGTGCGACTGTTTCGATAGAGAATTCCTCCACAGGCTGGAAAGCTGGCACCTGACGGCTGAGAGTTGGCAGCCGGGGTGTCGTCGAGATTCACGTCATCTGTTGCATCGGCTGGTGTGTTGGCGCGACCATTCGCCGGCCCCCAATTTCCGGCATAACTTGAAGCCGCGAAGTTCACATCCCGCTCGACAAACTCGCCTTCGGAATCGGGATCGGACGCACATAGATACACACTCAAATGAGTTTCCCGAGGCACCCGATTCGCAAGATCGAAACAGGGGAGATCGAAATTGAAGCTGTCGTATAAAGCCGACTGCTCCAGGAAGGGGAGAATCATGGTTCCCCAGGAAATGCCCATGTGGTTGTCGATCGCATTATAATTGACGGGATATCCCGGATTGGCAACAGTGGTGTAACGTGTTCCATCCATCCATAAATATCCAGGTGGCAATGTGGAGTGTGTGGATTCATAGTTGTGTAGACCGAGAGCGATCTGCTTGAGATTATTCTTGCAACTCGAACGCCGAGCCGCCTCGCGTGCCTGCTGGACGGCTGGCAGA
>DOCI01000112.1:6129-11730 GCA_003503535.1 Planctomycetaceae bacterium
CAATGATTGCGATCACGACCAGCAGTTCTATCAATGTAAATGCCTTACGGACGGGCATAACTTCCTCCTCTGTCCGAATTAATCGGAAAAAATGAATGAAATGAATTCGTCTGATTAGACGGAAAAACTAAAATCAATCATTTCCGGAGGAGGCGTCGGCGGTGCTTCGTGCATCAGTGGACGCCATTGAGAATTGTCTGGAATTAGCGAACCATTTCCGATGAGCACAGGAGAGTGGAGACGTGCATTTAACGGCAGCAGGTCAAACTTCAACAGGACCGACCAGGAAAGAAAATCTTCAGATTCCCAGTAGGTCACTCCCAATGCTTTCTGGGCTTCAACAGTTTGGGGATCGATCGCGTGAGTGGTGGTGGCTACTTTGGATTTCTCAGAAGGTGAAGGCAGTGCGAGCGTAAACACGTAACCGAATAATGAAAAGTGAGCATGCTCCTGGACGACTTCAGCTTTTTCATCAGTATGAGAATGAGTATGGCCATGACTGTGAGAATGTGAGTGGCTATGACCATGACTGTGCGAGTGCGAATGACCATGATTCTTATCGTTGCCGTGACCGTGCTGGTGCGGATGATCTCCATCTGTATGCGTATGCTGCCATATCGGGGAGGAAAAACTGATCCCCAGAATGACGAGCAGAAGCAGCGTCGTAACAAATAGTGAAGATTTCCGTTTCATATCGTCAAACGGGCTAAACCTGAAGTTGGAAGGTGGTTGTCTTTGGCAGGAGGTTGCTCAGGCCTGATTTCTGGAGCGATCCCACGAGCTGTACAAAAAGTGTTTGCGTTTCAGGGAGTCTCCAGATAGTTTGGAGTTTCTCTATTATGCGCATCATGAAAACTGATGACCAGTCAGTTACGAAATCAGTTACAAAAGGAATTAACTCGATGAGTTTATTCAAGCTTCCATCCCTGATGGTCTTATTCAGCCTGCTCGTTCTCACTCCATTTATCCACGCTCAGGAAGGCGATCCATTTGGGGGGAGTGATCCGTTTGGAGGAAATCAACCAGATCCTGTCACAGATCCCTTTGGCACTCCAATTGAAAAGCCGGACGATTCACTTCTGGAGGAATTGGCGGAGGAGATGAAAGCTGAGGAAGCCAAAAGAAAAAAAGAGATTGAGGAGCGGACAAAATCTTTCAAGGAACGAGAGGAAAATATCAAGAAGCGAGTCGAAGAAGACAAAAAGCAGGTTGAGACTCTACTCGATAAGCTTCAACCACTGCTCTCTGAGAAAGAGCTCAATGAGATCGCAAAACAAATGTATCAAGCGGTCGATCGTCGAACTGAGCTAGAGCATGATATTCTTGATGAACAGCTTCAGCAAATGCAGATAAGAGATCATTTCGACGCTCGACTCTCTGACATGCATGAGGACCGGCAGGAAATCCTGGAGGAGTTGGATCGGCTAAAAGACCAATTGGGTTCCGTCGAGAGGTTCGCATATGAATCGGACCAGCATCTGATCGAAATTCAAAAGTGGTTTGCCCATGCGATTCAATCGATTGATGAGCCGGAGTTGCAGAACTGGGTTTTGTCTCGATTGAAAGCCAATCCAAAAGTGACTCAGGCGATGACAGATTTGCCCGAACCACGCGATGACATCGAACTATTGACCCAGCCGCGACATCTGGAGAATGCCTTGAAGGAGATGGCCAAGAATAGCGGCACACCGCTGAGCAAAACGGCACGGGAAATTGTGCATCTGATCGATCCTGCTTTTTATCGCTACGAAAGTCGACCGGCCATTTCGACATCTCGCTGGCCGATCGTTTCTGAGAAAGATCGGAATCGCGAGCAGGAGATTCTCAATCTGCTCGATGAACGCAGCGAGTTTGCTTTTTATGAGATTCCTTTGGATGAGTTTTGTGAGTTTCTTCAGGATCTTTATGAAATACCAGTTGTATTCGACAACGCTGCGACACAAGAGTTAACGAAACAGGGAGACGCGATCATCGATAATCTGGTTGAGGAAATTTCGTTACGAGCCTCGCTGGAAAAAGTCTTGCCGACTTTTCAACTGACGTATCAAGTCCGCGATGAAGCACTCATTATCACCACTCTCGAACATGCTAAGAGCAATCCTGTTCGAAGGCTCTATAATGTTTCCGAAGTCACCGAAAAGGAGAATTCGGAAAATCTTGTCCAGACATTACAGGAAGCGTTAGGCTCGAAAGATCTCAAAATCATTCGCACAGGCAACAAATTGATCGTCGTCGGCAGTGAACAGGAACAGTTCGAGCTTTCGAAATTGTTGACACTGCTTTACCTTTCCGAATGATACTTGAGTAACCAGATCAGTGAGTGTTTGTGGTTCGACTCCTGAATTTTCGCTATAAAGTGTTATTGAGAATTCAGGACACAGAAATAGAACTGCAAGAATATGGTCCATCTGGATAACATTACCACTAAAACTGGCGACGCAGGAACAACCCGACTTGGAGATGGCACGGAAGTCACCAAGTTCGATCCTCGCATTGAATGCCTTGGTTCACTAGATGAGTTGAATGCGCATCTCGGTCTGGCATTGTCTGGTCCTGTGCCTGCCACTTATTACGACTGGATTCGACAGATCCAGAATGATCTGTTCGATCTGGGAGCAGAATTGTGCGTTCCTGCGGATTCCGAAATCCAAATTCCGCCGCGAATCACCAATCATCAGGTGAAACGACTCGAAAACTGGCTGGGCAAACTTCATAAGAAACTGCCTGCTCTTTCGAGTTTTATCCTGCCCGGCGGGGCCCCCTTACCAGCATCGCTGCATCTGGCACGCACCGTTTGCCGACGAGCAGAGCGCGATCTCTGGAAACTGGCCGATAACGAAACCGTTTCTGAGCAGGGAATGATTTATATGAATCGACTTTCCGATCTCCTCTTTCAACTGGCCCGTATCACAGAAGATCCCGAGAACCCAGCTCCTTTGTGGACGCCGGTTAAGAAGGCGGAAGGATGAAGGCGGAATAAATCGGGTCTAGGTATTCGGGTTTCGAAAATACATTTAAATTTCGTAGTCTAATTAATCATCCACTGGCCACTGGCCACTGGCCTCTCAACACTGGCCACTCTAACCACTCACCTCTAACCCCTAATCTCTCCCTATGTCCTGGTACAAAGACGGTTTGAAATTTGAATGCACACAGTGTGGGAATTGCTGCACGGGTGGGCCGGGAGCAGTATGGGTTTCTGAGGAAGAAATTCAGGCGATCGCCGAGTACCTGGAGAAACCGATTGGCGAAATACGCCTCATGCACACTCGGCCATTGCGGGGGCAGAAATCGTTGACGGAGTTTGCCAATGGTGACTGCACGTTTTTCGATAGCCGGGCCCGCAAAGGTACGATTTATCCGGTTCGTCCCGTCCAGTGTCGAACCTGGCCTTTCTGGCGCTCTCATTTGACCGATGAAAAAACCTGGAACGATCTGCAGCAAGATTGCCCCGGTATCAATAAAGGAGATCTCGTTCAACTGGAAGTGATTGAAGCCCGGGCAGCCGAGCGTGAGTTGTAGGTCAAATCCAACGCTAGTGGATTGTCATTTCTCGCAATTTCCAAAGAGAAATCGTATAATGAAAATCAGTTTTATTAACGAACAGAAACAGGTACTTGATTTATGAACGCACCATTCTCCCGACGCTCATTTCTGGCAACGTCCGCAACAGCAGCTGGATTGTTCCTGACAAATCCAGGGCTGGCGATAGAACCATTTGCACGTCAACTGCCGGGACCGATGAAGTTGTCGCTGGCGGCGTATTCCTTTCGCAAAGAACTGACGGCCCAGAAAGGCAAACCTGCAGAAATGACTCTTTTCGATCTCGTCGATTACTGCCGAGATCAGGATGTGCCCGGCGTTGAGCTGACGTCTTATTACTTCCCCTCAGATTTTGATGATGCCTATCTGCTCGATTTAAAACAACATTGCCATACTGCTGGCATCAGCATTTCTGGCGGTGCGATTCGCAACGACTTTTGTGTCGAGCCTGCAAAATTGCAGCCACAACTCGATGAAGTGGAAAAGTGGATCAAAGCCTATGCCACATTAGGAGCCCCCGCCATTCGGATATTCGCGGGCAAAGTGCAGAAGGGTTCGACGACTGAAGAAGCGATCCAGCGATGTGCTACCGCCTGCAACACCGCTTGCGAAATTGCTGCACAACACGGTGTATTTCTGGCACTCGAAAACCATGGAGGAATCACAGCTTCTCCCGAAGATATGCTGAAGATCGTCAAGCAGGTCGAGTCTCCCTGGTTTGGTGTCAATTTCGACTCCGGCAACTTCAGAAACTTCGACAATGTGTATGCAGAACTGGCTAAAATTGCTCCCTATGCGGTGAACGCTCAAGTGAAAGTTGAAATTTGGCAGAACGATCACAAAGTCCCCGCCGATTTGAGTAAGATCGTTAATGTCCTCAAAGAAGCCAATTACGGTGGCTGGGTCGCTCTGGAATACGAAGCCGCAGAGCCTCCAAAAGAAGCGATTCCCGTTTGGCTGATTCAGCTGAAAACGTTGCTTTAATCAGTCTGACATAGAAACTGAAAATATTAATTGTGTGCCACTGCTGGCTTGCCCAGCAGTTTTTTTATAACCAACGCGTCATTCACATAAACAAACTTGTCAGCCACTCGAAACTCTGCACGGCTACCGGATCAACGGCACGCGTATCCCAGACATGCTCGCCCCACCCGAATTGAGCCAGGACATAACGCCCATAGGCAACTTGTCCGATTGCCATGTGACCAATGACAATCTGTCCCAATCCGAAAAATGCAGACACTCCCAGTTGTCCAACCGCAACCAGACCGGTTGTCGCCTGACCGACTCCGAAGAGAACGCCCAGCGACAATTGCCCGAACGTAATCAATCCACACGCCATCTGACCGCAGGCAATTACGCCGTAGGCGCGGCGGCCGACTGCAATTACCCCTTTTGCTGGAACGAGTTTTCCAGTCACGGGGCTTCTTCCGGAAGTCCGATGATAAAAAGGCATCCCCAGCCAGGACGCATGTGACTTATATTCCTCGAAGGATGTTCCATTCTCGTAGACGAATCGTTTCATGGTTCCGTTTGGAAACTCAATGAATTCAAATTCAATCTCATCCAGAGACTTGCTGCGCGTTTGATTTGCTGACATTGAATTTCTCCTGCCTGCCTTGAATCAAGAAAGACTCCGCAGGTCCGGCAGCGCCGGACCTGCGGGCTCACAATTTGACCTGTCAGAGTATTCTCAGGCTTTTAACGCAGGCATCTTTGAAGAGGATCAATTATTCCAGATCGTATTTCGTTTTCAATAATTCTTTCGCTTGAATAGTCGCATCATCCATGACTGCTTTCAGAGAAATCGTTTTTCCCTGTTGTTGACGACTTTCATCAGCAGCTTCCATGAAGGCGTAGATTTCCAATGTCTCCTGTGAGTCCATTGGGGCGACGCCCGACTTGAAGAACTTAATGATTTCCGAAAGAAGAGGCTCGTATCCACTGAAACTGCCGATTGGACGGGTTCCCTTAGTACCGAATGCGGTGCCGCCGTAGCCTCCCATGTATTTGCCATCTTTCCCGCGACGACCGCGGAAAGTCCCAATGCGTCCATCA
>DOCI01000240.1:0-1231 GCA_003503535.1 Planctomycetaceae bacterium
GAACGGATGACTCTCGATGCAACCATTCTGCCTCAAGTCCTGAAAACGGCTGGCTACACGTCCGGTATTTTCGGTAAATGGCACTTGGGCGATGAAGATGAATATCAGCCTCACAATCGCGGGTTTGCAGAAGCCTTCATTCATGGAGCTGGTGGAATCGGTCAGGCTTACGACTGCAGTTGTGCCGATGCACCCGGTAACAAATACTTTGATCCTGTGATCAAGCACAACGGCTCTTTCGTCAAGACGGATGGCTATTGCACCGATCTGTTTTTTACGGCTGCGTTGGGTTTCATCAAGAAGCAGGCCGAACAAAAGCAACCCTTCTTTGCCTACATTGCGACCAACGCTCCCCACGCACCTTTTATTGCTCCCCCTGAAAATACAAAGAAGTTCAAGGATCGAGGCTGCAACGATAATCAGGCTGGCTTTTACGGCATGGTCGAAAATATCGACGAAAATCTGGGACGACTGCTCGACAAACTCGAAGAGTGGGATCTCGAAAAAAATACCATCGTTATTTTTATGTCAGACAACGGCACCGTCGGCAACGGTTGCGGGGATCCGGATAAGGCGATTGGCGAATTGGAGGACGGTTCAAAAATGTTCCCTTTCAACGACAACATGAAAGGCTTCAAAGGGAGCCCGGATGAAGGGGGAGTTCGTGTTCCGTTTCTGGTTCGCTGGAACGGAGTTTTAGAACCCGGTCATGAAATCGATCGCATAGCCGCTCATATCGATATTTTACCGACACTGGCTGAAGTCACTGGAGCAAAACTCCCAGAGGATCAGGTGGCTGGTCGCAGCTTATGGCCTCTGATCAAAGGAGATTCTGCAGACAGCTGGAAAGATCGTCTGTTATTTACTCATGTCTGCCGCTGGCCAACCGGTGCCAATCCAGACGATTATCAATGGAACAAATTCGCGATTCGCAGTCAGCGTTATCGGTTCGTCAATAACAACTCACTGTACGATATGCAGAAGGATCCCAATCAATCGACCAATGTCATTGACGAACATCCCGAAGTCGTCAAGCGGTTTCGGAATTCCTATGACAAATTCTGGAAAGCCTCACGCCCGCTAATGGTCAACGAATCGGCTCCGATGTGCCCCGAGCGACCATTTCATGTGCAGTACTACCAACAAAAAGAAAAAGGTGGTATTCCAGACTGGCAAGCTCCTGAACTGTAATCATCGAGTGGCTTGGGTCGTAGCGAAGCGCAGCCCCCAG